>JAFTFD010000001.1 GCA_017449745.1 Lachnospiraceae bacterium
CCGAGGCGTAATACGATTTTAAATCGATGCAGATATACGTTTTCGGAACCAAAAAATTTTTTTCGCTGTATATCGTCGATTTTTCATCTGGCATACTCATTTGACCCTCCCTGTGCAGCGGGGACATCCACTGCCTCTGGCTGATCTTCCGCAAACTTGAGACCGCCATTCATACCCACATATGGAACACTGCCACCATGCCTTCTTGTTTGAGTTTGGCAGAACATTTGACGGATGCACCATCTTGTTTTTCGTGGGATGCCACTCCGCAGCAAGCTCGGGATTGACTGTTTCAAGATCATTTACTCCTGAAATGGCATATCTGCCGGAGCAGTAGGGACATCCGCAATTATCTTTTCCTGTTCTGGCGCTTACGACAGACTGCCATTCATGGCCTTCCTTACAACGCCACCAGACTTTTCTTCCGGATGAAATTGTACAATCGGACGGTGTAAAGCTCTTATTTCTGTCCGGATGCCATTCGACAGCCAGGTCAGGACGCAGTGTTCCAAGATCGTTTTCACCAGGTACAGGTAGTTTGCCTGCACAAAATGGGCAGCCGGCATTTAGATTTGTACGGCTGATTACAGAAGCCTGCCAGCTATGCCCCTTTTCACATCTCCACCAAACCTTTTTCCCGGATTTTCCGCACATTTCGGATGGATTCAGTTCCTCGTTTTTATTTCCATCGAATTCTGCAGCGATTTCGGGAAACAAGGTTAGAAGATCGTTTTCTCCTGGAAGCACGAGATTTCCTGCACAATAAGGGCAGCCAGTTCCCCGGAGTGTTCTGTGATATACCAACGTTTGCCAGCCGTGTCCTTTCTTGCATTTCCACCAGACTTTCCTGTTACTGCCTGGTTTGCAGTCACTCGGCCTGAGGCTCCCGTTCTTTTCATAGTCCCATTCTTTGACGAGACCGGGATATAGTGTTTCCAGATCGTTTTCGCCCTTGACAGGGTAACGCCCCGAACAATAGGGACAGCCAGAGTGGTTCTTTGCCCTGTGGCAAACGGCCGTTTGCCATTCATGTCCCTTTTCACAGCGCCACCATATTTTCCTGCTGCTGTAAGCCGTGACATCCCATGGGTGTATCCCACCATTTTTATCCGGATTCCATTCTTTAGCGAGTTCTGGGTAGATTGTTTCCAGGTCATTGATGCCTTTGACCGGATATCTTCCGGAGCAATAAGGACATCCATTACCATCTATGGCGCGATGGCGCACTTGAGCCTGCCATTCATGGCCTTCTTCACAGGTCCACCATACTTTAGCGGAAGAGATGCTTCCTATGCCATGCGGAGACAGTTCGCCATTTTTTGTGGGATGCCACTGGGCAGCTATCTCTGGAAATTCGGCTGCCAGGCATTTATCCCGCTTACTCTGCCGGCTGTTCATCTGAATTCTCCCCGAAATGCAGTCCGGCCATGACATCATCCGCTAATGATCCTGTATTCTGGCCGGTTAAACCTTCTTCGGAAATATTTTCACAGGATGCCATATGCCTGGTGACCAACCTGGTGATATCTACAACTTCCTTTATACCAAGAGTCAGGCTTTTAGCATATACATTCAGGTCAACTTCCCCATCCGTAATCCCCATTTTTCCCAGCATTTCTCTGCAGGCGGCCTCGTCAGAGGTTTTCATCAGAAAGTGGACCTTCCGGTTAAGCAGATCCTGTTCTTTTTCCAGGGCATCAACCTTATCCGCAAGAGAGGATAATACGGCTTTCAGACGGTTGTTTTCAGCCTGGAGCGCCTCGTTTTCCCGGCTGATTCCTGCATTTTTAGAGAGGATTCGGTCTACTGTTTCCCTGGTTTCAGTGATCTGCCTGCGCTGTATATAATCGGGCTGATCCATGAACGTATCAATAGATGCCGCCCGGAGCAGTACATTCCTGTTGACGGTTTCTGTAAGGCTCCGCGCCCGGTTGATTTCCTCCATGCGGGCAGTGCAAGGCTTTTTGGTAACCGATATTTCTCCTGTCCTGGCATCTTTTTCCCTGACAGGCCGCATGAAATGGTAATCATGGACTTCTTCCAGCCCGGTGACATTGGACCTTGCCCATGAAGCCAGCTCTGTTGCTTTTATTTTTCCCTTTTCTATCTCCGAAAACTTGATGACCGCTTCTAAAAGCAGGTCTTCCGGGAACTTTTGTGTTCTTGCCATTCGCCGTATTTCTCCTTTGCGCTAAGATCACAGCCCATACGGTACCGGCTGGCATCGGTCTGGACTGCCAGGAACATCTCTTCCATGGATACTTCCTGCTTTTTCGCTTTCATGGTGCTGTTCATAAACTCGATCACTCTTTTTGCCCCGTCATCCGCCCGTTTCTTCTGGGTTTTCAGGAAACTCTCCAGCTCCGCACTGGATGGCAGGTAATAGCGGCATCCCATACAGTCAGCAAGGTGCCCTTCCAAGATGCAGTCATCGAGATTTTCCTCATCTGCCTGCCGCAGGGGTGACAGGCACTGGGAATGGCTGCTAATAGCCGCCATTTGCCCATTCCTGTACATGTCCGATGCGTACCTGCTTTCGTATTCCATCTTTTTCTGCATCCGGATCACAGAGGACGCCCAGATCGTTTCGGAAATATTTGTATAATAGCCGGAGCTTGTGTCGATGTGGACATGGTCTGCCAGTTGGCGGCAGATGTCCTCACCGGTGTTCTGGAAGTAGAGGTTTGCCATCGCAATCGGCCTGCTGTCGCCGGCGGTGATTTTCTTAAACGCCTGTATTCCGGAGGCGAACTTTGCAAAGTCATAACGAGGGTTGTCAATTACCCGTTCTTCCATGAATTCTGACAGCAGATGGTTGAAGGCCTGCAGGGAAAGCATGCCGTTGATCATCAGCTCATTGTATTCAAAGAGAAAGCGCCGTTCCTGCCCGGATGTGAGGGACAGGTATTTTTCTATAGTGGCTGCAACTGCCGCATCGGGGATTTCGTATGAGAATTCTTTGTAGTCCCTGTCCACATCGTAGTACACAGTCCGGTTTCCTTTTTTCAGGCGCGTCCTGCGTATCGTAAGGAAAACCTTCCCGTCTTCTGTGCGCCGGAGACATTCCCTGGGGGTTACCAGCATCTCCGTTGCACGCAGAGGCAGTATAAAAGTTATATTTACCCAGAAATAAATCGGAAACCATTTGCGGAATGTTTCTTCGTCTGGGTCAGACCGGAAAAGTGAGTTGATCTCGTTTTCAACCACAAGATAGTTGATGACCGGTGACAGATGCCTTTGCCCCGGCTTGTCCTCCCTGATCCTTGCAATACGGTTCAGGATACCCTGTATCTGTGCGTCGGGCGTGCCGATGAACGCGAGGAAATCTTCAATGGCAATGATGCCGTACTCAGGCAGCCTGAAATTCTTTCCAGGGAACTCTTCAAGAAAAAGCCGGATAACTTTAAGCTTGTCCCTGGATATCGTCTGATATACGTATACGCCGTTGCAATAGATAGCGTAGCACCGGAGCATGTTTTTCATGGTCTCCAGGCTGATGCCGAATTCTTTGCCGACATGCTCTTTATAGGACTCAGGGTCAATTGAAAAATCCATTCCAAAGTGTCTGATTCCGGAGTATCCCATCCATTTATCGCTGCCGAATTCCCCCTCCAGTTTTCCTGCTTCCACAAGCCCGTTATGGAGTTGGCGGCATTTTTTCAACGTATCATCGCTGTAAGTGTGGCTTTTGTAGACTACAATCTCGTCCGTCTCTATTTTTCTCAGCGTGTTATTCATGCAGGGCCTCCTCGATCATTATTCTCGTGGCTGCCTGCTCCGCACCGGACATTTCCCGGATCACTTCGTTAATGATTCCCTGGAATGCCGGTATAATACACTTCTGTAAAGCGGCTTTATACTTCAGGTTTCCTGTGGTGCGGGCTTTTGCGGCATAGTCCCGGATAACCCGTATGAGCGCCGGCACGCCCTCGCTTGTGAACACGTAATGAGGGCAGATGTTTGCAAGGCAGGACTCAAACAGGGGATGGTCACAGTATAAGCCCAGGGCTTTCCGCATGCAGTAAATACCCTCGTCTTTCGCTTTGCCATGCCCCTGTCCAACGGCCAGCATGGCCTTTAACACCATTGTTGGCATATCTGTTTTGCCCTGTGCCAACTCAGCGGCCATATCTTCAGCTGCGGCGAATGCGCTTCCGGCGGTTTCGAGTTCATACGCCGACAGGGGAACCTTCTCCATCAGCAGTGTCTGCTCTTTTGCGGAAAGCCGTCCAAAAGCATCCGGGAACGCCGCCAGGAGCGTATGGTACAGGGACACGCCAAAGACCCCGCGCTGCATCATCATGAAAAGGATGACGCCGGCGCTTTCACCGGTAAGGCCATGATCCTTCAGGTAGGCAACAGTCGTGTCAATGTCCGTATGGCTCCGGGCGTATGAGGCAATGACATGGGAGACCAGCGTGGTGTTCCCATTATCCCGTGCCGCCTGTTCCATCCCCTGCAGGTAGGATTTGTTGAGCCTCCGCGAGGAAATGGCATGCCTGCCTGTGACTGCATAGACATCCTCCCCAAAAAACTCCCTGCATGTGACCCAGTTCCGGTAACGTGACGCGCGGTATGCTTTCATATATCCTTCGCCAGTGCGGAGGTGGTGGTATTCTGCAATCAGGGTCAGCTTTCCAAAGAAGATACGTAATTCCGGCAGGATCTCTGACCTCAGTTTTCCCTGGCCGGTTTTCTGCGGGACGTTATACGACATCTCAATCCGCCGGATCACGTAAAGGGAGACACTTTCATAAACACTGTCCGCAATCCTTCCGGCCAGCATGTCTTCCTTCAGGGTATCCGTGTTTATGCCAAACGCATTATTGTTATCCTTCAGGTTGGGATAAACCCACCTGGAGCAGATGTCCGAGGCACGCCACCCGCATACATAATGACAGGCCAGGAACATCCACATCTCTGCGTAATTACTGTTTTCCAGGGCACGGACGGTCAAACCGTGGGTTTTATCATACGCTTCGTTAAACAGGGCTTTTGCAAGCATGACGAAATCCTTATAAGGATATGCGGCAACAGGAGCAGCTTCAGCCCTTTTGAATTCTACGTGGTGGAATGCAACATCTCCGTGGCTGGAAACGTATGAGAAGAAGCCTGTGAGCAGCTCCTTCGCTTTTCTTGTGCTGGCAGATCCTATGGCATCAATGATATCGTCATCCTCGACAGACAAGATATCCGGAAGCTCAAAGATAATGCGCACAAAGTCCGTCAGGGACGGGGTATATATGTTCCCTTCATCACTAATGAAATCCAGGTATTCCTGCACGTATCTCTTTGTGTTGGAATGACCTGGTGCCTCAGACAGTATCCTCGATGTTTTCTCGTATTCGCTTACCCCGAAATCATCGAAAAATGATTGGCTTTTGTAGTCAAGGAAAGGGATGTCTTCCTTCGCTATAAAGAATCCTGTCCTGTCTGATGGGATGAGAAAGATTGTATCTGCTTCTATGGTTTCGAGGCCAAAGTAACTGTTCTCCTCGAGGAAATCTATGAATTTCTCCCTGTGTCTGACAAACTTGGAATCAAACAGGCCGCTGTCATGCCAGGAAAGGTATTCCTGCAGACTGATGTACTGATTCTGCATGGCTTGGATTCCCTGAACAGTTTCCCGTTCTAGCTTGCCGCCGGAGGTTTTTATTCTCCCGGAGTCAATGTGATATAGAATGACACTGGGATGGACGCCGAGGAATCTTGCGGCTGCGTTAACAGTCATGTACACAGATGGCTTTTTCCCCATCAGGGCACCTCCTTTGCTGCTGCCTCCAGGATCTGTTCCTGGAAAGAATAGGAGGTTTCCCTGAACAAGCGGATCATGTCCGCGTTTTCATGGATGTATTCGTTCATGGACTCCTGGCTGGAGTCTCCGCGCCATTTCATGATCTCACCGCTGGTCAGCCCTGCTTTTGTGAGAAGGTACATCGTGAACCAGTGGCGGAACATATGAGCGCCTGGGTACTCTGCCTCGTAGGCGTCAATAAACGCCGCATGGTCTGCGTAGGTTCCCTGCTGTTCACAGGTGCTCCGGAGCAAAGGCAGGAACCGCTGATAAAAGAGGGATTTGACCCTGTCCGAGTAAGTCTGGACCGTCATGGGGTGCCCCTGCCTGTTTACAAACACCGGGGCATCTTTTTCTGTGGAGAATCCCCTCGCTGCCATGGAAGCAGTATGTTCGTCCAAAAGAGCAGTGACAGCCGCAACAAAGTCGTTGTAAACCCTCTGTGTCCTGTACTTTTTAATGCTTCCGGGATCGGTCTTTCCTTTCCAGCCAGCAAAGAAAGGAGCCTCTGCCGTGAGATCGATTTCAACTCCGGAAACGATGCCGAATCCCCGCCGGATTGTCCGGACAGCGCCAAAGCTTATATTTACGACTTCGCCTTCCCGGAGTCCTGCATAGGCTCCCAGGGCAATCCCCAGCGCAATATCCGGTTCGTATTTTTTCGCTTCGTACAGAAGCAGATCCAGGTAGCCGTCCACCAGTATCCGGTTTTTCTTATGCGTGGTTCTTGGAGCTTTCAGGTGCAGGGAGGCCTGATAAACCATGGTCACCTTCCTGTGCCTTTCCTCATCCCTTACGACAACCGCCGTTCTCAGCTCGTTGCCGGAGTATCGGAAGGGGAGAGTGTCCTGGTTGCATTCGTAGTACAGCACCAGGAAGTCAGTCAGGTAGTCTCTGTAGCGGAACCACGTGTCCTTGTTGTAATCATACCCGTCCTGTTTATGCCTTGATGACTTCAGAAAGCCCCTGATTGTTTCCAGCGTGCATTCGTGCACTGATCGGATGTCTGTCTCCCAAAGGAGATAGTTGAGAAAATGGCAGACTGCATAGGCTCTTGCCGCGAGGGTCTTCCCGTCCAGAAGCTGGCTTTTGCTCAGGTGGCAGAGATACCGCTCCAGGCCAGTGTAGCAGATGGGGATGTCTGTGGCTGCTTCATAGAGGACGATGCATGGACGATTCTCCAGCTCCCCGCTTTCTCCCATGACCTGTACCGACCGGTTTCGGAAGATGCAGCCCTTCCGGAGTTCAATGGGGGGCTTCCCCGGCATACGTATTACGTTGCTCATAGATGATATACCTCCTGTGAAAAATCGACGTAATATAACGTCGATCAGAAGAATATCGTCTATTTCCTAAAGCATCAACGTAATTCAAAAACCTTTTCTATCCCTTACTTTTCTGTATTATCTATAACGTAGATTATTTTTTGGTTTCGTCCGCTGGGGGAAATTTTCCATCTGTCCTGCCTCCCTTCCTTGTCTTACGAAGACCAGAAGGGATCCGGAAAATCAGTGATCTTCCGGATGCAGCATCTGGTACTTATTCACATCAGCTTCCGAAGCGACCTGCTCCGGATCAAGGATACCCATGACGCGGCCGATCAGGTAGACACGGTCAGCATCATTAAAGTGCATCGGTTTGTACTCCGGATTCAGGGAATGCAGGCCGTCCTCCTGATAGACCTTGATATAGGTCTCGTTGCCGGTAATAAAGGCCCCGATCTCGCCGGGCTGCAGATCCGGGGCATCCGGGATGCGGGACACCAGGACCATGTCGCCGTTATGGAACTTTGGTTCCATACTGTTGCCGTTGACGGTAAATACGCAGTCGGCGCGATCCACTTCCCTGGAGGCGTACAGCCAGATGGGCTCGCCCTCATCTTCAAACTCGGTCGGATCGCCGAAGCCGGCGGCCAGGGACCGGGAATAATAAGTGAGTCTCCTGATGAGCGGGGCATTTTCCGCGATCTGTACTTTCACCAGCGTATCCATGAGCTGGTCCACAGCCGTCTTATGCCCCGGCGTCAGTTCCCGATACTGTTCGATATGCATCTGTTCTCCGGCGGTCAGCTGCTCCGTCGGATCCTCCACATCAAATAATTCGTACATCGTGATGTGCAGCGCTTCACAAAGAGCCGGGATCAGGTTCAGGTCGGGGCGTCCCCTGCCGTTCTCCCAGTTAGAGACTGCATTGCCGGTTACGCCGATCATCCTTGCCAGTTCCTTCTGCTCGATTCCCATCCGTTCCCTGTAGAAGCGTACTCTCTCACAGACGATGGGAAGCGTGGGCTTTTCTACCGGCTTTCCTGTCTTCATGTCAATTACGGTTCCTGTTCCGGAAGTGGAACGATCTATACTTCGCCGCGGCATAGGTTTACACCTTCCTTTCCTCATGAGGATAATCCTTTGATCGTATCCTATCACATAAATACGCGAATGTAAAGACATATTTCGTCTTTACATTCGCGTATTGCTGTGTTATATTTCAAGTATCCGAATCCCACCAATGAAGAAAGACCACCGCGATGAAATGCGGCGCTCACCTGCCGCAGGAAGGAGCATTATGAGGTGAAAGAAGCTGCCATCACACAAAGCCCCCATGCCTTTGTTCCGAAAAAGGACCTGACGGAACAGGAAAGGGAAGAACTCTACCGGACCAGGCTGGATGAATCCTTCCGTCCCTATACTGTTATCGATGTAATCACGAAAGTGTACCATCGAAGCTTTGAAGATGACCTGAAAACATATATCGGAGAGAATCCGGAGGAATTTAAGACAACCTCAGATGAGTGGTCCGTTGACCGCATCTGGGTCAATGAACTGCGGATCATACGGCCGGAATCCGTTTTTGGACAGCCGGTCGAGGATTTCCTGGTCGACATCGCAGTGGAAGCAAAGATACGGCTTGAGGAAACCCGCCGGATCTCTGCCGCTTTCCGCAACAGCTATAAACTGAATCTGCAGCTGCGTCTGCGTTACTCCTTTGATCTGCGTCCCTGCCATCTGGAATGCCATTTCAAAGGCGCTGTATTGGATGAAAAGCGTTGTGTCCGTTCTTTATATCCTAACGCCCTGCCCGTTGACAGATATCTTCTTCCTGTCATGGGTGCGCAAGATTATGAACAGCTCAGCCGTTATATCCGCATCCGCTACCTTCCGGGGACCTTCGCAGTGGATGTCCCTGTGGATCCGGAAACATGGATCAGGGAAATGAATCTCTCTCTGTACTATGGCGCATTTCCGGAAAACGGTGCCCTCGGTGAATACTTCTTCGGTTTCGGTACGGCAGAAGTGCTGGATGAAAAGACCGGGAAAGTCCGCCGGCAAGATATCAATCCCGGAACCATTGTGCTGAACATGGAAGTACGGGATTCCCGCAGCATGAAGAACTCCACACTGGCCCATGAGGCGACCCATTATTATCTCGGGATGTACTTCTTCCTGCTGCAAAAGACACACGGCCATGATTACTGCTCCTATATGTGCAAGCGGTACCGGGAGAATTCAACCCAGGATCGCACGACACCTATGGAGCAGATGGAAATACAGGCAAATACATTCCCCCGGTATCTGATGATTCCGGAGAGTACCGGCAAAGCCCATGCGGAGCGCCTTCTGGCCTATTACGGGGGTCTCCGTAACCTCACCAATATGCAGCGCCTAGTGGATGACATGGCCGAGTTTTACGGTACCACCAAGACCATGGCCAGGTCCCGGCTTCTGGATTTCGGATACAATGAAGTGAGAGGAATCCTCAGGACTGCCAATGGAAACCTGGTGCCGTCGTATCTCTCTACACTGTCCGAGCACGAGACCTATACCATCAGCGAAGCGGACGCCCTGAAGGAATATCTGCGGAACGCGGATTTCCGCCAGGTTCTGAACACCGGACTCTATCTGTACGTCCCGGAAAACGGGGTGTACTGCCGGAATGACAGGAAATATCTCTTCTTCGACCAGTTCCACCGGCCGCACCTGCGGACCTATGCCCGGGAGCACATGGGTGAGTGCTGCCTTGTCTTCCGGGAAGAGTACAGCAACATCATTGAACGCTTCGTCAACGGCGTCCTGCTGAAGACCACCGGCCAGGGCAAAGGCCGGAAACAGGTAAAGTACGTCGGTGCGAACGGGGAAGCCGTCACCACGAAAGCCGGCCTGCAGCTCAGGAAACAGATGGAAATGCAGATGCGAGAGGAGGCGAAGTTTGAGAAGAACTTCAACGACTACACCGTAGAACTGATGGATGCTCGGAAAGTGACCGTCGGCGCTCTGGCCGAGGCCACCGGCCTTTCGGACCATACGATTAAAAACATGCGGAACAAGGCGGATATCATGTTCCCGATCCAGGAGATCGTTGCTGTCTGTATCGCACTGCACCTGCCGCCAGAAACCAGCAGACGATATATCCGCATCAGTCCGTCGAAGCTGCTGAAGTCGGTGGATATGAAACTCTATGAATACGCCCTGACCCAGTGGTATCTGCAACCCCTGCCGGTCGTAAACCGCCTTCTGGTTGAAGCTGGGGCACAACCGCTGACCAACCTGGTGGATGGATATGATGAGAATGGAATAAGAGTGGCGAACTGACTTAAGAATGCTATCATTACAGATGACTGCAGGATCACAAAATGCCTGCAGTCATTTTACTGTTTCAGGGAAGAAATTGTTTTTGCGTAATTTTCCGAAGGAATAATCCCGCTGAGCATAATCTGGGCATTGATGCGGCATGCTTCCATAATCCGGTCAACTACTTCCTCATCTGTTCCCGGCATGCCGCATTTGACCCAGTAAATGATCATATTGTAGATATATCCATGAGGTAAAACGGTTGCAAAATCAGTTCCGCTTGAATAATCCGCCAGCTCATTAAAAGCATCCAGGATAAACCACTCCCGGTGCGCATGAATCAAAAGTTCGATTTTTTCCCGGTTCTTCCGGATGGTCTGGATATAACTGAGCCAGTTGCTCCTGACATCCGTACTTAAGGTCTTCAGGACAAGCGAGTTCAAGTCCCCTATGTGATCCCGGAGCACATCGTCTTTGGTCTTATAATTCCGATAAAATGCAGACCTTGAAATCCCGGATTTGCGGATGATGTCAGAAATCCGGATTTCTTCATAATCCTGTTCTTTCATCAGAAGGTAGAGTGCGTCCTGTGCAGCTTCCCGGGTCACATAATTTGACTCTTCGTTGTTTCGTTTCAAGGTTTCACGCTGTTTTTCTGTCAATCCCATAGAACATTTTCCCCTGTTTTGTTCAGTCCGATATGATAAGGGTTGCACATCTGTTCTATCCATAGTATATTATGGACAGTACAGATGTTCTTTCCGATGCATCATAGCACGGTTCCTACAGGAGGTCAAGATGGAAAAAGCGGTCATTACAGAATTAGCTGCCGATACATGGCAGTTCACGGAGAAGTTCCTCGGAGAAAATGTTTATTGTTATCTGCTGGTCGGTGAAGAGAAGGCTCTCCTGATCGATACAGCCTACGGCTTTACGGATATTGCAGGCGCCGTGAAGGAAATTACAACTCTCCCGCTGATCGTGGTAAACACGCATGGACATTTTGACCATGTGACCGCTAATTACCGGTTCGGCAAAACCTATCTGCATGAAAAAGACAGGGAACTCTATCAACTTCATACCCAGCGCGCTTATCTGGAAAAGCTGTTCCGAGAAATTGTCGGGGGAGGTATCAAAGCCGAAGCAGCAGTCCTTGTTATGCGACCTAAGCTTAAGAAAATGCTGGGACATCCGGTCCCGGAAACGATCGACCTCCCTGAATGCGGATACTTTGAACTGGGAGGCCGCAGGGTGGAGATCATCGAAACACCCGGACATACACAGGGATCCATCGCCCTCCTGGATACGAAAAACGGCTGGCTGTTTTCCGGCGACACCTGCGGAGATGAAGGAATGCTCCTGCACTTCCCGGAAGCGACCTCCGCCGGAGAGTTTCACGATACGATCCGCAGGATCCAAAAGCTGATTGATGACGGTATCATAAACCGCAACTATCCCAGCCATCAGACCAGTCCCGCCCCGCTTGACAAGTTGTCCTATTATGATCAGCTCCTGACAAGGCTGGAAAGGGCTGATCTTACGGCAGAAGAATGGAAAAATAAAGCTGTATCCCTCGGCGGCATCCGAATCGCCATCAACCCGGAAAGAATTAAAATGGAGGCCAGATCATGAACGTTCCCGTATTTATGCAGAAACTCACCGCAAAACTCCTTGCAGATATGCTGTACAAACCCTTCGGACCGGTCCGACCTTCCAAAAAGACCGTTATGGAAAGGACAATGAAGGATGTCGGATTTGACCAGGATGGCTTCCTGAAATGGGAGAAAGAAGAGTTCAATCTTCAAAATGACGGCATCGCCATTCCTGCTTCTTATTTCCCCGTCCCGAACGCAAAAGGCGTTGCGATCCTGGCTCATGGCTACGGTCAGAACCGTTATGTACTGATCCCGCAAGCAGAGATCTTCAGGGAGCTGGGTTACAGCGTGATTATGTTCGACCAGCGCCATTTCGGGGAAAGCAAAGCCCCGAACGGGACCTTCAGCATGAAAGAGGCCGATGATCTGGTCGCCCTGGTCAAATGGGCGAAGGAAAAATGCGGCAGCGAAACCAGGATTATCACCCTCGGCGTATCGATGGGGGCCATGACAGTCATGAACGCCATCTCCCGTACAGACCTGATCGATGCAGCCATAGAGGACTGCGGTCCGGCAAGGCTGTCTGAAATTGGCGATAGCTTTTTCGAGGTTGCCTTTGGCTTTAAAAATCCATACTTCACGAATGCCGCAAAGCGTGCTACCGAAAAATACGGAATGACCCTGGAGCAGATAGCTCCGATCGAATCCGTCAGAAAATCGGACATTCCGCTGCTGGTGATCCACAGTGAAGGCGACCGGACCGTATCCGTAAAATCCGCCTATGCTATCGCGGAAGCCTCAAAGAATCCCCTTTCCCGCAAAAAGATATTCGGGGCTTATGACCACGCCTTCAGCATCGTGGAACGTGACACATATAAAACTGCCGTGACCGACTTTTTAAACGATATATTCAGAGAGGAGAACTGATATGAAACTGCTGACAAGATCCGATGCCCCTGATGCTTCCCTTGGCGTTGTTGAACGCTCCGCCTACATGCTTGGCAATGTAGGAACTGCTTTTGTAAACACGATCATCGCCTCCTTCATCATGTTCTTCTACACAGATGTGATGTTCCTGGACGCAAAGATCATCGGCTCGATTCTCCTGGTCTCCCGTATTCTGGATGGCGTGACCGATATCGTCATGGGAATGATCGTGGACAGGACCCACTCCCGTCATGGCAAAGGCAGGGTCTGGGTGCTCCGCACCTGTATCCCTTATGCCATCAGCGGCATCCTGCTGGTCTGTGTCCCGGCGGGAGCTTCCTCGCTGATCCAGTATGTCTATGTGTTTATCACATACAATCTCTGCAATGCCATCTGCCTGACAGCTTTGTATGTCCCCTATAACTCCATGACGAGCAATATGACGAACAATCCTTACGAACGCGGTATTCTGGGCGTCTTTGTCATGGCAGGCGCAGTCATCGGCACACTGGCTGTCCAGAGCACGGTGGACGCTGCAACAAAAGCACTTGGCGGCGGCCAGCGGGCATGGCAGATCGTGATCCTCGTCTATGCCCTCGCGGGTCTTCTCCTTCACCTGATCTGCTTCGCGCTGACCAAAGAACGCTGCGGAAACGATGAAAATCAGGAATCGTCAGAAGAAAAGCTGTCCGTCAAAGAGGAACTCGGGAGCCTTCTGAAAAACCGCTACTGGGTGATCGCCATCGTATTTATCTTTGTCTGCCTGTTCGCCACGGCGATCCTCGGCGGCATGGGAATGTATTACGCGAAGGCAGCGCTTGGCGATACCGCTTACTATGCGCGGTTCGCAAACGCGATCTCCATTACGCAGGTCATTTCCCTCTGCGGAGCCTTTATCCTTCTGAAAAAGGTCGGCAAACGCAATACCATGCTCATCGGTATATCCTGCATGGTTGCAGGGTGCCTGTTCCATCTTCTTTCGGGAACCAATGTAACCATGATCACTATCGCCTCCGGCATCAAGGGCTTCGGCGCAGGCTTCGCAGCCGCCGGACTCTACGGAATGGTTGCGGATACGATCGATTATTCCGACTGGAAGTTTGGCGTCAGGCCTGTCGGTGTGGGAAGTGCCGGTACGACTTTTGCCACAAAAATCGCCAACGGCTTTTCCGTAGTGCTGATCGGCTGGATCATCGACGCCAGCGGTTACAATCCTGCCGCTGCTGTTCAGTCCGAAGAGACGATCCGTGCGATTTCCCTGGGATATACGGGAATCCCCATGATCTGCGGAATCCTCGGCATTATCCTGATGTGCTTCTATACACTGGATAAAAAATATCCTGTCATTCAGCAGGAACTGATGGAAAGGAAACAGGGATGATGAGCTGGAAACCTGCCTGGAGATACCAGACAATTGATTTCGGTGAACCGGTCGGTGACCTCTCCGGCATAACGCAGCAGACGACGATCCTGACCCCTGTATCGGGCAGCAGAGTCCGCCTCCTCTTTGACAACAGCCTGAATAAGTCGGCGATGAGCATGGACCAGGTAGTACTGCGAACAACAGGAGCAAAAACCGCTGTCACACTGGATGGCGATGGAAAAATCACTCTTCAGCCGGGAGAGCGTGTATTTTCAGATCCGGCAGAGCTTCCCGTAAACAGCGGAGAAACGCTTTGCGTTGAAATCCGGTTCTGCGAGGCAAGGGAAATAACAGGGCTGTGTCAGACATGGGCTGCCCGCTCCTGGCAGACCGTCTTCCGGAATAACAGCGGCATTACAGTCGATTGTACGGAAATTTTTCCCTGGCTCGCAGAAGATGTACACAAGCCGGCCGTTACCTGCGGATTCAGCCAGCTGGACATTTTCACGGAAGAAGATGTTCGCACGATAGCGGTATTCGGGGATTCTATCACCCACATGTCCTATTACAGCGATGCCCTGCTGGAAAGACTATTCAGTGAACACAGCGGGAAAGCAGTCCTGGCAAATGCAGGCATCGGAGGAAACCGCCTTTGCCATGATGCTTCCTTCTCCCAGGAGCTCGGTGTCCACAGCGCAGTATTCGGACAGGCCGGTTGTATCCGCTTTGAACAGGATGTGTTTGGCACAATGCAGCCTGATACGGTCCTGATGCTGGAGGGGATCAATGACGTCACACATGGATTCCAATACGGACGCAGGGACCAGGTCCCGACAGCAGAAGAATTCTGCAAACGGTATGCAGATGTAATCTCCTGTGCACACCGGCATGGCGCCAGGATTCTGATTGGGACGATCATGCCGGAAAATGTCTTTTGCGGGGAGGAGTGGTTCCCTCTCTCGGAAAGGCTCAGAAATGAGATCAACCAATGGATCCGCGGGCAAAAGCTTGCGGATGGAATAATTGACTTTGAGAAGCTTGCTGCGGATATCTCCGGCGCTCTGAAAGAAGGCTTTCATATGGACGGTCTTCATCCGAATGAAGCAGGCGGGAAAGAAATGGCATCCATGGTACCACTGGAAGAAGTCCTGAAATAAGATAGGAGAGACGGCAAATGAAGAGAGAAAATGATTATTATCAGGCAAGTGCATTGTCCTTTCGCAAAATGGAAATGATCCCGAGGCAGCTCCTCACAACACCCCTGATTTACATGAGTGACGACCAACGGATTCCTTCCTCCTATATGGTACTGGAGGATGGCCGCATCCGCTTCAGCCTTTACTATCCGAACGCAGGCTCTGTCCAGCTGCAGGTCCTTGGAAGTGAAGCACATAATCTGACGTTAACAAGGGAAGACGACCTGTGGACGGGGATCTGTGAACCTGAAACAGGCCTCCTCGGTGTTATTGTGATTGTAGACGGAAATGAGGTGCTGTGCTCCACCCTTCCCATTGCCTACAGTTCCAACAGGCCAATGAACATGATCGAGATTCCGGAAAAAGACTCTGTGATCGAACTGCAGAATTGTCCGCACGGCAGCGTGAACATGGAGTTCATGTCCAGCAGGGTTTCAGGGAAACTTGAAAGAATCTATGTTTATCTCCCGCCGGATTATATGACTTCCGGCAAGCATTATCCGGTACTTTACCTGCAGCACGGTCATGGTGAGAACGAGACATCCTGGGTATCACAGGGCAGGATGAATTTCATTGCTGATAACCTGATCGCGGCGGGAAAGGCCATCCCTTCGATCGTCGTGATGTGCAATGGCATGATGACCGTTGAGGAAGAAGGCGGTGTCTGTTTAAGATATGCTGACGGCTTCCCGAAAATGCTGACGGAGGAAGTGATTCCCTTCATTGAGTCTCGTTACCGTACCATCAGCGACGCGGAACATCGGGCTATGGCCGGCCTTTCCATGGGCAGCATCCAGACCTCCATCATTACGCTGGAGCATCCGGAACTGTTCCAGTATGTAGGTCTTTTCAGCGGATTCGTACAGGATCCTCTGGCAGGTTTTACAGAGCATCTGGTCCCGGAAAAGCTCCTGCGCTATAAAGATCGGTTTAAGGTTTATTTCCGGGCGATCGGGGATACCGATATCTTCCTGCGCAACTTCCTCAGCGATGACGAGCTTCTGGAAAGACATTCGATTACAAATGATCGCCGCCTGTATCAAGGCGGACATGAATGGAAAGTCTGGCAGCATTGCTTCCATGACTTTTATCCCCTGCTTTTCAGGGAAAACTGATATAAAGGCACCCCTTAGGGGCCGGCCAATACAAGGACGGGATGAGTATGGATAATACAGTGAAAGAATACCAGGATCGTTTTGATAAAAGAAGCTGTGAAATGGAGAATCTGTTTGTCTCTCTTTACGGCAGGAACGAGGAGGCGTGGACTGCCTTTTCACAGATGCTGTTCTCCTGCTGGAAAGAGCGTCCTGACGACCTCCGCAGGCTTGACAGGACGCGGCTTGATACTCCGGGCTGGTATTCGGACACAGATATGCTGGAGATGCTGATGTATGCGGATGCCTTTGCAGGGACCCTGTCCGGTGTCCGGGAAAAACTGGATTATATCGCGGAATGCGGTGTGAATTATCTGCACCTGATGCCGATTCTTGATACACCGGAAGGGAGAAGCGATGGCGGTTATGCGGTCTCGGATTTTAGTAAAGTCCGGCCGGATCTTGGCGGTATGGACGATTTAAATGGGCTGGCTTCAGAATGCCACAAGCGCGGGATAGCAGTATGCCTGGATTTTGTCATGAACCACACCAGTGAAGAGCATGAATGGGCAAAACTGGCCAAAGCAGGCGATTCGAAAGCACAGGGCTAGTATTTCTTTTATGATGACTGGAGCATCCCGAACGAATATGAAAAAACGGTCCCACAAGTTTTCCCGACCACCGCACCGGGGAACTTTTCCTGGTGTGAAGAGGGCGGGAAAGTCGTCATGACTACCTTTTATCCTTTCCAATGGGATCTGAATTACGCGAATCCGTCTGTCCTAACGGATATGACGTCGAACATGCTCTTTCTCTGCAATCATGGCGTAGACATCATCCGCCTTGATGCCGTGCCTTATATCTGAAAAGAACCCGGGACAAACTGCCGGAATCTCCCCCAGGTGCACACGCTGGTAAGACTGCTGCGTCTTTCCTGTGAGATCGTCTGCCCCGGAACCGTTCTTTTAGGAGAAGTCGTCATGGAGCCTGCCAGGGTGACACCCTATTTCGGAACCGTCGAGAAGCCGGAATGCCATCTTTTATACAATGTCACGACGATGGCAAGCACCTGGCATACGGTGGCACCAAAAGATGTCCGCTTGTTGAGGCACCAGCTGTCACAGGTATTCTCCCTTCCGAAAGAATACACCTTCCTGAATTATCTCCGCTGTCATGACGATATCGGGTGGGGACTTGATTATGATTTCCTTCGTCAGTTTGGCTTCGAAGAAGCAGCTCATAAAAAGTTCCTGAACGACTATCTGACGGGGAAATGGGCTGGAAGTCCCGCAAGGGGCGAGCTTTATAATGACGATCCGCAGCTTATGGATGCCAGGCTCTGCGGCACAACTGCATCCCTTTGCGGAATTGAAGCAGCAAGGTATGAAAAGGATCAGGATAAACTGGACTGGGCGGTACGCCTTGACCTGATGCTGCATGCTTACATTCTGACACTCAGCGGTATCCCGGTCCTGTACAGCGGCGACGAGATCGCTCGGGAGAATGATTACAGTTATCACAAAGATCCTTTTAAAGCTCCTGACAGCAGATGGCTGCATCGCGGGAATATGGACTGGTCTTCAGCGAAAAGCCGAAACGAAAAAGGCACTCCGGAAAATCAGATTTTTAAGGGACTTCGAGATCTTGAAACAATACGGTCAGCACATCGTGCCTTTAACAGAAATGCGGATGTCTGGCTTGTAGAAACCCGTGATAACGGTGTCCTGGGGATCGGCCGCTTTTATCAGGGAGAAAAGCTGATCGCATTGTTCAACTTTTCTGAAAACGAGAAACAGATATGCATTGAAGAGCCCGGGGATTTCTGCAGTGCAACGGATGATGCCCCGGTTTCCAAGAAAAACATACGGATTCTGCCGGGCGGGTTTGTATGGATGGTCTGTGATTTCGATAAACTATCAGGATTATAATAAAGGGTTAATTCAGACCTTCACGTCTGAGAATATACCAGCCTTTCACACACAGTGAAGGGCTGTTTTTTATGCTCATTTCTATAACAAAATCTGCATTAAGGGTGCCATGAATCATGAACCCCCTCTAAAACCTTATCTCATGCGGATTCCTGCATCCATCCCTTCCCGGACACGCCGCTGATACGCCCATTTTTTGCCTAAATGGGCCATGCTCCGTTCATTCTTAAAATCCCTTTCCCGGAATAGACTGGTCTCAACAGTTCAGGGAAACAAAGGCACATCGCCCGATTCCACCGAACCAACAAAATATCGAAAGCCTGACATGCATTAAGGGCTGTGGATACATATGCAGGATTTTATCGGAGATCCCGATAGAACCGGCATCGGTACCCCTTCTTTAATGCACCCGTTTTCAGGCGCTATGGGCCGGTCCGCATCCTGTCTATGCATCCTCCGCTCACCGCAACAGGCGGAAAGGACCAGGGATGTATTTTGACCCGAAGGAATTTGGAAAACGAATGAAGGAAGCCAGAAACAAAAAAGGCCTCACACAGGAACGACTGGCCGAGATGCTCGGCGTGGACCGGCTGCATGTAAACCGTCTGGAAAAGGGAGCCAAGGCCTGCTCCATCGACCTTCTAATCGATATTTCACAGCTTCTGGATGTGAGTACGGACTATCTCCTGAAAGGGACGCCTGTCATCTCCTCCGACGCCAGGGTGCGGATGCTCTCGGCGCTTACGGAACTCACGGCGATCATCAATGAACTGTGAGTTTTCCGCCTGAAATCGGGCAATGTGCGCCACGAGGTCACCTGAACGTGCGCCACGGGATCAATTTCAAATGTCCATTTCACGTCTAAACTGATAATCGTAACGGCGGTGCCGTTACGACCCCGGAAGGGGATGCACCATGACAACTGAATAGTGCACATTCATTCAGGTACGAACGTGTGATAAGGAGCCACATCAGCGGCAAACGCCATGACGGCCGGAAGGTCCGAGCGTGAAGCCGGCCTGTAAGCAGGGAACTGTCTTCCCTGTACAGCTAAGATCTGTCACACAGACAATGAGACTTCCGTAATTCGCGGCCCGGCCACAAAGAAGGCGGGGCGGGGTAACGCCCGATGAGCACCTGTGCAGCAGACAGGCACCTGAATGACTTCCCGGCGGGACATATCCGTCCTGCCATCCGGGGGTGTCTGGGACAAATACGGGAACACCATAATACAGAGATTACAGCGGGCCGTCAGGCTAAGCTTACCGGTCCGCTTTACATAGGTTCAAAGGGAACCGATCAAGCATAAAGGAGGAACACATACGATGGATTTGTTAGATCTGAAGATCGATCCTGAGTTTGCCGAAAAGATTCCGCCGCTGACACCAGAGGAATTTGAACAGCTGGAAGCCAATATCCTGGCAGAAGGCACTGTCTTAAGTCCCCTCATCGTCTGGAACGGCGTGATCGTGGACGGCCATAACCGGTACAAAATCATACAAGCCCATCCGGAGATCAGCTTTACGACACACGAGAAGGAATTCGCTGACCGGTACGAGGCAATCTCCTGGATCTGTAAGAACCAGCTTGGGCGACGAAATCTGACGCCGGAACAACGACGGTATCTGATTGGAAAACAGTATGAGGCGGAAAAATGCCAGCATGGTCGTGAAGCCGGAAGCCCTCTGTCCCGTGACGAGAACGGACGATTTACCGTAAGTCCTCAAAATGGGGACTCACGGTCTGCCGGGAAAACAAGTCAGAGAATTGCCGAAGAAACGAATACCAGTAAAAACTATGTCCAGAGAGCTGAGATATATGCGCAAGGTATCGAAGCTGCAGATGAATCACAGCCTGGAATAAAGCAGGAAATCCTGTCAGGAAAGCTGAAATCTCCGGTAAGCGCCATTACCGCCATTGCCCGTGCCTCACCGGAAGACAGACCGCAAATGGTGGAAGATCTTCGAAAAACACGGCCTTCTCCGAAAAAGAAGAGGCCGGAATCAACCGAGTCGTCAGCACAACCAGAGGACATCGAAACTGCAGTTGAAACCACATCTGAAGATTTTCACGCTGAAGAGCCCACTTCACTCTGGACTGCAGAAGGCTACTCCACAAGCGACCGGCCCACCTCCGCTCTCGCCATTTCGGAAAGCATGGCCAGCAGTCCGGACCGTAAGAACCGGGATACCCCGGTCGAGACCATTATCGCGGAACTTGCGGACGCCCTGGAAGGAATGATCTTCCGCTGGGACTTCTGCTTAACCGTAAACCAGCCGAACGCTTCGCTGGAGGAATGCCGGACGCAGGTCCGGGCACTGGCGGCCAAAGGCATAGAATACCTGAATCACATCAAGGAGGATAAATAAGTGATGGAAAACATGATGAAAGAGAACGCAGTACCAACTTACGTAAAGCCCTATAAGGAAATGATGATCGACAGCGACCAGCTGGAGGTCCCCCGCAATACTTACCAGCGCAGGCAGGAGCCCGACCAGATCACGAAGATCTCCCTTAACTTTGATGAACGCATTGCCAACGAGCCGAAAGTCAGCTACCGTGATGGCCGCTATTTCGTCTTTGACGGCCAGCACACCATCGCCGCCAGGGTCCACCGGAACGGCGGCAAGCCGCTTCCGATCCTCTGCAAGGTTTACTTCGGGATGACTGAGAAGGAGGAGGCACTGCTCTTTGCACAGCAGACCGGTTTTTCCAGAGACTTAGGCGCCGGTCCGGAGCTGCGGGCAAAGGCCTTTGGTGAAGACCAGGTTGTCCTCAAGTTTATTGCAGTAACAGAGGAAACCGGCGCGGTTCTTGATATGAGCCAGAAGCGCGGACGGAACCGCCTTGCCTGCGTGGCCACGGCCTTTAAAGAATTCTCCCGTCTCGGCCCGGAAAAATATAAGGAAGCCCTCAGCATTCTCCTGGAAGCCTGGGACGGCGATCCTGATGCACTCCGTTCCGAAACCGTTACGGCCATGTGTGCTTTCGTAGATCTCTACTGGGAGGAATATGACCGCAAACGCCTGATACGCCAGTGCCGCAAGAAGGACCCGCTGACCATTTACCGTGACGGCCGGGCCATGGGCGATGCCCTGGGCGGTTATAAAAAGTATCTGGCACAGGTCGTCCGTATCTATAACGGTGCCAGTATCAAGACGGCGCTGCCGATCAAATATTGAGGAGGACAAGCACATGACGATGATCAATGAGGCCGAAAAGCCCCGCAGGGATCCTTCTTCTGTGAAGAACTGGATCTACCGGCGCGGAGATATCTATCTTGTCGATTTTGACCCGGTCGTCGGGTCTGAACAGGGCGGCGTCAGGCCCGGGCTGGTCCTGCAAAACGACATCGGAAACTTCTTCAGTCCCACCATGGTTGTTGCGCCGGTCACAACGCAGCTGAAAAGGCTGGACCTTCCGACGCATGTATTATTGGAAAACGTCCGGGGGCTTAATGCCACATCTATGGCTGTCATAGAACAACCTAAGCCGATCGATAAACAGCGGATCCGCAGGTACCTTGGAAAGATCAACAAGGAGCAGATGAAAGCTGTAGAGGCTGCCATGCTGATTGAATTTGGCATGGAGATCCCGGAGTGCGTGGAAGCACCGTAAGGAAAGCGAGGATATAAAACCATGATGGAAGCATGTGAATTATACGATGTTCCGGAAGTATCTGACTTCCCGGAAGGCGCGGTTCCGATTGCCCCGGAGAAGCGCTGCTATACCGTAGAAGACCTTCAGAACATATTGATGTGCGGCAGGACAACGGTCTATGACCTGCTGAAAACGAATCAGTTCCGCTACTTTAAGCTCGGGCGGACCGGATACAGGATCTCCAGAAAAAGCTTCGACGACTGGCTGGACAAACAGTGATCCGGTATGCATCGCCTGTCAAGGATGTCATTCCAAGACATTTACCGAATCGACATCCTAAAAGTTTCAGCGGAGAGCCGCTATGATTCAGCCAGGCTGAAAAAGCCTGGCTGAAATCTTACATAAAGAAAGGAAGACGACACATGGAAACGAAACAGAAAAAGACCATGTCCGTCCGGGAAATGGGGCGGCTCCTGGGGCTGAAGAAAGTGGAATCCTACTGGCTGGTCCATAAGGAATACTTCGATACCGTCCTCGTCTCCGGCAAAATGCGCGTGGTCATCGAAAGCTTCGAGCACTGGTACGCCGGACAGGTAAAATACCGCAAGGTCACCGGGGAGCCGCCGGGCGAAAAGCTCCGTCAGGAATCCTACTCCGCTCAGGATATGGGAAAGATGCTCGGTGTTTCTGAAGATGTGGCCTACTACATCATCAACCGGTATGAACTGCCCACTATTCTGGTGGACTATTGGAAGCGAGTTCCAAGGGAAGCCTTTGAAAAATGGTACGCCTCCCAGTCCAAATACCGGACGCTGGAGGACCAGGAGAAGGATGCTGAGCTGGAGCGGCACTCCATGACGATGCCGGAGATGGCGAGGCTTCTGGATGTTCCCCGCAAAACCGTTTATGAGATCATGCGCAGCGAGCGGGGCCGCAAAACACTGCAGGTCATCAAGCTTGCCGGTAAAAAGCGGATCCTGAACCGGAGCTTTGACATCTGGTATGCGGGACAGACGGAATATCTGAAGCCGGAAGACCGTGCCGGCCACCCGGAGGCGGCCAACATCCATTACGCGGACTGCCTGAAGTCATCTCCCAAAAGGACGAAGAAAGAAACTCCGAAGGCTGTCAGCTCCAATCCGGAGTATCTGACGGTTGATGAAGCTGCCCTTATGGCAGGCGTTGAACACGGCCGGATCCTCAAGTGGATACGGAAAAACCGCTTCCCGGTGGTGCGGTCCGGGAAAAAACTGATCCGGATCCCGCGGACGACATTCGAAGACTTTCTTTTGAAAACCCATGAAACGGAGGAATAAGCGATGGCATCCATCAAGAAAAGAAACAACAGCTACTGCGTCGTTTACCGATATATCGACGCCGACGGCAATAGACGACAGAAATGGGAATCTTATAAAACGATGACCGAGGCGCGAACCCGCCAGAAGGAAATCGAGTACAAGGAGCGCATTGGGACCTTCGTGATCCCGCAGTGCAAGACCATGAATGAACTGCTGACAGAATATATCAACCTGTACGGCAAAAATACCTGGGCCTTATCTACATACAGCAGCAACGTCTCCACCATAGACAACTATGTGAGACCTCTGCTCGGGGACATGAAGATCAAGGACATCACGCCAAGGGTGCTGGAAAAGTATTATCAGCAGGTCCTGAAGACAAAGGCTGTGCCGGACCCTATGACTGGCAAAGCCAAAAATGAATTCTGCACGACCTCAAACGTCCGGGAGATCCATAAGATACTCCGGAACTGCTTTAACCAGGCCCTCAAATGGGAACTGGTTGAGAAAAATCCGGCTATGCTGGCAAATGTCCCGAAACACAAGCAGGAAGAGCGGGCTATCTGGACCGCTGAAGACCTGTTCCATGCGCTGGAGGTCTGCGAAGATGAACAGCTGAGGCTCTGCATCAATCTGGCTTTTTCCTGCTCCCTCCGTATAGGCGAACTGCTTGGGCTGACCTGGGATTGCGTCGACATTTCAGAGGAGTCTATCTCGTCCGGATATGCCAGCATTACGATCAACAAGTAAATGCAGCGTGTGCGGAAAGACGCCCTGAATGCCCTGGACCAGAAGGACGTGATCCGGATCTTCCCATCGCA
>JAFTFD010000195.1 GCA_017449745.1 Lachnospiraceae bacterium
GACGAGATTTTCCTCATCCAGCAGTTCCGAAATATCAGCCCGCCATGTGGAATAGCCTCAGTCATGAGCCGCGACGCATTTCCCGTTCAAATAGAGCTGAGCGGAGGAATTCGTTCCCGTAAATTCCAGATAATAGCGGTCTGCCTCCGGCAGGTCGCTCTTTTTCAGTTCTTTGACATAATAGCCATTGCCGCGATAATAGTCATCGCCGCCGTCCTGGCCGTCGATCCCGTTCCAGGTATGGGGGATATTCACATAATCCCATCTCTCAGGCGTTTTCTCCGGAACCGCATCGCAGTTTTTGGTAAATGCCCACTTTGTGTTCCAGTTGATACAAGTTCTCATAATCACTCCTTTTTAAGCCTTTTTCCCCCGTATTTTACCCTTATTTATCCCTCGATCATCGACAGCGCGCCGTAGAGAATGGAATCATCTCCGAGAGCCGCGTTCTTGAGCTCGACCGTCGTGCGGATCGAAGGCATGCAGTAACGGTCCACTTCCTTTAAGATCTTCTCAAGGAAGATATCGCCTACCGCCTCCATGACACCTCCGCCGTAGACGACGATGTCCGGGCTGATCGTGTTGATCATATTGCCGGTCGCCACTGCGAGATAGTGGCAGGCGCGGTCGACAGCTTCCATGGCGACCTCATCCTTTTCCGCCAACGCTTTCTTTAACATCTTGCTCTTGAAAACGCCGTTCTGGATATTGTCGGTCAGCATGCTCTTTCTGCCGCGGGATGCCTGCTGCAGAACATAGGCGGACATGCCCTTCTTGGCGGAAAATGCCTCAAGGCATCCTCTCTGGCCGCAGCTGCAGAGAGGTCCCTCGGGATCCAGGACCATATGGCCGTACTCAGCTGCCTTGAACTTATTGCCGGTAAAGAGCGTGCCATCCAGGATCAGGCCGCCGCCCATGCCGGTTCCGACAAAGAAGCCGACGACATTTTTGTATCCCTTGGCAGCGCCGTATTTATACTCGCCGAGGACGCCGACATTGACATCATTTCCGATGTGGAAAGGAACGCCGAATTTCTTTTCGATAGGAGTGCGGATATCGTAATCTCTCCAGGGCAGATTGGGCGAAAACAGAACGATCCCGTCCGCCTGGTCGATCACGCCCGGAGCCCCTGCTGCGATCGCGTTGATCTCGCTCTTTTTAATTCCGGATTCCTTGATCATTTCAGAGACCACGTTGATGATCACCTGCTCGACGTTATCCGTTGAATCCCCGCTCTCTTTTGTCTTCTTTTTCAGGCGGTAAATGATCTCCCTCTTCTCGTTGAAGATCGCGCCAAGGATCTTGGTCCCGCCGATATCAAGACAGATGTTGTATGAATGTGCCATGTCAGTACCCCCTGTATCTGAATCATAATGCTGCCTCTCCCCGCCGGTCTGCACCGTACTCTCCTTTGCAGGAACCGGAGACTGAGGTTCACTACCCTTAACTATACTGGAAAACCTGCTGTTTGGAAACCTTGCGCGGCGCTTTTTTTGCCTGCCGTGTCTGTTTCCTGCCGGTATGTTCTGTCTTTTCATTTTCCGTATATTCCCCTTTTATTTCCGAAGGAAAACGCCATCGCCAGCCGCCTGTATCCGTGTCCGCCAAATACGAACAGTTACAGAATGACAAAGTCATCACGCGATCAGACGCGGCAGACTCTTAACACGGCTCCTGAGAGCGGCTTCAGCGTTCCGTCAAAATCTCCGTATACGCATTCGGTCCTGAGGCCTTCCGCCATCGTTACCGCTGCTGTTTCCCTGCCAAAATTCATAAGGAACAGCCATTTGTTCTCTCCGCTCTCGCGACTGCAGATCTCCACTCCGCCGTCCAGCTTTCGGACCGGGGTCCAGGTGCCTGCTGCCTTCAGAATCTGATGATAGAGATCGCGGTAAAGCGCTTCCTCAAAATCAGCGCAGACATAAAATGCCTTTCCCCTGCCATACCGGTTCACTGTAAGCGCGGCCTTTCCGGCGTAGAAATCTTCCGCATATTCAAGGAGCGGCTCTGCTCCCATCAGCTTCACCAGTTCACACAGATATTCGCATTTATAATTGCTGCCGTCTGCAAACGAAACTCCAAGGTCTGCATCGGAGTCGGGATCCGTTCCGGCAAAGCCTTTGGCGGGAACAGCTGCGTTCGATTCCCCGTCATAGAGCCCGTCGATCTCCTCGAACCTGAGTCCGAATACGTCCATCAGATCGTGGGGCGTTCCGTCGAGGAAGCACAGGTCCGTCTCATCCACGATCCCGGACCAGTAGGTCATGACGAAATTGCCGCCATTTTCCACGTACCGGCGGATCTTCTCCTCAATCCCCGCCCGGAACAGGTACAGCATCGGCGCAGCGACCAGCACGTAGCCGTCTAACGGCTGCTCTTCATCGATAATGTCGACGTCGATCCCATAACTGCGGAGGGCCTTGTAAGATTTCCTGACTGCGTCCATATAATGCAGGTCCGTATTCCTCGGTCCCTTTGCATCGTACATAGCCCAGCGGCTCTCCGTATCCATCAGGATCGCGGCCTTAGCGCCTGTGACACTTCCCGCCGTCTCAATGATTGCTTCAAGCATCTCACCTGTCTGAGTAACGTCCTGCAGGACTCTCGTGTCATCTCCGCCGTAATGGTCGATGACCGCTCCGTGGAATTTTTCGCTGGCGCCTCTGCTCTGGCGCAGCTGGAAATACATGACAGAGTCCGAACCATGAGCCACCGCGTGCAGGGCGGCGAGCTTTGCCATTCCCGGCCTTCTGAGCTTGCTGACAGGCTGCCAGTTCGTAGAGGAAGGGCAGGATTCCATCAGCAGGAACGGCTTTTTCTGAATGCTTCGCATCAGGTCATGCTGCAGTCCCGTGTCCGCTGCGGTCCAGGATTCCGGTCCGTGATGCCATGCCGGATAGCTGTCCCAGGAAATAAAGTCCACGATATCCGCAAATTTGCGGTAATTCAGGCCCGTAAAATCATACATCATGTTGATCGTCGTCGGCTGCGAAGCCCCTTCGCTGCGGATCGCCTCCGTCTCGTCAAGGACGAAGCTCCTGATCATATCCGTGCAGAAGCGCTTCCACTCAATATTATGGCCGTGCAGGTCCCGCTCTCCTCTCGGGGATGGGCTCTCGATCTGGTCAAAGCTGTTATATACGTGGCTCCA
>JAFTFD010000196.1 GCA_017449745.1 Lachnospiraceae bacterium
GCTGTTTCCGTAAAAATAACCAGGCCGCTTTTGAGGATCTGCAGGCACGCCTCTCCGTTATGTGCCTGCACGAGCTGCTGCACGCAGGAATAGTAATAATAATAACACCAGTTGATCCCTCCGCCAGCCTCAATACAGCCGTTCATTGCGCATTTTAGCAGTTCAGAGCATCGAATGCGGATGATCGCTACTTCTAGTGACGAAAATGGCAGGCTGCCCGTTTTCATGTCTTTGAGCCGGTCCTGCAGCATTTTGATATCGCCTTTCCTGACACAGGCCTGCAGTAGACTTTCTGCTTCGTAAAGCTTTGCAGCATCAAAATCCACAGAGCCGATCAGAAAGCCGTTGTCGGTGATCTGTATATTTCCATGTTCTTTTGCCATTTCAAACCTCCTGCAATGTTAAGCGGCTGCTGAGTTTTGAGAATTTTCGTAATGCTGACCTGTATAACTCCGTTCAGTATTTGCGTTATGCATCAAAAATATTGTAAAAACCGACAAAAATCGGACCAAATCACAAAAAAGAACGGATACAATTTCACGACATTTAAAAACGCTTGTCAAATCTTTCGTTAAAAATGACACCTTAAACGTTTTCGAAAACACTAAACTACATCATTTTTGCTGAATTAAGTGGAAAAAATGATATAAACATGGATATTATTATATATTATTGGCTGAAAGAAATCTATAATCGATTTTGTGAATGGAATGTGTCCGGATGATGAACGGATACGGAATTTTTTCGAAAACCGGCACCGCCGGAGTTGCGAAAGAGAACCGGAGCCGGAACCGTATGGACGCAAAACAGTAGCAAATAATCATTTGGGAGGTTATTTTATGAAGCAGAGAACCAAGAAACTCATCGCTCTCTTAGCTGTAGCAGCTATGAGCGTCTCCATCCTTGCAGGATGCGGCGGCGCAGCAGCTCCGGCAGCTACGACAGCAGAGCCCGCAGCAGAGGCTGAGGCAGCTCCCGCAGAGGAAGCAGCTCCGGCTGAAGAGGCGGCTCCGGCAGAGGAAGCAGCTCCCGCAGAGGAAGCAGCTCCTGCAGAGGCAAGCGGAGATGTTACAGATCTTCCCCGTAACGAGACCCTGTATTTCGGCGGTCTGCAGTGGGGCACTGTAAACTCCTGGAACCCGATCGGTGCTAACCAGAACTGCTGGGCACTGGCATCACAGACATTCGGATCCCGTTCCTGTATGTTTGAGACCCTGTATATGTATGATTTCCTGACAGGTAATCTGTATCCGTTCCTTGCAGACGGCGATTATGTCTGGAATGATGACATGACAGAGCTGACCGTCAAGATCAAAGACGCAGCAAAATGGTCAGACGGCAAGCCCGTCACAGCAAACGATGTTGTCCGTACCTTTGACATCTCTGTTGAGATCGCAAACGGCACCGGCACAACATACGGCGCATACATTGACTCCATCGAGGCAGTCGATGACAAGACCGTTGTCTTCCACCTTGCAACCAATGAAGATGGCGTTCCGAAGAATCCTCTGCTTGCACTGGATTATCTCGTAGCAGTTTATGTTGCTCAGGCAGACTGGATCGATGCAGTTGTCGAGCGCAACGGCGGCGACTCTGTCGCTATCCTGAACGACAAGGCTGAGGATGTTCCTTACAGCGGCGCTTACGGCCCGTACTATGATGATGACCAGAAGGTCGTCCTTGTCCGCAACGACAATTACTGGGGCCAGGATGCTTCCATGTTCGGCTCTCTTGCAGTTCCGAAGTATCTTGCACATGCCATCTATGCTGATAACGCAGCATCCGAGACTGCATTCAAGGCAGGCCAGATCGATGTTAACCAGCAGTTCGTAGCAAACATCCAGAACCTGTGGCTCGAGGATGGTCTCCCGATCTCCACATTCTATGATGATGAGCCTTACGGCGTCTGCCTGACAATGCCCACAGCATGGTACAACATGAACATCCCGGTTCTGAAAGAGAACCCTGCACTTCGTAAAGCAATCGCAATGGCAGTTGATTATCCCAGCATCATTGCAAGTGCTATGACAAACCAGAGCCCTTCCTTCGAAGATGTTCCGAGATCCCTCATGAACCCGACAGAAGGCGAGCAGGCCCTCTATGATCACGATGCAGTTGCTGACCTTCAGTGGGTAGGCAATGACATCGAAGGCGCTAAGGCACTCCTTGACGAGGCTGGTATCGTTGACAGCGACGGCGACGGCTACAGAGAGTGGAACGGAGAGAAGATCTCCCTGAACGCTTGCTGCCCGAACGGCTGGTCTGACTGGCAGGCAGCTATGGAGATCGTTGCAGCTGCAGGCGAGAAGATCGGTGTTGAGATCACAACTCTGTATCCTGAGTGGTCCATCTATCAGACAGTCTTCACAAATCCTGATCAGACTGAGTATCAGATCTTCATGTACAGCCCGGCATCCGCTGCTCCTTCTTCACCTTGGGCACGTGCTAACGCATTCATGAACAAAGACTTCGTCGGTGTTCAGAATAACTGGTCCGGTAACTTCGGTCAGTATGTCAACGAAGAAGCTGACGCTATCCTGAAGGCTATCCCTACGATGCAGGATGAGCAGGAGATCAAGGACGCTTACACAGAGCTGACCAAGATCTATCTGACAGAAGTTCCTAGCTTCTCCCTGATGTATCGTCCGGCAGCATTTGATGCGGTCAATGAGTCCGTATGGACCAACTTCCCGTCCGCAGCAGATGGCCGTGGAATCACACCGAATAACTGCATCAGCGGTTATGCAATCAAGGCTCTGTATGAGCTGGAACTGGTTGAGTGATCAGAATAAAACTGAACAATATCAAACAGTTTGATCCGGTTGATTGATGCATTGAACGGATAATGTTTCGGCCATGCTTCACTGTAGAAGCATGGCCGTTTCTTTTATAGCAAGGAGGAAGCTTTCATGAAGGGCTACCGTAAATATTTCAGCAAGAAGATCATCTGGTTCCTCATCACGCTTCTTGTTGCAGTCATTCTGAACTTTATCCTTCCGCGTCTGATGCCCTCCGATCCTGTTTCTGCTATTACAGGAAAAATGGTCGGCAGTACGACGGACGCGAAGGCGGTCCAGCAGATTTACTCCCGATTCGAGGAGGAATTCGGCACAAATAAACCCATCGTGGTACAGTTCTTTATTTTCCTTAAGAATCTTTTCAGGGGAGATCTGGGCACATCATTCAGCCAGTACCCCCGCAAGGTCAGCGACATCATCAAGAGCTCCATCGGCTGGACGCTGGCACTGCAGATCCCCGCAATCATCGTCGGATGGATCATCGGTAACGTCCTCGGCGCCGTTGCCGCTTATGTCAGAAAGGGATGGGACAAGGTCGTCCTGCCCGTTTCCATGTTCATCAGCAACATCCCGGCATTCGGCTCTGCGGTCATTCTGCTGTATATCTTTGCAGTGAAACTGAAGGTGGCTCCTGTCGCAGGAGGTTATGCTTTCGACATGATCCCGAATTTCAGCTGGCGTTTTGTCAAGTCTGTTATCGAACACTACCAGCTTCCTTTCTGGTCCATCGTCCTGATCTCCATCGGCGGCCAGGCGATCGGTATGCGCTCCATGTCGATCTACGAGCTGAACGCGGACTATGTCAAATATTCCCGTTTCCTTGGCATTAAGGACAGCAAGATCGTCGGATACGTTTTCCGCAACGCTATGCTTCCCCAGGTCACCGGTCTCGCAATGTCCATCGGTACTTCCGTCGGCGGCGCTCTGGTGGCGGAGATTGTTTTCTCCTATCCGGGACTCGGCAGTACGATGTATGCGGCTGTAACGGCGGCTGACTATCCGCTGATCTCCGCATGTACACTGATCATTACGATCATGGTTCTTGTCATGACGCTGCTGCTGGATGTTATCTATGCATTCATCGATCCTCGCGTCAAGGCAGCGCAGTTTGATATTTAAGGGAGGGACTGGAAATGAATAATACGATCAAACAATTATCCCGTTCGCCCAAATTCATGACAGGCTTTTGCATGTTTGTGGCTATTATCCTTTTCACGCTGATCTATCCCCTGGTCAATCCGGGAAATCCTCTTGAGATGATCGGCGTCGGCACATTTGCAAGGCCCGGCACCTATGTGTCTCTTTACGATGCCGTTTCGGCACAGAGAGAGACCTTTAAGCTCGCTGATGCGGATGACAAGCGTCTTGCCGCTTCTATTTCCGATGAAGACAGAGTTGCCATGATCGAGCTCTTCGGCATGGCCGGCATGGAACTCGACATTGAGGCAGGCGATACAGAGGCACTGCTGGAAGCCTGGGAGGCGAACTTCGACACCCTGATCCAGACAAAGATGACCTCTGCAAAGAGAAAATATTATACCCGAATCAACAACAAGCTCCTTGATCTGAAAGCGGCAGATACCCTTGTCGTTTATGAGCAGGGCGAAGAGGATTCCAAGAGCAAGATCGTCAAGACAGATTATGTCCGCACTGGTGCGGTCGCAAACGTCAAGACACTGCCGCTTGGTACCGACAACTTCGGCCGTGACGTTTTAAAGGAACTGGTTTCCGCAGCAAAGACATCCCTGATGATCGGCCTGATCGCTGGTACTGTCGCTACGCTGGTCGGCCTGACATTAGGACTTCTCTCCGGATACCTGGGCGGAAACGTCGATGAGATCATCATGTTCATCACGACTATGTTCACGGTCATCCCCAGCTTTGTCCTCCTGATCCTCATTTCCTATTCCCTTGGACAGGAGCAGCGCGGACCTTCCGTCGTCGCTATCGTCATCGGTCTTACGAGCTGGACATGGACCTGCCGTTCGGTCAGATCGCAGGTCATCTCCCTCAGAAACCGTGACCACGTTAACCTTTCAAAGTTGTCCGGCCATAGCCTGGGAAGGATCATCGTTACGGATATTCTGCCGTATATCGCATCCTACGTTGTCATGGCATTTATCCTGCAGGTATCTTCCGGTATCCTGGCAGAGGCACAGCTCTCCCTGTTAGGCCTCGGACCGAAGACGACGACAACACCTACTCTGGGCTTGATGATGAACTGGGCAATGCTTTACTCAGCTCATACAAATGGTTCCTGGTGGGCATACTTCCCTGTCATTCTGACAATTGCCTGCATCTCGTTCTCACTGAACCTGATGAATACGGGCATGGACCAGGTGTTCAACCCTGCACTCAGAGACGGATAGGAGGTAAAAAATGGGCAAAGTAATGCTGGAGGTAAAAAACCTCAAAACCAAATACATTACACGCTTCGGCGAGGATGTCTACTCCGTCGACGGCGTGAGCCTCAAGATCGAAGAGGGCAAATCTCTGGGTATCGCGGGCGAATCCGGATGCGGCAAGTCCACTCTGGCCCTGTCTATGATGGGCTACTATTTTGCACCGCTCCACTATACGTCCGGCGACATTATCATTGACGGCAAAAATATTTCCGGTATGGATCCCGATAAGGTCCGTACGACGATCCTTGGCAGCGAGATCGCCTATATCCCGCAGGCAGCCATGAATGCGCTGAACCCGACAATGAAGATCATACGCTTCATTGAGGACGTTATTCACGCGCACAATCCCAAGGCTTCCAAAAAAGAGATCCGCGAACTGGCAGAGGAGAGATTCGCAGAACTCGGTCTTGGCAAGGAAGTTCTGGACCGCCATGCAGTCGAGCTCTCCGGCGGTATGAAACAGAGAACCGTTATCGCTGTCTCCACTATTTTGTCCCCGAAGGTCCTGATCGCCGACGAACCTTCCTCCGCGCTGGACGTCACCAGCCAGAAGATGGTCATTCGTATGATGCGCGAACTGATGGAGAAGGGATACATCAAGTCCATGATGTTCATCACACACGAGCTTCCGCTTCTGTACAACGTCACGGACGATATCGCCGTTATGTACGCCGGGCAGCTGGTCGAGTACGGTACTGCAAAGGAGATGGTCTTTGACCCGATCCACCCGTACAGCCATGGCCTGATGGGCTCCATCCTGGTTCCCGAAGAGGGCACCCGCGGCATGAATCTGACCGCGATCCCGGGCACACCGCCCAACCTTAAGCGTCCTCCTCAGGGCTGCCGTTTCGCGGAACGCTGCAAATATGCGAAACCCGAGTGCTTCTATACCGCGCCGGCAGAGAGAATGTTCGGCGAGAACGGAACGAGAATGCACAGATGCCTTATGTCTGAGGATCAGTTAAGAGATATTTACAGCAAAGAGAACGGAGGTGCACAGGCATGAGTGAAATGGATACCAAAGTTCAGGGCAGTGCACAGCCCGAAGTTCAGGAGGCGGCGCCTTCTGAGAATAAGCCTAAAAGAGACTTTACGACCGGTCCCCTGTGTCTGTCAGGGCGCGGCGTGACACGTGTTTTCGGTACCGGTGATAAGAAAAAGGTGGCCGTTGACCATGTCGATTTTGACTTCCACGAGGGCGAGTTCGTCTCCATCGTCGGCGAGTCCGGATCCGGTAAAACCACTCTCTCCAAGATGCTGCTTGGTCTTCTGAATGTATCCGAGGGCGAGATCCTCTTCCAGGGCAAGCCCCGCGATATATCCACCAGAGCCAAGAAAAATGAGTACTGGAAGGGCATTCAGGCTATTTTCCAGGATCCGTTCGCATCCTACAACACCTTCCACAAGATCGATGCGGTCCTGCTCGACTGCATCAACATGCGCGGCGGCAAGCATCTCCCTTATGAAAAGAAGGTTGAGATGATGACAGAGGCATGCTCTTTCGTCAACCTGAAATTCGCAGAGCTGACGAACAAGTATCCCTTCGAGCTCTCCGGCGGCCAGATGCAGCGCCTTATGATCGCCCGCATCTTCCTTTTAAAGCCTAAGATCCTGCTCGCCGACGAGCCGACCTCCATGGTCGATGCATGCTCGCGTGCAACGATCCTGGACATGCTGCTCAGCCTGCGCGATGAGATCGGCATGACCATCATCTTCATCACCCATGATATCGGACTGGCTTACTACATTTCTGATACCGTCTACATCATGGAGCACGGCAAATTCGTGGAGTTCGGCAAGGCGGATGAGGTCATCCTCAATCCGAAGGCACCGTACACGAAGAGATTGATTAGCGACGTGCCGAAGATCCACGAGCCATGGGATCTGGATACAGTTGTTGAGGAACTGGCGTAAGATCTAAGATCAATGATTCATGATCCTGTTTGAGGGATCACCGGATGTACCTTCGGGATATGCTGAAACTATATGCGAGTATTTGTTTTGGACATATTTCGAAGGTACATTTTCAAATAGAAGAGAAAATTTAGGACAAACAGAATAACAACAGAACAGTTTTGGAAAGGAAATCGAGGAAATCGTATGTACACACAGCTTTTAAACGGCACGTGGTGCATGGAAGGCTTCGGCAGTCAGGAGGTCAAGGGCGAAGTCCCCGGCTCCGTATATTCCTTCCTGCTCGATGCGGGTCTGATGGATGACCCGTTCTACAGAGATAATGAGCTCGAAGCGCTCAAGCTGATGGACAAGGATTATGTCTTCCGCCGCACTTTTGACGCGGACGCAGACGTCCTGGCAAGCAAGCATCAGGTGCTGCGCTTTGACGGTATTGATACCCTGGCAGAAGTATATCTGAACGGCACGCTTCTCGGAGAAGCCTGCAACTTCCACTGCTGGTGGGAGTATGATGTTCTGGGAATCTTAAAAGAGAAAGACAATCTTCTGGAAGTGAAGATCTTTTCTCCCACACAGTATATCGCTGAAAAGGATAAAGAATACCATGTTGGCTGCTCCACAGACGCTATGGTAGGATTCCCGCACCTTAGAAAACCGCATTGCATGTTCGGATTGGACTTCGGCCCGCGTCTTCCTGATGCAGGAATCTGGCAGGGCGTCAAGCTCCTCGGATGGAATTCCTCCAGGATCGAAGA
>JAFTFD010000197.1 GCA_017449745.1 Lachnospiraceae bacterium
AGCAGAAGATGGCAGCAAACGTCGCTTCTTATCAGGAAGTGCTCCCGGAGGCTGCAAGCTTCGGTCACGATGATGCGATAACGGCTAAGATCGAAGAGCTCGGCGGAGAGGTCTATGGCACCGACTTCGGAAAAGTCTACATCAACGATGTGATCGTCGGTAAAGACAGCAGCGACGCCGTTGTCGGCTATGTCTTCAGCGTGACGACCAAAGACGGATTTGACGGTGCGATCACTCTCTCAGCCGGCATCAAGACAGATGGAACGCTCAACGGCATTGCATTTACCGAGCTGAATGAGACAGCCGGTATGGGTATGCGTGCTGCAGAGCCCGCGTTCAAAGACCAGTTCTCCGGAGTCAACGTGTCCAGGTTCACTCTGAACAAGGCCGGCGGCTCTACAGCAGCGGAAGAGATCGACTCGATCTCCGGCGCTTCCATTACATCCGGCGCAGTTGTCAATGCCGTCAACGCGGCACTTGATTTCTTTGCCAACAATATCCAATAAGAAAGGAGGGATGACAGAAGATGAAACAGATGAATCCGTATGTTGAAAGAATCTATAACGGCATCGTCAAAGAGAATCCCGTCCTTGTGCTGATGCTGGGCATGTGCCCGACGCTCGCTGTCACAACGAGCGCGATCAACGGCCTGGGCATGGGCGTTTCCACGATCGTCGTTCTGATCGCCTCCAATGTGATCATTTCCGCACTCCGCAAGGTGATCCCGGATGAGGTTCGCCTTCCCTCCTACATCGTCATCGTGGCGACGCTGGTCACGGTAGTGGAACTGCTCATAGAGGCTTACCTTCCCAGCTTGTACGCGGCGCTGGGCATCTATATTCCGCTGATCGTCGTTAACTGTATTATTCTCGGCCGCGCGGAAGCTTACGCAAACAAAAATACTCCCGGCCTTGCCCTGATGGACGGCATCGGAATGGGCGTCGGCTTTACCATCGCCCTGGTTATTCTCGGACTGATCCGTGAGTTCCTCGGTGCGGGCACTGCTTTCGGAGCACAGATCCTGCCTTCGGGCATGGAGCCCATGGGTATTTTCATCAAGGCACCCGGAGCATTTATGGTCATGGCATTCATGGTCATGGTAATGAATGCACTCGGCATGGTCACAAGAGCGAACGACATGGTCGAGAGCGGATGTGACGGCGCCTGCGCAGCCTGTGCGATGAGCACGAACTGCGGCACTAAAAAAGAAGCTGCTCCGGATGAGCAGATAAAGGCAGAGCCGGCAGCCGCAAAGGCTGCTGCACCTGCGGGAAAGGAGGGACAGGCAAATGGCTGAATATTTAACTATTATCATCGTTGCGGCGCTGATCAATAACGTTGTCCTGATCCAGTTCCTCGGTATCTGCTCCTTCCTTGGAGTTTCGAGGGAAATGAAGCCGGCAGCCAGCCTGGGCGGCGCTGTTATCTTCGTTATCACCATTTCTTCGGCAGTGGCGAGCCTGCTGTATGATTTCGTTCTGGTTCCTCTGGGACTGGAATACATGAAGACGATCGTCTTTATCCTGGTCATTGCGGCCCTGGTCCAGATCGTTGAGATGTTCCTGAAAAAGACATCTCCCGCTCTTTACAAAGCTCTGGGTATCTATCTGCCCCTGATCACCACGAACTGCGCCGTGCTCGGCGTCGCGCTGACCAATGTGCAGGATGAGTACAATTTCGGACAGAGCGTGATGGCAGGCTTCGGCACTGCTGTGGGTTACACGATCGCGATCGTTCTGCTGGCGGGGATCCGCGGCAGGATCGATGAGAGAGACCTTCCGGGCCCGGTCAAGGGAGCTCCGGTCGTACTGCTGTGCGCAGCGCTGATGTCCATCGCGTTCATGGGCTTCGGCGGACTGTCGTTCGGTTAAGGAGGTGTGCATATGTCAGGGATTATTATTGCTACAGTAATTCTGGCTGTGATCGGTATCCTGATCGGTATCGCACTCGTCAAGGCAGGCCTCCTGTTCCACGTCGAAGTCGACCAGAAGGAGATCGATGTCCGCGCCGCACTTCCAGGCAACAACTGCGGTGCATGCGGCTATGCCGGATGTGATGCCATGGCAGCAGCGATTGCCAAGGGCGAGGCTCCGGCAAACGGATGTCCCGTCGGCGGTGCTCCGGTAGCGGAGAAGATCGGCGAGATCATGGGCGTTGACGCAGAGGCAGAAGAGAAGAAGGCGGCGTTTGTCCGCTGCAACGGCACCTGCGAGAACACAGGCGTGCGCGCCAACTACGTAGGGATCAAGGATTGCCGCAGCGCTCTGTACGGCGGCGTAGCGGTCGGTGACTGCGACTACGGATGCCTTGGATACGGTTCCTGCGTCCAGGTATGTCCGGAAGATGCGATCCGCATCGAAAACGGCGTCGCTGTCGTAAACAGAGACAAGTGCATCGGCTGCGGCCTGTGCGCAAAGGAATGCCCGAGAGGCCTGATCGAACTCGTACCCATCAGCAAGACGACGATCGTCCGCTGCATGAACAGGGATAAAGGCCCGGCAGTCAGAAAAGCCTGCAAGACCGGATGCATTGCCTGCGGTATCTGCGAGCGCCAGTGCGAGCACGATGCGATCCACGTCGAGAACAACGTCGCGCACGTCAATTATGACAACTGCGTGATGTGCGGCAAGTGCGTGGAGAAGTGCCCGGCGCATATCATTATGGATCTTGGCGGGAAGCCGGTAGTACAGGAAGCCTAGGAGTTCCTGCTTCGCAGTCACATAATGACAGGAGTCACAGTCTTACGTGCAAGCATGACGCCAGTGACTTCCTGTCATTCTGGAGAGTGAATGCTTAAATGTTACTATTCACGGTCCTCCACGCTGCATTCGCAAAACCACGCGCTATGCGCGTGAAACACCTGCTAACGCAGGTACGTTTTGCTCATTGGGGTGGAGTTCCTGCTTCGCAGTCACATAATGACAGGAGGCACTGTCTTACGTGCAAGCACGACGCCAGTGACTTCCTGTCATTCTGGACCGTGAATAGTAACATGTTGTGCAAAATTTAGTTGCGTACAATCGAAAAAGAGAGTAAGATTGACAGCAGTCCTTTAAAGGGCTGCTGTCTTTTTCGTGTAACGGCAGATAACGGCAGGCTGTTATCGTATTTGAAGGCAGAGTACTGCATAGTTAAGAGGTTTTATGTTAAGCGACAGACTGATAGATATACTGGTTAAATCTTTTCCGAAGATCCTGCTGCCGGGGCTGAAAATGACAGTTCCGCTGACGATCATCGCCTTTGCGCTGGCCATGGTGATCGCCGTCGTAACGGCGATGGTCCAGTTTGCAGATATAAAAATATTGAAGCCGCTGGCAAGGTTCTACATCTGGGTGATCCGCGGAACACCCCTGCTGGTTCAGCTCTTCGTAGTCTTTTACGGGCTTCCCAGCGTCGGGATCCTGCTGGATCCTTTTCCGTCGGCCGTCCTGGTCTTTGCCATCAATGAGGGCGCTTATGCGGCCGAGACCATTCGCGCGGCGCTGGAATCGGTGCCCAGCGGGCAGATCGAGGCGGGCTACTGTGTCGGAATGTCCTGGGTCCAGATCATGCGCAGAATCGTGCTGCCGCAGGCGCTTCGGACCGCTTTCCCGACCCTGTTCAACGAGCTGATCTCCATGGTCAAGGACACGTCCCTGGCAGCAAACATTACGGTCATGGAAATGTTCATGGCGACACAGAGGATCGTGGCGATCTATTACGAGCCGCTGGCGCTCTACATCGAGGTGGGATTTATCTACCTGATGTTCTCCACTGTTCTGACCAAGCTCCAGGCCTTCGGAGAAAAGAGACTGGCTGTTTACGGAAAGAGATAAGATTTTAGCTATGAGCATGTTGGAAGTCAAAGACATTCATAAGACATTTGACGGCAATCAGGAGATCTTAAAAGGGATCGACCTGAGCGTCGATAAGGGCGAGGTAGTTGCCATTTTAGGCCCGAGCGGCGGAGGAAAAACGACGCTTCTTCGCTGTATCAATTTCCTTGAGAGAGCAGACAGCGGCACCCTGACCTTTGACGGCAGGACCTACGACCTTAAAAAAATTACCAGGAACGAGATCAGCGGGATCCGCAGGAAGACAGCCTTTGTCTTCCAGAACTACAACCTGTTTCTGAACAAAACTGCTCTTCAAAACGTCACCGAGGGCCTGATCATCGCCCGGAAAATGGACAAGGAAGAGGCAAACCGGATCGGCCGGCAGGCTCTGGACAAGGTCGGACTCTCCGACAGATATGATTATTATCCGAACCAGCTCTCCGGCGGACAGCAGCAGCGCGTGGCGATCGCAAGAGCCCTTGCCACGGACCCTGAGATCATTTATTTTGATGAGCCTACCTCCGCTCTGGATCCGGAGCTGACGGGAGAAGTGCTCTCCGTTATGCGGCAGCTCGCCCAGGAGGGAATGACGATGCTGGTTGTCACTCACGAGATCGGATTTGCCAAAAATGTGGCCTCCAGGGTCTGCCTGGTTGAAGGCGGCGTGATCGTGGAGCAGGGAAGAGCAGCAGAGTTTTTCGATAATCCGAAAGAGCAGAGGACCAGGGCCTTTATTGAGGCTATTTCATCGAAAGAGTAACGCGGCACAGCGATAACAGTATAACGATTTAGCATTTACAAAGGAGGAAAAACAATGAAAAGACGTATGTTAGCGGCATTTCTGACAGCAGGCGCGCTTCTTATGAGCGCATGCGGCAGCACTGCTCCGGCTGCGCAGGAGAGCGCGGCACCGGCAGCACAGGAAGAGACTGCGGAGGCCCCTGCGGCAGAAGAGCAGGCAGCAGAGGAGCCCGCAGCGGAGAGTGAGACAGAAGCGGCAGCAGAGGCATCCGCAGAGGCACCTTCTGAGGGCGCAGCGGAGGCAGAAGGCCAGTACGCCCAGATCCTGAGCTCAGGAAAAATGGTAGCTGCCATGGAGGGCGACTGGGCTCCGTGGTCCTTCCATGATGTTGACAGCGGCGAAGTTGTCGGCTTTGATGCGGACGTTGCCAGAGCCATCGGCGAGAAGCTCGGCGTTGAAGTCGAGATCGTGGAGGCTCCCTGGGAGAGCCTGTTTGCAGGCCTTGATTCCGGCCGCTACGATATCGTTGTCAACGGTGTAGAGTTCACGGAAGAGCGCGCTGCAAAATATGATTTTGCGACCCCTTATGCCTATATCCGCACAGCTCTGATCGTCCGTGAGGACAACGAAGAGATCCAGACATTCAAGGATCTGGCGGGCAAGAAGACCGTCAACAGCCTGGCCAGCACATATATGACCATGGCGGAGGAGTACGGCGCATCAGCCGTCGGCGTCTCCACACTGAACGATACGCTTCAGAACGTGCTCGACGGAAGAGCTGACGCTACCCTGAACGCGACCGTTTCCTTCTACGACTACATGAGAGAGCATCCGGATGCACCCCTTAAGATCGCAGCAGAGACCGAGGAAGCTTCCCAGGTCGTCATCCCGATCCGCAAGGGTGAGGAGAGCTTCGTGATGGCTGTCAGCGACGCCGTCGAAGAGCTGCGCGCAGAGGGCAAGCTCGCTGAGCTTTCCGAGAAATATTTCGGCAGCGATATCACAGCAGAGTAACCGCAGTATTTCAAAATATCTGATAATGCGACCGCATCGGCTTTGTCTGCCGGTGCGGTCCTGTTTTTTTGATAGAAAAGCCAGCTCATGCGAGCACGGCATGCATTTCTGCCTTTTGGCCTTAGCATCATAAAAATTAAGGCATCAAAAATAGGGATATGGTACAATGGTACAGCACATGAAGTACCGCACAAATATTGCCGCACATATCGCCGCATATATAGTGCTTTGAATTTATAAACGGATAAGATCGTATGAAAATAACACAGGAAAAATTAAACGGGAAAAAGATCCTGATCTGGGGTTACGGCAGAGAGGGGAAATCAACGGAAAAGCTGCTCCTGGAGCACTGCTCGCCGGCACAGGTCGACGTGTACGAAGGGGCGAGGGACGGCGTTCATGAGGATCAGTACGACTATATTTTTGTCAGTCCCGGCATAAAATTTGAGGAGGAGGACCCGCGGTTCACCTCCCAGACGGAAGTCTTTCTCGAAGAATACGCCCCGCAGACAGTAGGCATCACGGGCACCAAGGGAAAGAGCACGACCTCCTCGATGCTGGCGCACGTTTTGAACGCCTGCGGACGAAAGGCCTTTCTTATGGGGAACATCGGGAAGCCGTCTTTTGACTATATCGCGGAGATGGATGAGGATACGATCGCGGTGTACGAGCTCTCCTGCCATCAGTGCCAGAGGCTCCTGGTCTCGCCGCACATCGCCGTCTTTTTGAACCTCTACGAGGACCATCTGGACAGATACGGGACGAGAGCAAAATACTTCGAGGCGAAAAAGGGAATTACCCGCAACCAGACGCAGGAAGATTACCTGTATCTGGGAGAAGACGTCCCGGAGCTTGTGACAAAGGCACAGAGAGTCCTGATCGGGAGGCGGGATATCAGCAATATCACCCTGCGGATCCCCGGCGACCACAATCACCTGAACGCCGAGTTTGTCTACAGGATCGCTGTCGAGAGGTTCGGGTGCGATCCGGAGACGGTCAGGACAGCCCTTGGCAGCTTTAACGGACTGCCTCACCGCCTTGAGTTTGCCGGAAATATCGAGGGGATCGATTATTACGACGATTCGATCTCGACGATCCCCGAGGCCACGATCAGCGCCGCAAAATGCGTGGCAAACGCTTATACGATGCTGGTGGGCGGAATGGACAGAGGGATCGACTACACGATCCTGGTAGACGGCATCCGCCGCAGGAGCGATCTTCGTTTCATCCTGATGTATGCGTCAGGCAAGAGGATCCTGGAGGATGTAAAAGGCCTCCCGAACGTCATGTATGAGGAAGATCTGGACGCCGCCCTTGCCCTGGCCCGAAAGATCACGCCGAGAGGGAAAGCCGTCATTCTCTCGCCGGCCGCCGCTTCTTACGGATATTTTAAAAATTTCGAGGAGAGAGGCGATTATTTTAAAAAAGTGATTTCTTCTTTTGGAGACAAGGTTCCGCAGAAGTGATACAATTGTTTTAACACTTGAAACTGATAAAGGGCGGGAACTGCAAACAGGACCGCCGCTAATCAGATGAGGGGAATCATTGTTTTGTACATTTGCTACGGCAAGGAGGGGAAGAATGAAGAAATTTATTGATGAATTCAAGAAGTTTATCGCTCAGGGCAATGTCATGGATATGGCTATCGGTATCATCATCGGCGGCGCCTTCAAGGCAATCGTCGACTCCCTGGTCGCAGACCTGATCAACCCGCTGCTCGGTATTTTCGGCGGTGTCAACTTCTCGGATGTGGCGCTTCGCTTCAACGATGGCAAGCTGGTATTCGGTATCGGTAATTTCATTACCTCCGTTATCAATTTCCTGATCATGGCGTTTGTGCTGTTCAGCATCCTGAAAGCCTTCAATGCTGCAAAAGACAAGATGACCAAGCCGGATGACACACCGAAGGCACCTACGACCAAGATCTGCCCTTACTGCAAGAGCGAGATCTCGATCGAGGCAACAAGATGCCCGCACTGCACATCCCAGCTGGACAAGGCATAAATAGCGAGCTGCTGAGTGTCACAGAATTTAAGACATGGTGACAGGACAGGGAGGAAGCTTCCTGTCCTGTTTCTTGTGCGCCCGGCGGGCGCACGTTCTAAGGGGTGAAAGTCCCTGATCCGCCCGGCAGTGGGAAGGATGCAGCCAGAGGCAAGGGCGTCGTCGTGAGACGGGGTCTGAAGGAAGCCCGAGGCAAAACACTGGCCTGACGAACAGAAATCCCGGATAGGCTGTGAAGCG
>JAFTFD010000198.1 GCA_017449745.1 Lachnospiraceae bacterium
CAGGCGCTCATCGAAAAGGCACCTCATCCGCAGGGCATGGTACTGCTGGCTGAGCCCGCATTCCGCGATCCTGATGAGGAAGAGGCAAAAGATCTCGACGCATACAGCCAGAAGATCTGCCGCCAGTATGTCACCAAGATGCTTGAGATCGTTCAGAAGTATTAAGAAGGGAGATTCTAAATGAAACCTTTAGGACTTGGCGTTGTTGGATGCGGCGTTATCGCCATCCAGTCTGTTTTTGAACATTTTGAAGTCGGCGATCTGGGCGACCGCGTCTATCTGGAAGCCTGCTGCGATCCCGTTCCCGGACGCGCAAAAGAAGCTGCCGAAAAATGGGGCATCAAGACCTACTACGAGGATCTTGATGAGATGCTGAAAAACGAGAACGTGGATATCGTCACGATCTGCTCTCCTATTTCCCTGCACTATGAGCAGGGACTCAAGTGCATCAAAGCCGGCAAGGGCGTTCACTTTAACAAGACCATGTCCCTGACCTCCGCAGAAGCTGACGAGATGATCGCCGAGGCGGAAAAGAGGGGCGTGAAGCTGGTCGTCTCCCCGGGCATGATGCTCTATACCGTAAACCGCAAGGTCCGCAAGGCCCTGTTAAACGGCGAGATCGGAGATATCATCTGGGCGTTCACCGGCGGTTCGGGCGTTATGTTCTACCACGTCGAGGAGCAGCTGCGCCAGGGCGGCAAGATCGTCCCCACCTGGTATTACAAGCAGCCCTCCGGCGGCCCTATGTATGATTCCACGATTTATAACATCCATGCCCTGGTAGGCATCATGGGACCCGTCAAGAGAGTCTCCTGCATGGCCGGCCAGATCATGAAGAGCTTCCAGTACGGCGACACCAAGATCGACAGCGAAGTGGATGACAACCTCTTCATGCTGCTCGACTTCGGCGATTCCAGATTCGCGATGCTGTACTCGGGCCTCAAGGGCGAGCCTGTACAGACCATGCCGCCTTCGATCTTCGGCACGAAGGGCGAAGTCAACAACGGATGCCTCAACGGCGTAAAACTCTTTGAGGGCCGCGACAAGATGGGATCCCTGAACATCTCCGAAGCACAGCGCAAGCTCCCGCAGCCTCACGTTTTTGCAGACGTCATGCAGCTGGTCGACGCAGTCAGAGAGGATAAGCCGATCATCGCGACAGCAGAGATGGGCCGCCACTGCGTGGAGATCATCGAAGCCGGTTTCGAGTCCGCAAAGACGGGAAGAGTCGTCGAGCTCAGAACGACCTTTACACCTCTTCCTCTGGAAGAGCTTGACTGATACCAGATAGTGAGTCATGGGGACGCATCCGGTGACTCATCATTGCATTCAATCAGATTTTACATAATGAGTCACCGGATGCGTCCCCTTGACTCACCTTTCACAAAAGGAGGGAGAGATGAAAATCATACAGGTTGGCAGCGGCAACTGGGGACGCAGCTGGATGGAATATATCAAAAATGATCCGGAGTGCGAGCTTGTGGCACTGGTCAGCCGTCCGGGGAAAAACCTGGAGCTGGCAAAAGAGAAGCTCGGTATCCCCGATGAGATCTGCTACAGCGATTATGACGAAGCTTTAAAGCTGGATTGCGACCTGGTCGTGATCGCCCTCCCTCACAAGCTCCATCTGGAGTATGCCAGAAAGGCCGTTGAGGCAGGCAAAAACGTCGTGATCGAAAAGCCGCTGTGCGAGGATCTGGAAGAAGCAAAACAGTTCCGCGACTATGTGGCGACAAAACCCGGCCAGCATGTTTTTGTCAGCCAGAATTTTCGCTTCCGCAAGCAGTTCTGGCAGATCAAATCCTCCTTCGGAGAGGACGGCATCGGCCGGCCGCAGTGGGCAGACGTGGTTTTCCGCCAGGGACTCAGCCACCGCCCCGAGAACAGTGAAAATAACTGGAAGACTGACTCCTGGAGAGGAGAGCAGGTCAGCATTCTCTTCCTGGAGAGTGCGATCCATTTCTTTGATATGATGCGATTCCTGTGTGACTCCAATGTAAAGGATGTCTACGCGATCGCGTGGGAGCCCTACTGGGGAAAGATCGGGGACTACCAGTCCTCCATGGTCATCCTTCAGTTTGAGAACGGCTTCAAAGTTAATTTTGACGTAAGTCTGTGCAGCATCGGTTTCGAGACCGGCTGGCAGTGCAACTGGATGATCCAGACAGACCTCGGCGCCGCGGAATGGAAATATGACGGACCGGTAGACCTGGTCATGTCCTACGAGACAGAGGGCAGGGATCTGAAGGAAGAGTTCTATTTCCCCGGACAGGACAGAGCCGGAGTGCTCAATGAACTCAAGAAGGGGATCAAGGGAGAGCCCTGTGCGGTCCCCACAGTCGAGGACAACCTCAACAGCCTGGCGATCAGTTTTGCGGCGATGAAATCCATCGAAGAACAAAGAGTCGTCTCGATGTCAGAGGTACTGTAAGAGCCTGGAATCCCGAAGTCAGAGGTACTGTAAGAACTTAGAACGATCAACGGAGAACAGCCATGGCAAAATACGATTTTGGCAAAGATTTTTTCTGGGGAACATCGGCGGCGTCCTTTCAGATCGAGGGCGCGTGGAATGAGGACGGGAAAGGTGAGAGCATCTGGGACCGCTTCTGCCACATCCCGGGTAAGGTAGACAACGGGGACACAGGCGACGTCGCCTGCGACCATTATCACCGCTATCCGGAAGACATCGCCATCATGAAACAGCTGGGGATCCAGGTACAGCGCCTGTCTATTTCCTGGCCGAGGATCTATCCCGACGGAAAAGGCAGGATCAATCCTAAAGGCATCGAATTTTACGAGAAGGTGATCGATACCATGCTGGAAAACGGCATTGAGCCGTTCGTGGTCCTGTACCACTGGGATCTTCCGCAGAAGCTCCAGGATCTCGGCGGATGGCTGAACCCCGAGATCGTGAACTGGTTCGGTGATTTTTCCAGGACCGTGTTCCAGGCGCTGAAAGGAAAGGTCAAATACTGGGGGACAGTTCTGGAACCCCATGTGATCTGCTACGGAGGCTATGACTCTTACGACACAGCCCCCGGCATCAAGGATTTTTCCAGCGCGCTCCTGGCAGGGCACAACCTGCTAAAGGCCCATGGAAGAGCGGTCCAGATCTTCCGGGAAGAAAATACCGGCGGTGAGATCGGCCTGATCACATGCCTGCCGATGACGTATCCGGTAACGGACAGCCCGGAGGACGTGGCAGCGGCAGAGAGAAATGACAAACACTACCGCGCATGGTTCCTGGATCCGATCTTTAAGGGAAAATATCCGGCGGACCTCTGGAAATGGTATGAGGAGCACGGAATCGTTCTCCCCGAGGTGACAGAAGAGGACTTAAAGCTCATCTCGGAGCCGATCGATTTCCTGGGCACCAATTATTACTCCGCCGATTTCGTGAAGGCTGGAGATAAGAGCTGGCCGCTGATGCTGGAGCAGGTAAAGCCCGACGTGGATGTGTTCACAGACATGGGATGGAACGTCTATCCCAAGGGCTTCTATGATACGCTGATGCGCACGAAAGAAGAGTACGACCCGAAGATGGTCATCACGGAAAACGGCGCCGCCTTCTACGACGTGGTCAACCGCGACGGAAGGATCGCCGACGACTCCAGGATCGAGTACCTGTACCGCCACCTCAAGGAAGTTTACAGAGCGAAACAGGACGGCGCAAAGATCGCGGGATATATGGTCTGGTCGATCATGGACAACTTCGAGTGGTCCCACGGCTACAGCAAGAGATTCGGGCTCGTCCACATCGACTATAAGACCTTAAAGAGGACTATCAAGGACAGCGGCTACTGGTACAGCAACGTGATCAAAAACAACGGATTCGAGGACTGAGATGGCATGGGAGACAGGGGACGGTTCTGTGTCTCCTTAGGGACAGGGTGACAGACCCCAATGTCCCATACGTGCAGGGCAACACGGAATTGGAGACACAGAACCGTCCCCTGTCTCCTCCATCTAACAGGAAAGAACGGTATGACAGAGCTGGCGTGGCTGCTGAATAACACAAGGGCAGCAGATAAAAACCGAAGGGCAGTGATCGGGCTGGACGGATTCGTCGATACGATCATCCGGCCGGTCGACAGGCGGACGGACAAGGAGCATTATACCCTGATCCCGACGCTGCAGGCCTTCGGCGAGAGGATCGCTTCCGCCTCCGGCATGAGCCTGAATATCGAGATGATCCGCTCTCAGCAGAAAATGGGAGGGAACGGGATCAGCATGGCCTATGCGCTGAGCCTCCTTGG
>JAFTFD010000011.1 GCA_017449745.1 Lachnospiraceae bacterium
CTGAATACGGACGTCAGCCTTCGCGTAGAGGACACAGAGTCCACGGACTGCTTCAAGGTCTCCGGCCGAGGCGAGCTGCATCTGTCCGTCCTGATCGAGACGATGCGCCGTGAAGGATATGAGTTCGCGGTCAGCAAAGCGGAAGTTATTTACAAGTTCGACGAGAACGGAAAGCGCCTGGAGCCGATGGAGCAGTGCATCATTGACGTTCCGGAGGAGTTTTCCGGAAACGTCATCATGAAGCTTGGCCAGAGAAAGGGTGAGCTGGTCAGCATGGGAGAAGCCAACGGCGGTTACACAAGGCTTGAGTTCAACATTCCGTCCAGAGGCCTGATCGGATATCGCGGGGACTTTATGACAGATACCAAGGGCAACGGTATCATGAACACCATCTTTGCCGGATATGCGCCTTATAAGGGCGAGATCGCCTACCGCAAGCAGGGATCCCTGATCGCCTTCGAGAGCGGGACTGCAGTCACCTACGGCCTGTTCAACGCGCAGGAGAGAGGCATGCTCTTTATCCATCCGGGCGATGAGGTCTACAGCGGCATGATCGTCGGACAGAGCGGCAAGACAGAGGATATCGAGGTCAACGTCTGCAAGACAAAGCACCTGACCAACACGCGTACATCCTCCAGTGACGAAGCCCTGCGCCTCGTCCCGCCCAAGATCATGTCCCTGGAGCAGGCGATCGAGTACGTGGATACTGACGAGCTGCTGGAGGTAACGCCTCACAACTTAAGGCTGCGCAAAAAGATCCTGGATCCCAGGCTCAGAAAACGCGCTCAGATCTCGGCAAACGCCAAGCTTGCAAACGAGACCTGAGACTGCCGGCTAAGGTAGAATTACAGGGCATAAATGTGATATGATAAGGGGCAGATGAGCAACTTGGAATTTAAAATATCTGAGATCCGATGAGACAGTCGTCTGTCCTCGTCGGAACAGTGTTCGGAGGGCTTGGAACATGAGCAGACTGATTTTAAAATTAAGCGGGGAAGCGCTGGCAGGCGAGACAGGAAGAGGCTTTGATCTTGGAGTCGTTACCATGGTCGCCGGCCAGGTCAAAAAACTTGTAGACGAAGGATATGATGTTGGTATCGTGATCGGAGGCGGCAACTTCTGGAGAGGCAGGACCGGGACAGAGATCGACCGCACAAAGTCAGACCAGATCGGCATGCTGGCGACAGTTATGAACTGCATCTATGTGTCGGAGGTGTTCCGCTCACAGGGCATGATGACCAACGTTCTGACACCTTTCGAGGTGGGATCTTTTACCAAGCTCTTCTCCAAGGACAGGGCGAATAAGTACTTTGCCCGCCATATGGTCGTCTTCTTTGCGGGCGGCACAGGACATCCGTATTTTTCAACGGATACAGGTGTTGTCCTGAGAGCAATCGAGATGGATGCCGATGTGATCCTGATGGCAAAAAATATCGACGGCGTCTATGACAGCGATCCGGCTAAGAACCCGGATGCTAAGAGATACGACGTGCTGCCGATCCAGGATGTGATCGACCAGAACCTGCAGGCAGTGGATATGACCGCCTCGATCCTGGCCAGGGATAATAAGATGCCGATGCGCATTTTTGCCCTGCAGGAACAGGACAGCATCATCAAGGCGGCAAAGGGAGAGTTTAATGGTACAACGATCACTGTCTGATCGCCTTTCAGCAGCACAGTGAAGTTTTCTGAACAGTAATTCTATTAAGGACAAAGCGGCCGCCGGAAAACGGCGCCGGATGTAGACACAGGGCGGCAAAAGGAGGAATTCGTTATGAGCAGTGAGAAAGTTAAGGCATATGAAGAGAGAATGATCAAAGCGATGGATTACCTGGAGAATGATCTGCAGGGTGTGCGCGCAGGACGTGCCAACCCGCATGTTCTGGACAAGGTGCGCGTTGATTACTATGGCGCTCCTACACCGCTGCAGGGAGTGGCTAACATCTCCGTCCCCGAGGCAAGGATCATCCAGATCCAGCCGTGGGATAAATCCCTGATCAAGGATATCTGCCGTGCAATCCAGGTCGCTGATATCGGTATCAACCCGACAACAGACGGAACGACGGTCCGCCTGGTCTTCCCCGAACTGACAGAGGAGAGACGTAAGGATCTCACCAAGGACGTCAAGAAAAAGGGCGAGGAAGCCAAGGTCGCGATCCGCAATATCCGTCGCGACGGCAATGAAGACTTCAAGAAGATGAAAAAGGCAGCGGAGGTCTCCGAGGATGCGATCAAGGATCTCGAGGACGAGCTGCAGAAGATGACCGAGAAATTCATGAAGGACGTCGATTCTATCATTGAGAAGAAGAACAAGGAGATCATGACGGTCTGATCCTGTTTCCGCTTCCGACCTGTTCGGGGGCAGAATAACATACCTACAGGGAACCAGATCACTTAGTGATTTCCGAATTTTGATATGTACTATGAAAGTGAGATCATGCAAGTGGTCTCACTTTTCGCACACTTGTGAGGATGCATATTTTTGAGGATGCATCGGACGAAACGGAAAGGATAGAGATGTCTGATAAAGAATACAGGATCCCGGCGCATGTCGCGATCATCATGGACGGTAACGGCCGCTGGGCAAAAAAGAGAGGACTTCCCAGGACGATGGGCCACGCACAGGGCGCAAAGGTCGTCGAGCAGATCCTGGAGGATGCGGATCACATGGGAATCCGGTATCTGACCGTTTATGCTTTTTCGACGGAGAACTGGGCAAGACCTGATTCGGAAGTCACCGCACTGATGAATCTTCTGCGCACTTATATGAAGACGTCCCTTGCCAAGTGCGCAAAAAATAATGTCAGGATCAGAGTGATCGGCGATAAGACAAGGCTCGATGAGGACCTGCAGAAGGCGATCGCGCATCTTGAAGAAGAGACAAAGAACAATACCGGAATCGGATTCCAGATCGCCATCAATTACGGCGCGAGAGATGAGATGCGCCGCGGAATACAGGATCTGGCAAGGAAGGTGGCTGACGGGACGCTTAAACCCGAGGACATCGACGAGGCGGCGATCAGCGGCAGCCTTGACACGGCAGGAATCCCGGATCCCGACCTGCTGATCCGGACCTGCGGGGAGGAGAGGATCTCCAATTTCCTGCTCTGGCAGATCGCCTATTCGGAGCTCTATTTCACGGATAAGGCGTGGCCTGATTTTGACAAGGAAGAGCTGGAGAAAGCGATCGACGCCTTCAATCATCGCGAGAGAAGGTATGGCGGGTTAGTTAGCTGAAAATACGGAAAGTATATCGGTGAATATATGAGACAAAGAGTGATCAGCGGTATTGTGATAGCAATAGTCTGCATCGGTCTCGGAGTTTTAGGCGGGCCGGTCCTTGGAATCGTCCTGATGGTCTGTTCCCTGATCGGATATTTTGAATTGGCAAGAGCGCTTCAGGTGCATGATTCCGGAGAGGAAGTTGACCGCAAGAGCGGCATTGCGTCGAGAAAAGAAAATCAGGCTGAGAACAGCAGGCTCGGCTCGAGCCGGAGCCTTACGCTGGAGGATCTGATCAATGATCATTCCTTCCGCTTCAATGCGCTGGAAGTCATCGGATGGATCGGGGTAGTCGGATACTATATCGCCCTGATCGCGATGAGCGTAACGAGCGGCGCGGCGAGTGCTGCGACGCTGAAAAATGCGTTGTTTGGGACGTCGGACGGGACGATCGAAAATGCTTTCCTGCAGAGCGCCAATATGGCGACCCTGACCAGTATTTTCGCCGTATTTTTCCTGATGATGGGGATCTATGTCCTGACATTTCCCAAATACACGGCAAGACAGGTGATCAGCGCCTTTTTCAGTTATCTGTACTGTCCTGTCATGATCTCTTTCGTATTCCGCGCCGTTTTCCTGCCTTACGGAAGATTTGTCTATGCATTGATCTTTTTGAGCTCGTGGATCTGCGATACCTGTGCTTTCGCCACGGGCATGATGTTTGGCAAGCATAAGCTGGCGCCTGTCCTTTCTCCCAAGAAATCCATTGAGGGAGCGATCGGGGGCGTCGCCGGATCGGCACTTACCTGCCTTCTGGCTGCCTTCCTGCTCGGGTATCTCCATCCGGGAGAGCACCTTGGAACAGCCTTTGTGATCATCGGGATCTGCGGGAGCGTCATCAGCCAGATCGGAGACCTTGCCGCCTCCGGTATCAAGAGAAATTTCGGGATCAAGGATTATGGCAAGATCATTCCCGGCCACGGCGGGATCATGGACAGGTTTGACAGCGTCATTTTCACGGCGCCGATGATCTACGGCCTGTCGGTGCTGTTCCTTGTGATCCTCAGAGTATAAGGCTGGTGCGGGAGGTTGAGGTGATCGTCAAATAGCATTCTGATGAAGCAGAAGGGAATGATCGTCGAATTGCATTCCGCTGCGGCAGGACTGAATAATCGTCAGGCTGCGCCGTTTCGGAAATTGAGGTATAGAAACAGAAATATGAAAAATCTGATCATTATCGGTTCAACGGGGTCTATCGGAACACAGGCTTTGGACATAGTGAAACATTACCCAGATAAGCTCTGCGTCAAAGCTCTTGCGGCAGGACGCAATGTGAAGCTGATGGAAGAGCAGGTGCGCTGTTATCACCCGCAGGTCGTCTGCATGTGGGAGGAAAGCGCGGCGTCAGATTTAGGGACCAGGATCGCAGATCTGGATGTCCGCGTCGTCTCCGGAATGGAAGGCCTGATCGAACTGGCAGCTATGGACTGCGAGACGCCGGCGATCTTCCTCAACGCCGTCGTCGGCATGATCGGTATCCGTCCGACACTGGAGGCGATCGCGGCCGGCAAGACGATCGCGCTTGCCAATAAGGAGACACTGGTCACAGCGGGACATCTGATCATGCCCGCAGTAAAGGCGTCCGGAAAAACACTGCTGCCGGTCGACAGCGAACACAGCGCTATTTTCCAGTGCCTGCAGGGAGAGAACCATGAGCGGATCAAAAAGATCCTGCTGACCTGCTCGGGCGGAACGTTCCGCGGAAAAACAAGAAAAGAACTGGAGCACAAGCATGTGGCGGAGGCCCTTAATAATCCGAACTGGGATATGGGCGCCAAGGTCACGATCGACTCCGCGAGCCTCGTCAACAAAGGACTGGAAGTCATGGAGGCGAGATGGCTGTTCGACGTGGATGTCGATGACATTCAGGTCGTCGTACAGCCCCAGAGTATCGTGCACTCCGCCGTTGAATTTGTGGATGGCTCCGTGATGGCACATCTGGCATCCCCGGACATGAGACTGCCGATCCAGTACGCCTTTTTCTATCCCGACAGGCTTCCGCTTGAGATCAAGCCGCTGGATCTGTTTTCCATCGGTACGCTGATCTTTGAAAAGCCGGATACGGAGGTCTTTCAGGGACTTCCGCTTGCATACAGGGCAGCCCGCGCGGGAGGAAGCCTTCCTACCATCTTCAATGCGGCGAACGAAGAGGCGGTCCGCTATTTTATGCAGGACAAAATTGAATTCCTGGATATCTACGACCTGATCGGGGAGGCCATGGAACATCACCATGTCATCCAAGAGCCTTCTCTTGAAGAGATCCTCGCCGCAGAGCAGGAAGCAAGAGAGTTTGTGAGATCAAGAATATGCTAGTCAGTATACTTATTTTTTTAATTATTTTCAGCGTGATCGTGATCGGGCATGAGTTCGGTCATTACGCTGTCGCAAGAAGGAGCGGTATCCGCGTCAACGAGTTTGACATAGGAATGGGACCGACTCTGGTCAAGTGGAGAAGAGGGGAGACGGATTTCTGCATCAAGCTCCTGCCGGTGGGCGGTGCCTGCATTTTTGACGGCATGCTCGATGTGGACGGGAAGGCAGCGGACCTGCAGCAGATGGACGAGCACTCTTTCCCGAATGCCAGCGTGGGGGCCAGGATCGCTACGGTCCTCGCGGGACCCTTTGCCAATTTCCTGATCGGCCTTGTTTTCGCCACCGTGATCGTCTCTTTTACGGGAACAGATCTTCCTGTTGTTCAGAGCATCATGGAGGACTCTGCGGCCGAGGAGGCGGGGATCCTGCCCGGCGATACGATCCTGAAGCTGAACGGCAGCAGGATCCATGTCTACAGAGAGGTCATCCTGGCGTCCATGATGAACGACGGCGAGCCTTTTGACGTGGAACTGCAGCGCGGCGACGAGAAATTCACAGTCACCCTGACTCCCAAATACTCGGAAGAAGACCAGCGCTATTACATTGGACTCCTGGGATCAGGAGAGTATATCCGCTGCACGCCTCTGCAGGTGTTCCAGTACGGATTCTATGAGGCGGAGTACTGGGTGAAGGCAACTTTCCGGTCCCTGGCAACGATCTTCCAGGGAAAATTCCAGAAGGATGACCTGATGGGGCCGGTCGGCGTCGTCAAGGTGGTCGATGATACTTATACGGAGGCAAAGCCGTACGGAATGTCCGTCGTGGTGCTCTCGTTCATGAATCTTGCGACCCTCCTGTCGATCAACCTGGGGATCATGAACCTGCTCCCGCTCCCGGCACTGGACGGAGGAAGGCTCCTGTTCCTGATCCTGGAAGCGATCCGCGGCAAAAAAGTATCTCCGGAGAAAGAGGGCATGGTGACGCTGGCAGGCGCGCTCGCGCTCATCGTCCTGATGATCTTTGTGCTGTTTAACGATATCTCGAGGTTCTTCCGCTGATTTAGCGGCGGAGAAGACTGGACGCTCCGAAGATGTTTTAGAGAATTTTTAAGGTGAGATCAGATATGACATACAGGGAAAAAACAAAAGTAATCAGAATCGGAAATGTTGCGATCGGCGGAGGAAATCCCATCGCGATCCAGTCCATGACGAATACGCCCACCGAGGATGTGGAAGCGACTGTCGCGCAGATCCTCAGGCTTGAGGAAGCCGGGTGCGAGATCATTCGCAGCACGGTCCCTACCCTTGAGGCAGCAAGGGCGATCAAAGAGATCAAAAAGCAGATCCACATCCCGATCGTGGCAGATATTCATTTTGACTATCGCATGGCTATCGCGGCTATGGAAAACGGCGCCGATAAGATCCGGATCAATCCCGGCAATATCGGAGGCAAAGAGAAAATACAGGCCGTCGTCTCCTGCGCAAAGGAGCGCGGTATCCCCATCCGTGTCGGCGTCAACAGCGGTTCCCTGGAAAAGGAACTGGTGCAAAAATACGGCGGAGTAACTGCCGAGGGACTC
>JAFTFD010000199.1 GCA_017449745.1 Lachnospiraceae bacterium
AAATACGGAAAAAACGCCGTCCTCAAAGGAATCAACCTCGAGGAAGGCGCTACTGGCAGAGAAAGAAATGAACAGGTGGGAGGACACAGGGCATAATGCGTGAGGGCTGTTTGTGAAACACCTCGCCGGCTCAGCCGGCAGAGATAAAACAAAGACTCACCACGGAAGAGGGTATCCCTCAAACCGGATCCTGCTGTGCTCCTTGCCCCAGTCCTGCCATCCGTCCGGATGAATGTGGCGGTCCAATTTGCAGTCAACGATCTTCACAGCCCCATACTCGCGCCAGGGCCTGCCGATATAGCAGGAATGATCCGGGACATCGTCGGAGCAGGAAAAGACGCAGTTTTTGGCCACGAAACCGGTGGAGACCTCCGCAGGAGTACAAGGTGCAAAAACGTATCCGGGCGCTATGCTCCTGAATTCACAGTCCTCAAAAAAGGCAGTCGCACCGCCGAAAATAAAATCAATGGTCCCCTCGATGAGGCACCTTCTGAAGGTGTAAGTCCTGGGAGTGCGGGGCTCGAATTCCTTGGGTCCCAGAAAACCGTCTTTTTCAAAGGCGGTCTCCGGCAGGGGAGCCAGGAAGAGCGTATCCTGGAAGGAGCGGATCGTGCAGTCCTCGACGGTTATGTTATCGCCGTCGAGATAGAGGGCGATCGACTGTCCCTGGGAGGGTCCTGCCGTATTTTCGATGACGCAGTTCCTGATGAGGACATCTGATCCGTCGACGAGAAGTGTGGCGGTCCGGAACGTATGATAAGGGCGTCCGTCGGGGTGCTCCATATAAGCGCCGATGCTGCTCGTGAAGGTCTGGTTCTCAATAGTTATATTGCTGTCAGATATTACACGCATTTTTGACCTCTTATCAGTAAAAAATAAATTGAAGGTTAGTTCACGGGTGTTATAATGTTATTATACAGGAATTCCGCGTTGCCGGGACACTAATAGGACGCGGGAATGCCGGAACTTCCGTAAGACAACATTTATGCGTTTCTCGTGGTTAAGGAGGTTATGAAATGAATTTATTATCGCTCTTACTCAGTGCTATGACAAGTGACAGTTCTGTTTCGTCTCTTTCCGGGAAAACAGGGCTTTCCAAGGATAAGACAGCGCTCCTGATCAAGATCGCCCTGCCGATCCTCTTAAGAGCACTGACAAAAAATGCACAGTCTTCGGAAGGCGCCCTGTCCCTGCTCGGAGCACTGACACAGCACACCAGCAAGGATCTTATGTCCGTACAGCTGGAAAATGCCGACCAGGCAGACGGACAGGCGATCCTCGGCCATATCCTCGGCAATGATGCCCAGAATATTTTTGGCCAGATATCCCAGCAGGCAGGGATCAGCCAGAACGATGTCAGCAATACACTGAGCCTCCTGGCTCCGGCACTTCTGTCCGGTCTTTCTGCAGCAAATACGGAATCCGGCAGCGGCGCAGATCTGTCTTCCCTGACAGATATGTTCGGCGCAGTTGCTCCTTCGGCTCCTTCTGCGGGAGGACTTCTGAATCTCCTGACAGGCGGCAGCTCCGGAGCAGCCAGCCCTCTCGGACTCCTCGGCTCCCTGTTCGGAAAGCCGGAGAAAGAGGAAGATACGAGTGCATTTGACGGCAGCGCACTGCTGAATCTCCTGATGAGCGCGGCGAAGTGATCCAATTGAACCTGTTAATATGACATAAGACATAAAGAACGGGAACAGATAATTCTGTTCCCGTTTTGCTGTCTATTTACCTTTTCTTATTTCCCGCTCAGGGCTGCTCGGAATTCCAGACGGCCTCATTCGCGGCGTGAACATCTGCGATCAGCTCATCCACGACAGCATCGAGATCCTGGTCTCTGGGAAGCTCATCCATGATGGCGTCCACATTGCTGCTGAGAGGAGGTACGATCTCCTCTGCCTGCGGTTCCGGCTCATCGATGAAGATCTCGTCCTCTGCAGGGGCCGCCTCATCGGCAGGAGCGTCTGACGCTTCCTCAGCCATCTGCTCTGCCGGCTCTTCGACAAGCGGATCGCCGGTGCGAAGAGGAGTCCCACAGTCGTTGCAGAATACGGCATCCGGTTCATTGGCTGCTCCGCAGATCGGGCAGTACTTGATCTCCGGGTCATGCATCTCGATGGCCGGGACTTCTTCTGCAGTGTCCTTGATCATGAATTTCCCGCAGGCCGTGCAGATCGTCGTGCCGGCCGGCATCATTCTGCCGCAGTTCGGGCATACGATCTGGCTGCGGATCTCCTCGATCCTCTGATTCTTTGCGGAGATCATTCCCTGCAGATCGAGGGCGCGCTGCACCTCTGTATCATATTCGTTCTCAGTTCCGTTTACCTTGCTGTCAAACAGCTTTCGTCCGAGCTCCGTATAGATCGACTCAATTTCCTTGTTCAGCTGGCGGATCTCGCTTTCCAGGCGTCTCTGTTCTGAGGAATCACGGGCCTTATTGGAGAGATTATTGCCCAGGTTCCTTGTCCTGTTGAAAAAACGATCATAAAAAGCCATAGTCTTACTCCCTTCCGTTTAGTTCCAATACCGGAGATGATCTTCCGTCATAAAATACGATTTGCCGCTTTAATATGAAAAATCGAAGCAGCTGAGGACATTATAACATACTCGATGTACAGCAGTAAAACTGCGTGTTCGTTATGCTTTCAGTTAATTCTTCCCAATAATCACGCACTGCTTTATAATAGTTTTGTGCAGTATAACAATGATCACAGAATGAATCCATAAAACTGCTACGATGTAAAAGCGAAAACAAGGGGGGAGAAATGAATCAGATCAAGGGAGTCAATCTCGGCAACTGGCTGGTGCTGGAAAAATGGATGAATCCGGCTCTGTTCGAGGGGACGGATGCGGAAGATGAATACTATCTTCCGAGACGCCTGCCAAAAGACGTCTATGAAGCCAGAATAAAAATACACAGGTCGGAGTATATCACAGAGCGCGATTTTATCACGATCCGCTCTTATGGGCTGAATACGGTCCGTATTCCTGTTCCTTACTTTATTTTTGGCGACAGGGAGCCGTTTATCGGATGCATTGAGGAACTGGACAAGGCGTTCCGGTGGGCGGAAGAATACGGCCTTAAGATCCTGATCGACCTGCACACGGCCCCGGATTCCCAGAACGGTTTCGATAACGGTGGGATCTGCGGCGTCTGCAAATGGGCACAGGAACCGGAGGAGGTCGAATTTGTTCTGACAGTTCTGGAGAGACTGGCGGAGCGCTACGGCAAAAGGGAAGGCCTTTGGGGAATCGAAGTCCTGAATGAGCCAATCTCCGAGGAAATGTGGTCGCTTATGAATATTCCGGAGAGATATAAGCCGGTCGATCCTGAGATGGCCAGAGGATCAAAGGGGATCCCTCATGCCTTTCTTGAGCAGTTTTATAAAGACGCCTACCGGCGTATGAGGGTGTGGCTTCCGGAAGACAAAACCGTCGTGATCCATGACGGGTTTGACCTGATGGCCTGGAAAGACTTCATGCAGGAGCCGGAATATAAAAACGTCTGGCTGGACACGCATCAGTATCTGATGACGGCAGAGGCAATGGGCTGCGAACAGAGCCTGGATGGATACAGGCAGTTTATCCGGGAAAACTTTGGCGCCCGGATCAAAGAGATGTCGGCGTATTTTCCGGTCATATGCGGAGAGTGGTGCCTCTTTAATTCTCTCGCGTGCGGCAGGGATACTAAGGGCGGACAGAGCGTTCTCAACGGCGAGATGGAGAGCGTGACGGCTTCGATCACACCTGATGAGAAAAAGAGAATCTATAACGAACTGGATAAAGAACAGAAAGAGGCCTGGAACCAGGGAGCAGGATATTTTTACTGGAGTTATAAGCTCCTGACGGATACGATCAATACTGGAGATGCCTGGAAAGGCTGGGACGCCTGGGATCTCGGCCGCTGCGTTGATTTCGGATGGTTTGAAAAAGAGGAATAAAAAACTGGCACCCGGCTGTTAATTGACGGCAGGTAAGAGGCAGCAGACAGTAGACAGTAGACAATCGATAGCAGGAGGGGAATTATGCTGAATAAGGAAAAGAAGGCGATCGCCCGCTTTTCGATCCATCTGGAACACATCATGGATCTGCTGGAGATCGTTCTGGCAGTTGCCATCATGATCGGCTTTCTTGCAAGTTTTGTCCCGCTGATCATGGAGATCCCGATGCTGGCTTCTTATGCGAAGGAGAGAGTGGCATACGGAGAATTCTTAAGCCATGCGTTCAACCTCGTCGTAGGAATAGAGTTCATCAAGATGCTTACCAAGCATACTCCGGGCAGCGTATTGGAAGTCATGATGTTCGCCATAGCAAGGCACCTGGTGCTGGAAGGCGGAAACGCCATGGAGAATCTGCTCAGTGTTATTTCCATCGGCGTTATTTTCCTGATCAAGAAATATATTTATGTCCATGCGTTCACATCCAGAGAGGACGAGACGCAGCTGGAGTGGCTCATGGAGGGCACACGGGAAGATAAGCAAAAAGACTGAAGTAGCTTAAACCGTTATTATTGTCATACACCGGACCGAGATGGCCCGGAATAGAAGGGAGATAGATAGAAATGATACATGAAGATTGTTCTTATTGCGCAGAGGGCGCGCTGCTGGATGCATTCGGGATCAAGATCTGCGAGCTGCCGATGTCCAAGGTGATCCTGTTCAAAGAGCAGAGCCATCCGGGCAGAATGATCGTGGCCTGCAAAAAGCACGTCGATGATATCACGGATCTGACGCTGGAGGAGAGATAGCAGTTCATGGAAGATGTCAACAGAGTGGCGGTCTGCATGCACAAGGTATTTTCACCGGATAAGATCAATTTCGGCGCTTATGGGGATACGATGCATCATCTGCACTTCCACCTTGTTCCCAAATACAAGGACGGATATGAGTGGGGCGGCGTTTTTGCCATGAACCCTCATGAGAAAGAGCTGACTGAGGCGGAGTATCAGGAAATGATCGAAAAGATCAAAGCAAACCTTTGATCTCATATGAAATAAGACAAAGAGACAAAAGCGCAGGATCAGGTGATCCTGCGCTTTACAAATGCTACATTTTTACCTTTGGCACCGTTTTTCTTTCCGGCAGCCTTGTAGTTTTTCTGGTAGGGCTCCAAAGCCGAGCTTATTTTCAGCGGATCAAAGACCGGCATATGACGGAGGATCGACAGATCGGGGGCACCGTTTGAGTCCTTAACGTCTGCAGAAGTGCCGCCTGAAACCGAAGCTGCGGAACCGGCGGGCTTTGCGGTACCTGATAAAGCATCGGATACGGCTCCGGATGATTTCTGGTGGCCGGCAGCCGGGGCAGCGATCAGAGCGCCGGCGTTATTCAGAGTCAGACCGGCAATGCTGAGTTCATGGGTGGAAAGCTTTTCTTTGATGATCTCACAGGGATAATACGCTTCTTCCAATCCGATTCTGAGGACATATCCCTTTAGTCTGCCGTTTGGAGAGCGAACTGCGTCAACGATCGCGGCCTTTACAGGATCCCCTTCGACAGGCGGTTCGTGGACCGGAAGCGGAGAATTCAGAATCAAAGCGCCGGCGTGGCTGATCGTCATTCCGGAAACACTGAGGGAACCGTCACGGATCCCTCTTTTGATCTCTTCACAGGTGTAGGGGACACATACGCCGTCAACAGAAAGATTATACCCTTTTAATCGCCCTGCAGGAGTGCGGATCTGAGATAAAATGACTGCGGTCGTCATACGGATTTCCTTTCGGACAAAATGATGAACATTAGATGATATAATGGATATCCAGTCAAACCAATGTCTTAGTCGCTTCATATATGATCAGAGACATATCAGTTGAATTCGTAATATGTCACAATGATCGGTGCATCCTGCGGGTAGCTTTTTCCTTCCACTGCGTTTTTATCGCGGATCTTGATGCTGGCAATGTCTCCGTCGGCTGCCCAGACATTCCGCCATTGCGCGTCGTGAGTTTCCTTTTCCAGGCGCACATCCGTATAGCCCGCCTCTTCGAGCCTGGCGACAACGGTCTCGTAATTCCCTCCGGATAAAGAGGGCATAACAATACCGCTGTCGTCGGCAGCACTGCGGCTGATGACTACAGCGATGATAACGGCGGCGATCAGTAAAGCTGCCGGTACAAACCAGTATCTTCTGAGCATTCCATAGATCCCGGTCATCGGATGTTCCTCCCCTTTGCGGAAAACAGGTTCCGCTCTTATTATTGTAATATAAAATGCCTTCAACCACCAATGATTTTGTTGAAATACGCAAAAAAGCCTGAATCGTCTAAATTTATCGACTCATTTCTGGCAGTTGAAGACTTTGAGTTTGTCTGGTTATAATAATAAAGAGTAAATTAGTCGCTGAAATTGCGGCAATGTTTTTAACAACAGGCAAAACGGGAGCGCCGGGAAGACGCAGCCCATGATCGGTGAAATGAGAAAATACAGGAAAATTATGATAGCGGTCCTGATAGCCGCTTTGCTGTGCGGATGCTCCTCAGGGGACATACTGGACCATACCGGAACCTTTTTTCAGTCCTACAAGGTCAAGGACTCCTCTGGAGTCACCGGGCTGCAGATCAGGTTCAGCAGCCAGCAAATGGGGACGGTAGAAGATCCTGAAGAATTAAGAAAAGAGATCCTGGCTGCTGCCGCCGGGAAGGAAGCGGCACTGGTGGCGGATCCCGGCTTTTATACGGACCAGACAACAGACACCGGGTCATCCGGTCAGGAGATCGTGAACCTTGTAAATCTGGAGGAAGCGGAAGATCTGCTGCATATACAGTTCGTGAGACCTGCAGGGCTGGAGGAGCAGGCGGGAAAAAATAACTATTCTATTATTGCCGGCACCAGCGCGTCCATTCTTGATATGGAATCAGGACCTCTTCGCTACGGAGAGTATTTTGTCACGATTTCTGCTGCAATGCTGTTGGATCCATCGGCTTCCTGCCGGCGTCTAGTCTACAAATGCGGCAATCCTCTTCATTCCACAGAGCAGATCCAGGATGGGTCAACAGTGGACGTCATCCGGGACCATGACACGGATATGGCCTATGTCATCCTGATCCGGGATCATGTTCTGGAGTTTCTTTCGATCAATACTTCGGACGAGAACACAGTCCGGCTGTTTGTCTCAGAATTAAGAGATTAATAATGTTTTATGACGCCTGTTATGACGCTCACCCCGCTATTATTTATTATGAAGGTTTAAAAGCATACGTGCGGCAGGAGGATCATTATGACTATTCTTAATAAAAATACAACGATCAGGCTCATATTTGCTGTTGCAGCGCTGTTGCTAAGCGTTACGGCAGGAGCTGTGAGAGTATCTGCAGCTGAAATCGTTCGGTATTCCAGCCCGGCTGCGGGGGTAACACCTGAGATACCGGTTAATTCCCAGGG
>JAFTFD010000200.1 GCA_017449745.1 Lachnospiraceae bacterium
CCCTTCATCATCTGCTCGAAAGCCTTCTGGTCGTTGGTGAGGTTCTTCCTCTTGCGGGTGTTTTCCATAGGGTTCATTTCTCCTTTTGGTTATTGATTTTTGGGTAAAAGAAAACGCCTCTGAGGAATCTCAAAGACGTCTGGTATCGCTTATATTCAGTTGTGATTGGGATTTGACAGACAGTGTCTGTTATATTCATCGTGTCTGGTCCCGCTGGCGTTTTTTCTGCCACTGTTCCAGGAGCTTGATGATGGTATCGGACATCTGCTTCGGCGTATAGGACTTCGGAAAATACTTTCGGAGCTGCTCGCTCTTAAAGGCAACACGCTCCAGATCGCCCTTTTTGACTTCTCCCAGGATATCCTGCATGGCTTCCAGAGTGCATCCGCCTTCCTGGCTGAGCTTCTTCAGCCGCTGTGCCTGGGAGAGGGACGGGGCCGCCTGGGTAAAATCCATGGCCTCAATGACATGCTGCTGTTCCTCGGGAGTCAGATAGGACAGCTCGACGGCAGGATTGAAGGAGATCTGCTTCTGATCGACCATGTCCAGGAGTTCCGGGATCAGGTTGGTGAGACGGATGAAGCGCTGGACCTGACGACCGCTTTCATCATTATCTTTACCGATAATCTCTGCAGATTCTAAATTCCCGACAACTTGTCGGGGATTTTCCTTTGAAGGTCTGCCTGCCTTTCTTTTGATGGCCTCCAGCTTCATCTTATAGGCGAAAGCCCGCTCACTCGGCAGAATAGTCTCCCTCTGCAGGTTGCTATCGACCATGAGCACGGTCGCGGCATCGTCATCCATGTCCCGGACGATCACCGGCACTTCAGTAAGGCCGGCAGCTTCAGCAGCATGGGCTCTGCGGTGACCGGAGATGATCTCATAACCGCCATCCTCCAGAGGTCTTGCAATCAGAGGAGTCAGGACACCAAACTGTGCGATACTTTCGGTTGTTCTCAGCATTGCTTCATCATCGACTACCTTGAATGGATGGTTCTTGAATGGAATCAGTTCACTGATGGGAATCTTCTGTACCTTTTCCAGCTGACTGTCGGCGCGGCTCTCATCAGTCTCAAAGATATCATCGTAGCTGCTCAAGCTGATGTTTGCGCCTTTTCTCGGCATTGTGCATCACCTCCTTCGTGAGCGTCTGATAGGCTTCAGCCACCTTTCCCTTCGGGTCATGGGCGAAGATACTTTTTCCCTCGGCAGAGATCTCGGCAGCCCGGACCGACCGTGGGATATCGGTACCGTATACCTTGATCTTCCCGCCGTAGGTGTCCCGGATCAGCTGGGAAATGTCCTTTGCATCATTGGTCCTGGAATCGACCATCGTTAAAAGGATTCCTTCGATCCGAAGCTTTGGATTGATCTGCCTTCGCACCTTATTGATGGTGTTCAGGAGCTGCTCCAGACCTTTGGCAGACAGATAGTTCGCCTGGACAGGGATCAGTGCCTGGTCCGCAGCCGCCAGGGCATTGACTGTCAGCATTCCCAGTGAGGGCATACAGTCCAGCAGGATGAAGTCATAATCCTTCTTTACCGTATCCAGGTACTGCTTCAGGACCGTTTCCCGGCTCATGGCATTCACCAGAGAAACCTCGGTTCCTGCCAGGGCGATATTTGCCGGTACCAGGTCCACGCCTTCCGGATGATGCAGGATGCCTTCTCCCGGTTCGATCGGCTTGTCCTGAATGACCTTTGCCATAAGATCGGAGAGCGTTACCGGCAGGTCATCCGGTCTGGGATAACCAAGCGCGACCGTCAGGCTTGCCTGCGGATCCGTGTCCACGAGGAGAACTTTCTTTCCTTCCATGGCCAGCCCAACGCCCAGGTTTTCACAGGTGGTGGTCTTGCCCGTTCCGCCTTTCTGATTGGTTACTGCCGTAATCACGGCTTTACTCGACAATAGTGATCACCTCCTTAGTCGTGATTCCCGTAGAAATCATAGTTTACCTTAGCCTGATAGTAGGAACTGATGGTAGTGGAAGCGTTGTACAGGGCTGCCAGAAGATACTGTTTGATGTTATGGACGTCGGTAGTGTTCTCCCTGAGGCAGTCGAGAACATACTGGATGTGTCCGGAATTCAGCTTCATGAAACGGCTTTTCACAACATCCCTCGGCCGGTCATCACCCGCTACACGGATATAGTCCCGCCTGGAACAGCAGGTATCGACCAGCAAATCGAGAATTCCTTCCAGAGTCTCATGTTCATAGGGATACTGCTGAAGCAGGTATTCATACTCCAGAGCATCTCTGAAATAGCTCTCATAAGAACGGCGTTCCGCCATCCCATCCGCATCCCTTCCCGGATAGATAGGATTCTCTGTATAACTCATATCAGTCTTATTTTTATTAGTATTACTTCCGTGTGATTCCGACACTTCAAGAGGTGTCGTTTGGACACTTCCAGAAGTGTCATTTTGACATGTCAAGAAATGTCGCTGACCTGAGTTATCCACCGTCCGGATGAAGTTTTTCACATAGATGAGGTTCGGCTTTCCCTGACCCTGACGTTTTTTCTCAATCAGGCCGATCTTGTCCTCCAGTTCGGAGAGGAGCTGGATGGCTTTCTTATTCCCGCAGCCGAGCTTTTCCATGATCTCTTCGATGGTGCAGATGATGAAAACGCGGTTCTGGTCGTCCTTCCAGCCATTCTTCAGGGATACCGATACCCGGTCTAGGAGAAATCCGTACAGGATCTTGGCATCGGCCGACATGGACTTATAGGCATCGTTCTCAAAGAAGATCTTCGGAACGCGGATGAAGGAGAACTGTTCGCCTTCCGGGCCATAGAAGTAGTCATACACGCATATCACCACCTCCCATCGCGATTCTTTCGTCTCTCAGGGGCTTATTCCTGAAGGGAGTACTGCGGTCCTTGCCGTAAGGGCAGGTCGCGTACAGGCATTTCCGGTACCGGAAGTCCGGCTGATAATAAGGACAGCAACGGCACTTCGGCGGTTCCCTGTTCCGGTCCACCTTCGGCGGTGTCTCCAACAGCTTCTTACAGCGGTTCAGTTTCGCATTTTCCTTAAGCATTGGCCGGCACCTCCTTACTCCCGAGGACCTTCTTCATGCAGAAGCTGACGCAGGGGCCATAGCAGCATCCCTCACAGGGATTTTTCTTCTTCGGAGATTCAGCCAGGTAGTAGCAGTTCTCCTTGCCCAGGGTGCAGCCGACCTTCCGGTTCTTCCAAAAGTAACACTGACGGCAGCTTGCCGGCCGGTCTTTATGGTAACGGACGCCGTCGATCAGAATTGTTTTGTTGTTATTCATGGGGATCCTCCATTCCGTAGATGTGATTCGCTCCGAGGAGCTCGGAAACGACAAAAGCGCCAGTGAAGAAATGGAATTTCTCATCACTGGCGCTATGTAATCGGATATGAAGTTGTCTAAGAACGGCGGCGGGTAAAGCCGTCTAATGGGTTCTGTTAGCAGAAGGTTTTTGCCTGGCTAATCGGCTTTAGCAGGATTTTCTGAAATTGAAGGCAACGGAGGGATTACAGCCGATTTTCATGGCTGAAAGCACCTACCGCCTGTATTAGTTGCCCTTACGACGCTGTTAGCAGGGAGGCGGCCTGAAATGGGCTATTAGCAAAACGGGGTGTTTTCTTAGCAGGGTCCCAAATTTCTGCTAATGGAATTAGCCAGCAGGAGCGGGCTCTTTGCCAACTCAGGTCCCTGGGATCAAAAAAGCGGATGTCCGTTTTGCTAATATCGATACCGATCTGCTAACGGAAATCCGCTGAATTTACTGGCGTCCCCGATGTGATTCGAACACACGACCTTCCGCTTAGGAGGCGGACGCTCTATCCTGCTGAGCTACGGAGACATCTTCAATTTTTGGCTTATTTACTGGGTTTTTCAACCCTCCGGAGCCACCCGGTGAAGCTCGGTTCTGTCTAATGGACAGCCGCTTCAGAAGCTATAAAAGGCTACAAGTCATGTACGCCACTTTGGCGGTAGGTGCGAGTAGCTTTTTGCTCGAGTACGCGACATTTCGAACTCCGCTCTCGTTTCTTTAACGTCCCTGCGGCGGTAGGTGTCGACCTGCATTAGGAGGCGGACGCTCTATCCTGCTGAGCTACG
>JAFTFD010000201.1 GCA_017449745.1 Lachnospiraceae bacterium
GCAATAAAAGACTCGATTGAGACCCTGTTTATGGGGTATACTGAAGCTGAAGCCACAAAGCTCTTTGTCAACACCTATCTGGCTCTTCGCGTTTCTTATTTTAACGAGCTGGACACCTATGCGGAGATCAAAGGGCTGGACACCGCTTCGATCATCAAAGGCGTCTGTCTGGATCCGCGCGTCGGGGATTTTTACAACAACCCCTCCTTCGGATACGGCGGCTACTGCCTGCCTAAGGACACCAAGCAGCTTCTGGCCAACTACCAGGATGTCCCGGAGAATCTGATCAAGGCAATCGTCGACAGCAACCGGACGCGCAAGGATTTTATCGCAGACCGCGTGATGGAGATCGCCGGCACGTATGGCAACAGTGCCTCCTATTCAAAGGACCGCGAAAATGCGCAGCGGCAGATCACCGTCGGCGTCTACCGTCTGACGATGAAGAGCAACTCAGATAATTTCCGCCAGTCCTCCATCCAGGGTGTCATGAAGCGGATCAAGGCGAAAGGTGCGCGGGTCATCATTTATGAGCCGACGCTGGAAAACGGCACCACTTTCTTCGGGAGCGAAGTCGTCAATAATCTGAAGCGGTTCAAGAAACTGTCCAGCTGCATTATTGCGAACCGGTATGATCCCGTGCTGGATGATGTTGCTGAGAGAGTGTATACGAGGGATCTGTTCCGGAGGGATTAATCAAAACGCAGGACCTGTTCAGAGCAGATTTATCGATGCAAAAGGACCCGTTCAGAGGGAATTTATCAATACAAGGGATCTGTTCAGAAGGGATGAATAAAGGAGAATGTCATGGAACACATCGATCTGAATCATAAAACCATACTGGTCACCGGCGCCGCCGGCTTTATCGGCGCCAATCTTGTGATGCGCCTGATCAAGGATACAGAAGATGCCACGATCGTCGGCGTCGATAACCTGAATGACTACTATGACACGAATCTTAAGGATTACCGCCTTGAGCAGATCGACAGGCTGGCAAAATCAGGCGAATGCAGTTCGACATTCCATTTCGTCAATGGCTCCATCGCGAGCGAAATGATGATCGAGGATGTGTTCAGCGAATATAATATCGATGTGGTCGTGAACCTCGCCGCACAGGCGGGCGTGCGCTACTCGATCTCGAACCCGGACGTCTACATCGAGAGCAATATTGTCGGCTTCTACAATCTTCTGGAGGCCTGCAGGCACTCCTATCACGGGCTTGAAAATGCCGGCGGCTATGAAGGCGTGCAGCATCTGGTCTATGCTTCCAGTTCCTCCGTGTACGGCGGAAATAAGAAGGTTCCTTTCAGCACGGACGACAACGTAGATCACCCAGTGTCTCTGTACGCTGCGACAAAAAAATCCAATGAACTGATGGCGCATGCCTACAGCAAACTGTATGACATTCCGACGACAGGTCTCCGTTTCTTCACTGTATACGGACCCGCCGGCCGTCCGGATATGTTCTATTATTCCGCGACGGAAAAACTGCGCCGCGGCGAGGATATTCAGATCTTCAACTACGGCAACTGCCAGAGGGATTTCACCTACATCGACGATATTGTGGAGGGAATTTTCCGCGTCATGCAGGGTGCCCCGGACAGACTGACCGGAGACGACGGGCTCCCTCTTCCGCCCTATGCGCTCTATAATATCGGTGGAGGACAGCCCGAAAATCTGCTGGACTTTGTCACAACGCTTCAGGAGGAACTGGTGCGGGCCGGTGTCCTTCCGGAGGATTATGACTTTGAGGCGCACAAGAAGCTTGTACCCATGCAGCCGGGAGATGTCCCCGTGACATATGCTGACAGCACAGCCCTTGAGCGGGATTTCGGTTTCCGGCCGCAGATCGGTATCCGCGAGGGGCTCAGGAAGTTTGCGGAGTGGTATAAAGAATACTATAAGATTTAGATATACACGGGCCATGGAACATTTCCATGGCCCGTTTTTACAACAGGTTCATTCCATCGCAATATAATATATTTTATAATCTTCTCCTGCCATCACATTACCAGGTGTTGCAAATACAGGTTCCTTATCAGCAAGATACTCTTCGATTCCTTCAATCTCCATATAGTGATCGCTGACGACCGCATACAGCAGATAGAATCCTTCCGCATCCAGAAAATGCTCCCGGGTCTCTTTGATCAGTTCATCCACTGTTATACTGTGCCGGTATGTGCGGCTTCTTTCTGCGTAAGAGGCGGTACGCCATCCGAAGGGTGACCATACAGTGCGGTCTTTTAACCGCGGAATCACGGAATTGCATATGTCTTCCCTGTTTTCCAGGATCACTGCGTCTGGCGGGAGACTGTTAATGAAATCTGCTGTTTCCTGCGCGTATGTAAACGGGCCTTTCAGATCCAGGATCGCCTGGGGAGAATATTCCAGATGCATGCCTGTGACTACACATGCAAACATGACTATGCAGCAGGCCTCCGCAAGCCATACTGTTAGCGGTCTTCGGGTGCGGCCGCCTTTCTTTGCGGCCGGATCGGATACACTCCTCGCTTCTGTTGTCTTAACTGCCGCATCGGAGACTTCATCCTTTTCTGTCGGTTTAACTGCCTTATCGGACACACCATCTGTTTCTGTTGATTTTACTGCCGCTTTCTGACTACAGATAAGCGCATCCATGACGATCCATGCGCCGTAGATCAGCATATATAGCCAGGTGATCAACCGGTACACATTTGCATAATATACAAATGCGTAAATGATGTTCTGGAACGCAACCCCTCCGATGA
>JAFTFD010000202.1 GCA_017449745.1 Lachnospiraceae bacterium
CGAATAACAGAGTGGCCACATGCCGGGAACTGTTAAATCAGGGCTCCTTCCAGATGCTGATAGATCGTACAAATATGATAGTCAAGAATAAGTTTGCTGGTGTCTAAATTTACGTCTTGACAAAGGTCACTTCATAACAGGGGGATAGTAAATATGAACAAGACGATCTCAGCAAAAGAGTTCAGGAAGGGGCTTGCGATCGGACTGGCTGTTATGATCATTCTGGCCGGTCTCGAGGCAGTCGAGCACCTCATTCCGAAAAATGCGGGTGCCAAAGGGGACTATACGCCGGGCACCTATACGGCCAGCAGCCAGGGCTTTGGCGGACCGGTCGACGTTACAGTAACGGTTGGAAACAAGGGCGGCATCACGGATGTCGCGATCGCAGGAGCGGCAGAGACGCCGGATGTCGGCGGAGCCGCGATCCCGGCACTCCAGGCACAGATCCTGGAAAAACAGAGCGCGGAGATCGACGCAGTGTCCGGAGCGACCTTCACGTCGAATGCTGTCATGGAGGCAGCAGCGGCTGCTCTTGCCCAGGCTTCCGGTATGGAAGTGGAGGAGGCGCCTAAGGCGGCAGAGGGAGATCTGTTTATTCCCGGCACCTATACGGCGAGCTCCAAGGGCTTCGGCGGAGATGTCGAGGTCACTGTGACAGTTTCAGAGGACATGATCGAGTCTGTGGATATCATGGGAGACCATGAGACAGAGAATATCGGTTCCTTTGCTGTCGATATGCTGGGAGACAGGATCATTGCGGCACAGAGCCCCAACATCGATGCGCTGACCGGTGCGACGGTCACCAGCAATGCGATCCTGCGCGCTGTGCAGTCTGCTTTCACGCAGGCCGGAGCGGATCTGTCAAAATTCCCGCAGGCACAGGAGGAAGAGGCAGCAGAGAAAACAGAGGAAACCCTTGAGACCGATATCGTCATCGTCGGCGCCGGCGGCGCTGGTATGACAGCCGCAATCAAGGCTACGAACGCCGGCAAGAACGTGATCCTGCTGGAGAAGATGCCTTACGCGGGCGGAAATACAACAAAGGCGACAGGCGGTATGAATGCCGCTGAGACACACTATCAGGAAGAACAGGGTATCGAGGATTCCGTCGAGCAGTTCGTGGAAGATACGATGAACGGCGGCCACAATATCAACGATCGCGACCTTGTTACGATCATGGCGGAAAAATCCGCTGAAGGCATTGACTGGCTGGATTCCATCGGAGCACCGCTTCCGAAGGTCTCCTTCTCCGGCGGCGCGACCAACGCCCGTATCCATGCGCCTGAGGACGGCTCCGGCGTCGGCGCATTCCTCGTGACATCGTTCCTGAAACAGATCGATGAGCTCGGCATCAATGTCATGTATGATACGAAGGCCACAGAGCTGATCATGGAAGACGGCGCGGTGACCGGCGTCAAGGCGGAAGGAAAGAAATCGATCTACACGATCAAGGCAAAGGCTGTCATCCTGACGACCGGCGGCTTTGGCAACAATGAAGAGATGATCGTCCAGTACAGGCCGGATCTGAAGGGCACTGTGACAACGAGCGCGCCCGGCATCATGGGCGACGGTATCGTTATGGCACAGGCAGCCGGTGCGGATCTTGTGGATATCGACCAGATCCAGCTGCACCCCACTGTCGAGCAGGGAACCAGCATGCTGATCACAGAGAGCGTCCGCGGCGACGGCGCAATTCTGGTCAACCAGGAAGGCAAGCGCTTCATCAACGAGCTGCTGCCCAGAGACGTGGTCTCCGCAGGCGAACTGGAACAGACAGGCAGCTATGCGTACATTATTTTTGACCAGCGCCTGAGAGAAGGCCTGAAGGCTACGGAGAAATATGTCTCCACAGGCATCACCGTACAGGGCGACACCATTGAAGAGCTGGCAGAGCAGATCGGAGTCGATCCCGCGACTCTGAAGGAGACGATCGAGACCTGGAACAGCTACGTGGCAGCAGGCGAGGATCCCGACTTTGAGAGAACGACAGGTATGGAAGCGGATCTTAGCGTTGCTCCTTACTATGCGATCAAGATCGCACCCGGCATCCATCACACGATGGGCGGCATCAAGATCAACACCGAGGCACAGGTCATCAACACAGAGGGAGAGCCGATCCCCGGCCTGTTTGCAGCAGGCGAGGTCACCGGCGGCGTGCACGGCGGCAACCGTATCGGCGGAAATGCTGTGGCGGATATCGTCGTATTCGGCAGCGTTGCAGCGGAGAGTGCAGTCGCTTACTGTGAATGAGCGGAAGCTGAATAGAGGACCGGATCATAGAACTTAAGTAGAGAATCTGAACATAGAACTTCAGCCGTCTGTCAAAGTGACAGGCGGCTGATTTTCTGCGCAATTTATTATTTTTTCTTACAATAATCTTATAATGACGCTTGGCATGACGCCGGTCCTGCTATCATAAGATCATACAAAACGAATCTGACAAGGAGACTCCTTTTAGAACACCCTCAGGCATATCACGAACCTGAGGGTGTTTTCATGTTTATATGAATTTTCCTGTCATGCTCTCGCTGCAGTTCCTGATCTCGGCGGGAGTTCCGCAGGCGACGACGCGGCCGCCGTCATTTCCGCCCCCCGGTCCCATATCAATGATATAGTCCGCGGCCCGGATCACATCCAGGTCATGTTCGATGACGATGACGGTCGCTCCGTGGTCGATGAGGGTCTGGAAAACGCTCAGCAGGGTCTCCACATCTTTGGGATGCAGGCCGATGGTAGGCTCGTCAAAGACGAAGACGGAGTCATCCTGCTGTCTTCCCATCTCCGACGCGAGCTTGAGCCTCTGTGCCTCTCCGCCGGAGAGTCCCGGCGTCTCCTCGCCAAGTGTCAGGTAACCCAGTCCCAGATCGCGCAGGATCTCGAGCCTTGGCTTGACGGTATTCATATCGCGGCAGAATTCAAGAGCCGTATTGACGTCCATGTCCATCAGCTCCGGCAGGGAATGAGACAGTCCTGCCTTGTTTTTATAGCGGATCTTCTTGGCGTCGTTGTTGTAGCGGGAGCCTCGGCAGTCAGGGCACGGGATGTTGACGTCCGGCAGGAACTGGACGTCCAGCGAGATCTGCCCTGTTCCGTCGCAGACCGGGCATCTGAGAGCCCCGGTGTTATAGGAAAAATCGCCTGCCTTGTATCCGAACTGTTTTGCCTCTTTCGTCCGACCGTAGATTTTTCGCAGCTCGTCGTGGACATTGGCGTAGGTGGCCACGGTAGAGCGGACGTTAATACCGATCGGAGTAGCGTCGATCAGCTTGACGTGCCGGATGCCTTCCGCCTCTATGCTTTTTACGTGCTCCGGCATTTTTTTGCCGTTGCAGAGGGCATCGAGGGCAGGTACCAGGCTCTCCAGGATCAGCGTGGTCTTGCCAGAACCGGACACGCCGGTGATGACGGTCAGGCCCTTTTTCGGAATGCGGACCGAGAGGGGCTTTACCGTGTGGATCTGCTCTGTCTCCATGCGGATCTCCCCGTCTGCGAAGGCATTTGCAGAGATGTGTCTGGAGGCGCTCTGTCTTCCGGACAGGTAATTGCCGATCACGGAGACGGGATCTTCCTCGATATCCTGGATCGTCCCCTGGGTGAGGACCTGGCCTCCTTTGGCGCCTGCCTCAGGACCCATCTCGATCAGCCAGTCCGACTCCTTGAGGATCTGTGTGTCGTGATCGACGAGAAGGACAGAGTTGCCGTCTCTGACAAGGTCATGCATGACGCCGTTGAGACCGATGATATTGGCGGGGTGCAGGCCGATGGAAGGTTCATCCAGGACGTACAGAACGCCCGTAGTCCTGTTGCGGACCGCCCTTGCGAGCTGCATTCTCTGGCGTTCTCCGGTGGAGAGAGTCGAGGAGGCCCTGTCGAGCGTAAGATACCCAAGGCCCAGCTCCATCAGGCGCGCCGCGACCTCCAGATAGGATTCGCAGATGTTCTGTGCCATGGCCCGCATCTCTTCCGGTAAAGAAGAGGGCACTCTTTTTACCCATTCGACCGAATCTTTCAGAGTCATTTCGCAGGCCTGGTCCAGGGAGATGCCCATTAGTCTCGGGGCTCTCGCGGCATCCGAGAGGCGTGTGCCGTGGCACTCAGGACAGACATCTTCCTTTAAGAATTTCTCGACCCGCTTCATTCCCTTTTCATCTTTGACTTTGTTCAGGGCATTGAGGACGGTGGCCGTCGCGCTGTAATAGGTGAAATCCATCTCACCCGCCGTCGCTGTGGTCGCCTTCTTGGGGCGGTAGAAGATATGTTTCTTCTCCATCGGTCCGTCATAGACGATCTCTTTTTCCCTGTCCGTCAAGTCTTTAAAAGGAATGTCCGTGCGGACTCCCATTTCACGGCAGACGTCCGTCATCAGCGACCACATCAGGGAATTCCAGGGGGCGACGGCGCCGTCGTCGATGGAGATATTCTCATCTGGGACCAGGGTGCTCCTGTCAACGGTACGGATCGTGCCCGTTCCGCCGCAGCATTTGCAGGCGCCCTGTGAGTTGAACGCCAGCTCCTCCGCGCCGGGACCGTAGAAGTGCTCTCCGCACACCGGACAGACGATCTCCTGCATCAGAGCCACCTGA
>JAFTFD010000203.1 GCA_017449745.1 Lachnospiraceae bacterium
CTTTGATACCGAGGGACTGATCCATATCAGCGCGCAGGTTCCGACGCCTGGCAAATTCTCCGTCTATAATGCGCTCGCGGCCATTGCCGTCTGCAGGCATTTTAAGGTGGAGCCGCCTGTGATCGTTTCCGCACTGGCTTCCGCACATGTTAAAGGCCGCATCGAGATGGTGGATGTCAGCGATGACTTTACACTGATGATCGATTATGCGCATAACGCAGTCGCCCTGGAAAGCCTTCTGACGACGCTCAGGGAATATGATCCGGGAAGGCTCGTAACAGTCTTCGGCTGCGGCGGCAACAGGTCCCGCTCGAGAAGATTTGAGATGGGAGAGGTCTCAGGAAATCTCTCTGATCTTACCATTATTACTTCAGATAATCCCCGCTTTGAGGAGCCGATGGATATCATCGCGGATATCGTGACAGGAATTGAGAAGACCAGCGGGAAATACGTAACGATCCCCGACCGCAAGGACGCGATCCGCTATGCGATCCGGAACGGCCAGCCGGGCGATATTATCGTTCTGGCCGGAAAAGGACATGAAGATTACCAGGAGATCAAGGGGGTAAAGCATCCCATGGATGAGAGGGTGCTGATCAGCGAGATCCTGGCTGAATAAGAATTTATGAAATATGCAAACGTGATCATCGGAATATCGAAGAGCCAGCTTGATCGTCCCTTCACGTACAAGGTGCCGGCGGAAATGCGGGATTTCCTGCATCCGGGCAGCTATGTCCAGGTACCTTTCGGAAAAGGAGATACGATCAGGGAGGGTTATATTGTCGGTTTTTCCGATACCGCAGCTTACCCGGACGAGAAGATCAAATCGATCCAGGGGATCTGCGCAAGAGGTGCGGAGGATACCGGGGATATGGCCGTTCAGCTGGCCGCCTGGATGAAACGCCGCTATGGCTCGACCATGATCACAGCGCTCAAGACGGTCCTGACGTCACGCAAACAGGCAAAGCCCGCCGAGACAAAAGAGGTAAGCCTCCTGCTCGGAGAAAAAGAGGCCGAGGCGCAGCTGGCCGTCTATGAGAAAAAGCATCAGGTGGCAAGACACCGGCTCTTAAAGGAGCTGATGGCGGTCCCAAGGCAGCCATACAGCCTGATCATTGACAAGCTCCATGTAACAGCCGCGACAATGCGCGCCATGCAGGAACAAGGGATCCTGGAGATCATAACCACAAAGTCCCTGAGGAATCCTGTAACGCTGGAAAATGTCGGAGAATCGACGATCAAACTGAGTCCGAACCAGCAGCGGGTCGTGGATGGTGTGCTGTGTGATTTCAAGGCAATCCGTGACGCGAGGCAGGAATGGGAGAGACAAGGGGACAGGGATCCTGAGAGTCTTCAGTACCAGAATTCTGTCCGTGCAGCGGACCTGGGACCCGGCAGCGCTGCTTCCAAGAGCCGCAGGGTCAGCCTGATCCACGGGATCACTGGAAGCGGCAAAACAGAAGTCTACATCACGATCATTGAGAAGATCGTCGAACAGGGCGCACAGGCGATCATGCTGATCCCGGAGATCTCCCTGACCTACCAGACGCTGATCCGCTTTTACAGACATTTTGGCGAGCGCGTCTCTGTCATGAATTCGTCGCTCTCGGAGTCGGAAAAATCAGATCAGTTCGAGCGGGCGAGACAGCGGGAGATCGATGTCATCATAGGACCCAGATCGGCGCTGTTTACTCCTTTTCCGAATATTGGCGCGATCATCATCGATGAAGAGCATGAGGGCAGCTATAAAAACGAATCCATGCCCAAGTATCACGCAAAAGACGTAGCTGTTCGGATCGCGGAAATGCACGGCGCGGTCGTCGTTTTAGGGTCCGCCACGCCCTCGCTGGACTCCTACGACAAGGCGGTCAAAGGGCATTACAGGCTCTATGAACTGCAGGAGAGGCTCACAGGCGGAACGCTTCCGGACGTCCTGATCGCGGACATGAGAAGCGAGCTGAGAAACGGCAATAAAACGATTCTCTCAAGACAGCTGCAGGAAATGATCAGCGACCGGCTGGAGAAAAAAGAACAGATCATGCTGTTCCTGAACCGGAGAGGGTATTCGGGTTTTGTCTCCTGCAGAAGCTGCGGACATGTCATGAAATGCCCGCACTGCGACGTATCTCTTTCTCTCCACAGAAGCGGAAGGCTGGTCTGCCATTACTGCGGCTATGAAGAGCCGAATGTATCGGTATGCCCGGAGTGCGGTTCCAGGTTTATTTCCGGCTTCAGGGCAGGAACGGAATCCGTCGAGGAGAGCGTCCAGAAGATGTATCCTCAGGCGCGCATTCTCAGGATGGATGCGGATACGACAAAGCAGAAAGGCAGTTACGAAAAGCTGCTGTCTTCCTTTGCCAATGAGGAGGCGGACATTCTGATCGGGACGCAGATGATCGTAAAAGGCCACGATTTTCCGAGAGTAACGCTGGTTGGGATCCTGCTGGCCGATCTTTCCTTGTATGTCGGAGACTACAGGGCGAGCGAGCGCACCTTCCAGCTGCTGACGCAGGCAGCCGGCCGGGCGGGACGCGGCCAGATTCCCGGGAACGTTGTCATTCAGACCTATGAACCCGAGCATTACAGCATCCAGTACTCCTCCCGGCAGGATTACACCGGGTTTTACCAGGAGGAGATCCGTTACCGCCAGATGCTGATGTACCCGCCGTCCTCCCATATGCTGGCGGTGCAGATCATGAGCAAAAATGAGGATCGCGGACAGTCTCTGGCAGGCCAGATCAGGGACTATCTTGAAAAAAAACTTGGGCGGTCTCCCGGAGCCCGCGTCATCGGGCCGGCCAGCGCAGCGATTGGAAAGATCCGCGACGAGTACCGCTTTGTTCTGTACATAAAGTGCGGAAAATATGATACACTGATAGCTTGTAAAGATGGCATAGAAGAGGGAATGGAGCGCATGAATGCAAGCGGCGCGGCGCAGGATATCACCGTGCAGTTTGATTTTGACCCCGTTTCACCTTTTTAATAGTAAAGGAGTAACCATGGCACTGAGAACGATCAGAGAGATCGGAGATCCGATCCTGGAAAAGAGATCAAAAGAAGTTAAAGAGATGACCGAGCGTCTGCAGGAGCTGATCGACGATATGCTTGAGACTATGTATGAGTCAAACGGCGTCGGACTGGCAGCACCGCAGGTCGGTATTTTAAAGAGGATCGTCGTCATTGACGTCTCAGCGGAACAGGACGATCCGCACGTATTCATCAATCCGGAGATCATTGAGCAGACCGGAGAACAGACCGGGATGGAGGGATGCCTTTCCGTTCCCGGCAAGATGGGCCAGGTGACAAGACCCGCCTATGTCAAGGCAAGGGCGCTCGACCGCGATATGCAGCCGTTTGAGATCGAGGGCACAGAACTCTTCGCGCGCGCAATGTGCCATGAGTTCGATCACCTCGATGGCAAGCTTTATGTCGAGAAGGTGGAAGGCGGACTTGTTGATTCGGAGCAGGAGATCGAAGACGACGAGTTTGAAGAAGAGGTTTGACCTGTATGAAAATTATTTTCATGGGAACACCGGATTTTGCGGTCCCGGTCCTGGAAGCGCTCGTTCAGAGCAGGCATGAGGTGGTCCTGGCTGTCACACAGCCGGACAGAATGAAAGGCAGGAGCGCTAAGCTTCTGTTTTCTCCTGTCAAGGAGTGCGCCGTAAAACATGGGATCGAGGTATTCCAGCCGGCCAGGATCAAGACCCCGGAGGCGGTGGAAAAGCTGCAGTCTGTGGAGGCTGATATCATGGTCGTTGCAGCTTACGGCCAGATCCTCTCCACGCAGATCCTGGAAATGAAAAAATACGGATGTATTAATGTCCATGGTTCGCTTCTGCCGCAGCTGCGGGGCGCAGCTCCGATCCAGAAGGCTGTCATCGACGGTCTTGAGAAGACCGGGATCACGATCATGCAGATGGATGCCGGCCTGGATACAGGGGATATGATCCTCAAGGAAGAAGTCGTCCTGGACAGGAAAGAGACAGCTGCCACGCTTTTTGATAAGTTATCCCTCATTGGCGGTCCGCTCCTCTTAAGAGCACTGGATCAGATCGAGGACGGCACGGCTGTCCGGATACCGCAGGATAGTGAGCAGGCCACGTACGCAGGTATGTTCAAAAAAGAGATGGGCCTGATCGACTGGAACAAACCGGCGGATGAGATCGAGAGGCTTGTGAGGGGAATGGATCCCTGGCCCTGCGCCTACACATATTATAAGGATAAGCAGCTGAAGATCTGGAGTTCCGATACAGTATCTGTGGAGCAGCCGGATCAGACAGCTTCCAGCATGCCGGGGACTGTCATAGATGTCCGGAAGGACTGCGTGATCGTCAGGACAGGCAGCCAGGACATGGCGCTTGCCCTGAAGGAAGTTCAGCTGGAAGGCAAAAAGAGAATGAGCGTCAGGGATTTCCTGCTGGGAAACAGAATGACGGAAGGAGAACAGCTTGGCAGTAAATGAGCGGGACTTTGTATTGGATATTCTGACGGAGCATGAGCGCAGCGGCGCCAGTGTCAGCCGCCTGGTCAGCAAAGCCCTGGACGAGCATCCCGACCTTCCGCTCTCAGAGCGGGCTTTTATCAAGCGCCTCAGCGAGGGAACGGTTGAGAGAAGGGAAGAACTGGACAAAAGGATCCGGGGACTTCTTAAGAATCCGGATGGCGTGATCAAGCCGAGAGTCCTGTGGCTCCTTCGCATGAGCGTCTACCAGATCTACTACATGGACAGCGTTCCGGACCACGCGGCCTGCGACGAGGCTGTCCGGATCCTGAAGCGGCGCCGCATGCTGGAATATACCGGATTTGTCAACGGAGTCCTGAGAAATATCTGCCGCCAGAAGAATAAGGAGGCAGCGGTCCCGGAAACAAAGACAAATGATGCTGCGGAAAAACAAACCGTCGCGGCACCGTCCCTTACTGTTCCTTCCTTCGTAAAGAAAATGTGGGAGGAGACATACGGGGAAGAGGAGACGCAGAAGCTCCTCGCAGCCATGCTGCAGCCGAGACCAGTATGTATCCGTTTTGACGACAGGATCGACGAAGAAAGCATTTGCAGAACGATCGAACAGATCCGCGTGCTCGGAGGAAAGGCGGAGGCCGGCAGATGGAACTCTTGCTGCTGGTATTTAAGGCATATTCCGGCCGTCAATACGCTGCCGGGATTCCGCGAAGGACTCTGGACGGTACAGGATGAGAGCTCTCAGCTCCTGGGACTTGCTGCCGTTTCGGATGATCCGGAGCAAAGACCGCAGCTGATCGTGGACGTCTGTGCGGCACCCGGAGGAAAGAGCATACACCTCGCGGGACGCGTTCCCGAGGCAAAGATCATCAGCTGTGATATTTCCTCGGCGAAAACGAAACTGATCCGCGCAGCTGCGGCCAGAATGCACTGCGGAAATATGGAGATCAGGGAACAGGATGCATCCGAACAGCATGCTGAGCTTCTTGGGAAAGCGGACATCCTGCTATGCGACGTCCCCTGTTCAGGGCTTGGCGTCATGACTAGAAAAAGAGATATCCGCGAGAATGTCAGCCCGGAGAAGATCCGCTCGCTGATCTCCCTGCAGAAAAAGATCCTGCGGGCCAGCGCCGGATATGTGAAGCCCGGCGGGATCCTCATGTACAGCACCTGTACGATCAACCGGGATGAAAATGAAAAAATGGTCTCCTGGATCCGAAGGGAGCTGGGATTCGAGGAAGAGGAACTCACACAGTTCCTGCCGGAAGGACTTCCGGGAATCGAGAAGGGACACGTTCAGCTCCTGCCGCATGTGCACGGGACGGACGGGTTCTTTATGGCGAGACTTAGAAAACCCAACGTTATATGATAGAAAATCTACCTCAAATTACAGATAATGGCCGAACGGTGGTGGATATCAGGTCCATGGATATGGAAGAGCTGACAGCGTTTCTGACGGAACAGGGGTATCCGAAGTTCCGGGCAAAGCAGATGTTTGAATGGATGCATGAAAAGCGCTGCCGGGATTTTTCGGAGATGTCGAATCTTCCTGCCGCGATGCGTTCTTTTCTGGAAGAAAACTGCAGTCCGGTGTCGTTAAAGCTGCTGGACAGGCAGATCTCCAAACTGGACGGCACGCAGAAGTTTCTGTTCGGTCTTCCCTCCGGGAATGAACAGGATCTCGTGGAGAGCGTGTTCATGCCGTACCGCTACGGAAACAGCGTATGTATTTCTTCGCAGGTCGGCTGCCGGATGGGGTGCAGCTTCTGTGCATCCACGCTGGACGGCCTGATCCGAAATCTGGCTCCCTCGGAAATGCTGGAGCAGATCTATGAGATAGAGAGAACGACAGGAGAAAAGATCTCCCACGTCGTCGTGATGGGGACAGGAGAGCCCCTCGATAATTACGACAATCTGGTGCGTTTCCTGCGGCTCCTGACCATGCCGGGAGGGATGAATTTAAGTCAGAGGAATATTACTGTATCTACTTGCGGGATCGTTCCGGGTATACGCAGGCTCGCGGAAGAAGATCTGTCCGTAACGCTGGCCCTGTCCCTGCACGCAGCAAACGATGAAAAACGAAAAAAGATCATGCCGGTAGCAAAGCGGTTTTCGATCAGCGAGCTTATGGAGGCCTGCGAGTACTATTTCGATCGCACCGGCAGGCGGATCACTTTTGAATACAGCCTGATCCGGGGCGTCAATGACAGTGAGCAGGATGCGAAGGAATTGTCGGCGCTGGCCGGGCGTGTGCACGCCCATATTAACCTGATACCGGTCAATCCTGTACCGGAGACCGGCTATACGCAGCCGGCGGAACAGGCGGTCGAAGCGTTCAAAAACAGACTTGAAAAGCAAAGAATAAATGTTAGTATAAGAAGAGTAATGGGCCGGGATATTGACGGTGCGTGCGGACAGCTGCGCCATCGGAAGATCTCAGAGGATTGAATGTAATAATTCCGGAAGCCCATTATTTTTGCTGAGGATAATGTCAACAGGACCTTCTGAACACGGGTCCCTCAACGTGCAGCTGTTGGAGCGGCGTCAGCCATGGTGAATTCTTTTTCCATAACGGATATAGGAAAAAAGAGAAAGATGAATCAGGACTATGTCTTTGCTTCTGATTCACCGGTCGGAAATCTTCCGAATCTCTATATCGTCGCCGATGGCATGGGCGGCCATAAAGCCGGTGATTTTGCTTCCAGATACACAGTGGAGGAGCTGGTGAGGCGTATCCGCTCGGATCCGGCGCCTGAGGGACGGGACCTTCTGGATCTTACGATCCACAGGGTCAATTACGGGCTCTACAGGACAGCGCAGAAACGGAGCGAATATGCCGGCTGCGGTACGACGCTCGTCCTGACCTACATCAGCAGGGGAACGGCCCACATAGCTAATGTTGGCGACAGCAGGCTTTATGTGGTCGGCTCCACGATCCGGCAGGTGACGGTGGATCATTCTCTGGTAGAGGAGATGGTCCTTGCGGGCAGCCTGGATGAGAAAAAGGCCCGCACGCATCCGGAAAAAAATGTGATTACCAGGGCTGTCGGAGCAGAACACTACGTGGACATCGACTATTTCAACTGTGATCTGCGGCGGGGGGACATTCTCCTGATGTGCAGCGATGGGCTCACCAATATGGTGGAAAATGAGCGCATCCTGGAGATCATCCGGGAGAACGGATCGCTCAAGGAGAAAGCCGAGGCACTCGTCAGGGAGGCGAATGCAAACGGCGGATCCGACAATATTTCTGTGATCCTGATCGATTGCGGAATCTGAAAACAGCAGGAAATCTTCGCCGGCGAAAAACAAGGGCGGAGTTCTATATACAGGAGTAATTTATGGTTAAGATCGGAATGCTGATCGCGGACAGATATGAGGTGCTTGAAAAAATCGGTACCGGCGGCATGTCTGTCGTATACAGGGCAAAGGATCATAAACTGAACAGGCTCGTTGCTATCAAGATCCTGAAACAGGAATTCTCTGATAATGCCAATTTTGTATCCAAATTCAGGGTCGAAGCACAGGCTGCAGCAGGATTGATGCATCCCAATATCGTCAACGTCTATGACGTCGGAGACGAAAAGGGAATGTATTATATCGTCATGGAGCTTGTCGACGGCATTACTCTGAAAAAATATATCGAGAAAAAATCCAGGCTCTCTGTCAAGGAAGCGATCAGTATCGCGATCCAGGTCTCTATGGGCCTGGAGGCCGCGCACAGCAATCATATTATCCACAGGGATATCAAGCCGCAGAACATCATTATTTCCAGGGATGGAAAGGTGAAGGTCACGGACTTTGGTATCGCCAAGGCAGCGACCAGCAATACGATCACGTCCAATGTCATGGGAAGCGTGCACTACACTTCTCCGGAACAGGCGCGCGGCGGCTATTCTGACGAGAGAAGCGATATCTATTCCCTCGGTATCTCGATATTTGAGATGCTGACGGGGCGCGTTCCGTTCAACGGCGAGACGACAGTCGCTATTGCGATCAAGCACATCCAGACGCCTATGCCGTCTCCCAGGGAGTACGTTCCCGAGATCCCCAGGAGCGTTGAGCAGATCGTGCTCAAATGCTGTGAGAAGAGCCCGGACCGCCGCTACCAGAATATGGCGGAACTCATCGCGGATCTTAAGCAGTCCCTGATCCATCCGGACGATGATTTTGTCCGTGTGATCCACCCGGATGAAGAGTCCGCGACACGTATGGCATCCAGAGATGACCAGGATGAGATCCGCAGGCACTACACGCATCGCTATGCGGATGATTATGATTCTTATCCGGAGGAGAACGACGAGTATTATGCGGATGAGGACCAGTATGGATCCTATCCCTATGATTATCAGGAAGAGTACTACGAAGACGGGTATGACCGTGCGTATGACGAATATCCGGACGAGGATGCTTATGCAGACCGCAGAAGGCGCGATACGTCGAGATTGGACGAGCCCCTGCGCAAGAACCAGTACACAGGACGACTCTATGACGATCCTGATTACGACGATGACTTCGCAGATGACGGATATGATCCCAAGAAGGAACATATTATAACATTCCTTTCCATCATTGCGGCGATCGTGATCGGTCTTGTCATCGTCTATCTGGCTGCATCCAGGCTTGGATTTATCAAAAAACCGGGAGAGGAGCCGCCGCAGCAGGATGTCTCAGCCGTACAGACTGTCAATATGCCGACGGTCGTCGGAAAAGATGCGGATTCTGTCAGGCAGGCGCTGACGTCCATGGGCGTCATCCCGGAGATCACCTATGCGGAATCAGATGAGTTCGATGCTGGCATCGTTATTTCTTCCAGTGTGCCTGAAGGCACGAAGATCGAACAGGGCAGCAGTGTCGTCCTGACTGTCAGCACGGGCGAGGGAGGCGTCGAGGTACCTGACGTCGTCGGAATGACGCTCGCTGAGGCAAGATCCATGCTGCAGAGAAAAGGATTCTCTGTAGATAAGGTCGAACAGGCCAGCGAGGATACACCAAAAGACTGTGTTATTTCCCAGAATCCGTCAGCCGAAACGGCTGTTCCGGGAGACACTACGATTACGATCTATATCAGTACCGGTCCCAGTCGGGAAGGTAAGGCGGAGGTTCCTGAGCTGCAGGGATTCTCCCGTGATGAAGCTATGGCCAGATTGATAGAAGCCGGCCTTGAGCTCGGAACGGTGACAGAAGTGGAGAGCGTGGATTCTTCCACAACAGGACTTGTTCTTTTCCAGAGCATTCCTGCCGGCAGTCTTGTCGAGGAGGGCAGCACTGTAGATGTACAGGTCAGCAAAGGTCCCAAGCAGGTGACCTACAGCTATGTGACGCAGATTTCTGCTCCCAGTGCGGAGGAAGATCCGGCCTATGTTCCCGGAACACAGGTCTATATAGTCCTGATCGCTTCTGACGGACAGAAGCTTATGGATACAACCGTGACCAGCTTCCCGGTGCAGGTGAATTTTACAGGACTGACAGCCCCTTCCGGCACGATCCAGATGAGTTATACATCCGCACTGGCGCCTTCTATCGCAACTGACCCGGCGACCGGGCAGCAGATCGTAAGAAGAGACGTCGCTTTCTCAGTGGAATAACAGTTGCCTATATGTCAGAAAACGGAAAGATCATTAAGAGTATAGCGGGATTTTATGAGGTTGCCTGCGGCGATACTGTCTATCGCTGCAGGGCAAAAGGCCTGTTCCGCGCGCTCGGAGAAAAACCGCTAGTCGGAGATGATGTCCTCTTTGATATAACGGACACTGTCAGTGTTCCCCCGGAAGGAAACGTTGTAAAGCTGCTCGAGCGAAAGAACGCTCTGATCCGCCCCAATGTCGTCAATGTGGACCAGGCGCTGCTGGTATTTGCCATCACAGACCCGCTGCCGAGCTTCAATATGCTGGACAGGTTCCTGATCTCCATGAATATGAAGGATCTTCCGACAGTGCTTTGTTTTAATAAAACAGATATCGCCCCGGAAGGCGCAGTGGAAGAGTTAAGAAGTGTTTATGAAAACTGCGGCTGCCAGGTGCTGTTTATCAGTGTCCGGCATGGCGAAGAGGATCTTGATACAGTAAGAGACTGCATGCGGGGAAAAACGACCGTCATCACAGGCCCCTCCGGCGTAGGAAAGTCCTCTCTGATCAATAAGCTCTGCCCGCATGCCAACATGGAGACTGGAGAGCTCTCGCGCAAGATCGCAAGAGGGAAAAACACCACCCGTCATGTAGAACTCCTGAGGGCTGAGTGGGCGGACAATACGTTCCTGGTCGATACCCCGGGCTTTACCTCTTTATATCTGCTGGATCTGGAAGCAGAGGATGTCAAGTACTATTACCCTGAGTTCGATGAATACGCGCCGTACTGCCGCTTCCAGGGCTGCAACCATATTTCGGAACCGGACTGCCGGGTCAAACAGGCCCTGCAGGAGGAGAGTATCAGCCGCATCCGGTACAGGAACTACACGGAGATCTTCAGGGAGATCAAGGAGCGCAAACCGGTCTATTAGGAACTGTTAGGAATAAGAATGAATTTGGTCTTTAATTCATACGGATTTGTATTTTTGTTCCTGCCGCTGACGGTAGGCGGATATACACTGGCGGAACATATTTGGAGTGATAAAGAGACGCTGGCAGGCGTTCGAAGACTTTTGCTGACAGCCGCCTCGGTCCTGTACATGGCAAGCTTCGGTCTCCGGAGCCTGCTGATTTTTTTATGCAGCATTTCGGTCACTATTGTTTTTTCCCTGCTGCTGCGCCGTTTTCACAGTAAGATCCTGCTGACAGCTGCTCTTGTTCTGCAGGTTGGAGCTCTCGTGTATTTTAAGTACGCGGGCGTACTGACCGGGAGCAGGATCGCACTGCCTCTTGCCGTTTCTTTTTATACCTTCAGCCAGATCAGCTGGCTGGTGGATCTCTACAGAAGAGAGCCGGAACTGGAGAACTGGACCGTTTCGGAGTACCTGACTTATATCACGTTTTTTCCAAAACTCCTGCAGGGACCGATCACACGGTTCGCCGAGATGAAGCCTCACCTGGACCGCCTCGGGGACATCCGCTTTGACGTGGAATCCTTTACCCGCGGTTTTCTTTTGTTTCTCTTAGGCCTCTTTGAGAAGGTGATCCTCGCGGACACCCTGAACGTTCCCGTAGATTATGCTTATTCCCATCTGAACGCGATCCGTTTCGCGGAAGCATGGATCATTACCGTCGCCTATCCGCTGAGCCTCTATCTGGATTTCAGTGCCTATTGCAACATGGGACGCGGTGTCGCCAGAATGCTGGGGATGGACCTTCCCGAGAATTTCGACAAGCCATATCGTTCCGTTAACGGAAGTGAGCTGTGGGGACGCTGGCACAGTTCCCTGAACCGGTTCTTTGTCCGGTATATTTATATCCCACTGGGCGGAAGCAGAAGAGGGAACGCAAGGACACTTGCCAACATGATGCTGGTCTTCGTGATCAGCGGACTCTGGCACGGCTCGACCTGGTATTTTCTCGTCTGGGGATGCATGAACGGCATCCTGGCAACGCTCACCTGGGCCTGGATCCATATCGCAAGGCCCGCTATCAGGGGAAAGCTTTCTCATTCACGAAACTCCGAGGCTGTTACAGCCGCCACATCTACGGAACCGGATCATGAACCGGATCATAAGACCGGAGCCTCTTTGGTGTCCAGGATCCTGCACGGTATCCGCACCGCCTTTTGTGTCCTCTTTATGGACCTATGGCTCAGCGTCACGTTCATGATCTTTCACGGGCCGGATTCGGCATCCGTTCTTGCAATGGTCAGAAAACTGCTGACGCCTCAGCCGCTGCGAGTAGCGGAATACTTTGCGACGCAGTTTGAACTGAGCGAGCTTTGGTACCTGATCAAGATAACTCCGCTATCGCATATGCCCTACAGCCGCTATTACCTGATGTGGATCATGCTGATCGGCAGCTGGGCCTGCGCGTGCCTGCTGCCCAAAGCCAGGACCGTCTCGGAAAAAATAAAGATCAATGCCTTCACGGGCTTCGTCTTCTCCATCCTCTTCGTATGGTGCGTCTTAGCCCTCGGGAAAGTGACAGAGTTCGCATATTTTGCTTTTTAGGTTACTATTCACAGATCATCCGGGCAAGACGACTGATTCGTCGTGCTTGCACGTAAGAAGCAGTCATCTTGTTCGGATGTGAACTGCGAAGCAGTGACCGCCGTTCATGAGCAAAATGCATCTGTTCCAACAGATGGAGCACGCGTTCAACGCGTGATTTTGCGAATGCTACGGCGTAACTGTGAATAGTAAAATTGAATTATATGAACAATAACAACATCGGAAAATTCTATAGAGTCTTCCTCCCCATCACAGCCCTCGCTCTGTGCGCCGTGATCGCACTGACCGTGATCGTGGACCCTTTTTTTCACTACCATGCGCCTCTGAAGGGGTTTCCGTATGTGGTGGACAATCAGCTGCTGCAGAACCCTGGTATGGCCCGGAATATGCTCTATGACAGCGTGATGACGGGTTCCTCCATGACGCTGAACTTTGATACGGATGATTTCCGGGAGCTGATGGGACTGGACCTTATAAAGCTCTGTTCAAACGGCGCCTATCCGAAGGATATCAGCAATGTGCTCTCTGTGGTTTTCCAGCCTGATTCGAGGGCAAGGAAAAACAATGACGTGAAAGCGGTCTTCGCAGCGCTTGATATTTCCACATTTACGGCAGAGCCGGAGGAGACCAAGTATCCGCTGCCGGAGTATATGTACGACAGGACTCCTCTGAACGATATTTCCTATCTTCTGAATAAGGACGTGATCCTGGAGTACATTCTCAAGCCGGTCGTGGAAAAAGAGCCCACCGACCTCTCGTACGTCTACGGCACTACCTGGCAGACGGAAGAATACTTTAGTGAGGCATGGGTGCTGCGGGACTACCGGGCGCCGGAAGCAGTTTCAGAACCGCTTGCGGCAGATGCGCTGATCCCGAGGACGAAAGTCAATCTGGAGGAGAACATTCTTCCGTATGTAGAAGAGCACCCGGAGACGGAGTTCTATTTCTTTTTCCCGCCTTATAGTATTCTGTACTGGAATAACGTAAGAGTGGAGAACCGCCTGGATGCCGTGCTGGCGCAGTCGGAATATATGATGGAAAGGCTCCTTGGCTATCCGAATGTCAGAGTGTTCTATTTCCAGAATGAAGAGGAGATGATCACTGACCTGAACAATTATGCCGATATGGAGCACTACAGGCCTGCCTTTAACCGTTACATGACGGAGTGTTTTGCCGATGGAACGGATGAAGTATTCCCGGATACAGTCTCCGGGGAGACGGAAAAAATGCGGAAGATCGTCGATTCTTTCGATTTTGGAAGCCTTTTTGAGTGATTCGGGAAGGCTGCCCGGCTTGATTTTCCTTCAAAAAGTTGTATGATAGCTTTTGGATGCACCGGCTGCCTGCAGCCGGTGATTATTTTCTTATCTGAACGAAAGGCAACATCATGGCAATTCTATATTTCCTGATTTGGATCATTCTGAATGGCAGGATCACCCTGGAGATCGTGATCTTCGGCATTCTGATCTCTCTGGCAGTCAGCCTGTTCTCCCGCAAGGTCATGGGGTACGACGCTTCCAACAATGACAGGATCCTCAGAAACCTTCCACTGCTTACAAAATATGTCGCCGTGCTGATCCTTGAGATCATAAAGGCGGCGTTCAACGTCATGAAAGCAGCCGTTTCTCCCGGTCTTAAGCCGGATCCGGTCATCGTCACTTTTCATTCGGGACTTCCCTCAAAATTCCAGAATGTTCTTCTGGCAAATTCCATCACCCTGACTCCTGGTACCTTTACCCTGGAACTGGAGGGCGACCGCTTCGTGATCCACTGCCTGCGCAGTGAATATGCGGAAGGCATGGAAGATTCCGTTTTCGTTCATCTCCTGGAGAAACTGAAATGAGTATAGATACCGCTTATCAATATCTTTATACCGGGGCGCTGATCGTTTTTCTGATCCTGATCGGAGCCATGGTGATCCGTTCTGTCATAGGTCCCCGTTTCACGGACCGGATCCTGTCCGTCAATATGCTGGGCACGATGGTGATCAGCAGCATCGCGATCCTCTCGCGCCTTTTAAAGGAGAGCTATCTGGTGGACGTGGCGCTGATCTATGCGATGATCAGCTTTATCTCCGTCCTGATGCTTGCATCCATGTTCATTCCCGCGGACGCAAAAGCGCCGGATCTGACCAATAAGAGGAAGCGGAACCGATTCCTTAGAAGAGAAGAGGCGCCTGCACCGGATCCTGAAAAGCTTGCGGAGACCGAATCGTCACAGGGTTTAAATGCGGCGCCGGAAAGCGCGGCGAATACAATGGCGGATACAACGGAGGTGAAGGCATGATCGTACTGGAATGGATCAGGTTCGGGATCACGGCGATCCTGTTATGCATAGCGCTCATCAGCTTTGCCAGTGCCGTTCTTGGCGCTTATCGGTTCGGTTTTGTCATGAACCGCATGCATGCGGCAGGTATTGGAGATACGCTGGGACTCTTTTGCGTGGTCGCTGCCACAGTGATCTCTTCAGACGCCATACTCGATGCGCTGAAGCTTGTCCTGCTGGTGTTTTTCATGTGGTTCACCTCACCGGTCTCCACGCATTTCCTTGGGCAGGCGGAATATTATACAAATCCGATGTTATCCCAATTCGTTCGCAAAATAGGGAAGGAGGATGAGAATGGAGACAGCTAAGGTCATTTTGATGATACTGCTGATCCTGTGTGCAGTGAGCGTCAACTTCACCCAGAACCTCCTGCAGGCCGTGATCATCTTTATGTCGTACAGTTCGATCATGTGCATCGTCTGGCTTCTTATGGAATCTCCGGATCTTGCTATTACAGAGGCTGCTGTCGGCGCCGGAGTCAGCGGGACGCTGTTTCTGATGACGCTTCGAAGGATCAGGAACGAAGACGAGAGGCAGCAGAAGGCAGGAGAGATCGCAGAGGAGACCTCAGATCAACAGCAGGTTTAAGAAATATGAAAGATACATGGAAAAACAATTTTAAGCGCTGGATGGACGGCGACCAGGATCTGATGGAGCATATCCTGGATACAGACGAACACCGCGACGAGGCGCGTGCCGCTCTCAAGGAGGAGGAACATCAGATCCTGAAAAAGGCGGACGAGGCACGGGGGACCCAGAGGGTCGAGAGACTGGAGATGAGAGGGTATTACCTGACCTATCATCTCGTGGCTATTGTCAGCTGCGTTCTTCTGATCTGCGTTCTGCTGTTTACGATCGCAAACCTCCCCAGGTACGGCGTCGAAAACCCGGAGGCGACAGTCGTCACGAGAAGATATATTGAGAAGGGCCTGCAGGAGACAGGTGCTGTCAATATTATTTCCGGCATTATTCTGGATTACAGAGCTTTCGATACACTGGGAGAGTCCCATGTCCTGTTTACGGCGCTGATCTGTGTCATGATCCTCCTGCAGAGGGACAAAAAGAACATGCGCTCGGAATTTGAGGACTATTACACGATCCGGAACGACCGGTTTCACGAGCTCTACGGAGACCCTGTCATGCATGGCGTCGGGAGCCTCCTGGTACCCAGCATCATCCTGTACGGGATCTACGTCCTGCTGAACGGGCAGATCTCTCCCGGAGGCGGTTTCTCCGGAGGTGCTGTCATAGGGGCGGGCCTCATCATCTTTGCTTCGGCCTTCGGGCTGCTCAAGGTGGACCGGTTCATGACGAGAAAGCTCTTCAGCTGGATCGCCTTCTGCTCGCTCAGTTTTTACAGCTTCGCAAAAGGATATGTCTTTTTTACAGGCGCGAACGGGCTGGAAAATCACATCCCCAAGGGAACACCCGGGGCGATCTTAAGCGGTGGACTGATCCTGCCGCTGGATATTGCGGTCGGACTCGTCGTCGCCTGCACCATGTACGGGTTTTACAGTCTCTTTAAGAGGGGGAATATCGGAAGTGATTGAGAATCTCTTAATAAACTATGAGGAAGCAGTGGCGGTCATTCTGTTCGGGATCGGCTTCACCATGCTGCTGTTCCAGAGAAATCTGATCAAGAAACTGATCGGCATGAATATCATGGATACGGGAACTTTCCTGTTCCTGGCCTCCATGGGATACATTAACGGCAGAAAGGCACCGATCGTCGTGAACGGGGTGCAGGATGTGGAGGCATACATCAATCCGCTTCCCGCAGGCCTTGTCCTGACCGGTATCGTCGTCTCGGTCTCCGTCACGGCGATCATGCTCTCCCTCTCCGTGCGTCTGTACCGGAGGTACCACACGCTGGATCTGGATGATATCTATATTTTGTCAAAACACCAGACGGAGGACAGGTAGTGAACTGGATACGCAATATACCGCTTTTTACCATCGTGCTGAGCCTGTTTTCAGGCGTGCTGTGCACCATGCTGGGCAGAAAAGCGGCCAGAAGATATACAATGTTCTATGAGTGCCTGCTGATGGCTGCCATCAGCTGCGTGCTGTATTATACCCATACGACGGAGCTTTCCTTTACGTACGTGATGGGAGAGTTCCCGGCACCGTGGGGAAATGAGATCCGGGCAGGCGTCCTGGAGGCTTCCATAGCCCTTCTGTTCGTCGCCGTTCTGTTCTGTTCCGTGACGGCCGGCGGCAGATATCTTCTCATCGATATCGATGAGAGCAAACAGAATCTGTACTATACGCTGATCAATCTGATGACGGCGGCGCTGATGTCAATGACCTGGACGAACGATATTTTTACGGGATACGTTTTCCTGGAGATCCTGACGCTGACAAGCTGCGGGATCCTGATCGTCCGTGAAATAGGGCGCACGACGCTGGCAGCTGTCCGGTACATGATCATGAACCTGCTGGGCTCCGGCCTCTTCCTGCTGGGCGTCGTATTGCTGTATGATGTCACCGGAAACCTTCTGATGGTCCCCATGCAGAGGGAGATCCTGATGCTCTCAGCAGATCCCAGCAACCGGATCGTCATTATCATGGGAATCGGGATCCTGACGATCGGGCTTTCCATCAAGAGCGGACTGTTTCCGTTCCATTTCTGGATGCCGGATACGTATGGATGGGCGACTCCGTCCTCCGGATCCATTCTCTCGGCCGTCGTTTCAAAATGCTATATTTTCCTGCTGATCAAGATCTACTACAGAGTGGTCGGCATGGCTGTCTTTGAGACGCTTCCGGTCAGGAATATCCTGCTCGTCCTTGGTATGTGCGGGATCGTGCTCGGCTCGGTCTCCGCGCTGCATGCGAATAATATCAACAGGATGGTCGCTTTTTCATCCGCAGCCCAGATCGGCTATATCTATATGGGGATCGGGATCGGAGGCCTGGCGGGATATACCGCGGCAGTCTTCCATATTTTTGCGCACTCTGTGACAAAATCCCTGCTGTTTCTGACAACGCCGAGACTGGCGGAGATGTCCGGCAACAGCCTGCTCTTTAAGCGTCTGCAGAGCAGCGCCCTGAAGGACAGGGCAGCCGGCATCTACTTCATCGTGGGCGGCTTTTCCATGATTGGTATCCCCGTATTCGCAGGGTTCTCATCAAAGCTCCTCTTTGGGATGGCGGCAGTCCGGTCCGGGAGTCTTTTAAAGGCTGTGCTGGTCATGATCGTGCTGGCAGTCAGTTCCGTCCTGAACGCGCTGTATTTTATCAGGACGATCATCAGGATCTACACGAAGCCCGAAGCGGATGCGCCGGATACAAAGGCGGAGAAGGAGATCCTGGCCCTTCAGAAGGGTCGTCCGGATTACCATATTCCCATGATCATTCTGACGGCGGCCAACGTATTCTTAGGGCTGTTTTCCTGGGTCCTGGTCGATCTGATCCGCCAGGGTCTTGGGATGTTCGGGTAAAGTTTATTTCCAGTAAATGATTTGCAAAGGAGTCTTGTTATGTTAATTGCGGCAGCGATCCTGTTTCCGATGA
>JAFTFD010000204.1 GCA_017449745.1 Lachnospiraceae bacterium
ATAGGTGACGTTGGAGCCGTTCGCATACAGCCTTGTCGGGTCGGTGTTCCTTGCAAGACAGACAAATCTTCTCAGCTCCAACAGCCCTTCCACAGTGGAATTAAGCTCATTCCCCATCGTCAGCATGACAAAAGAGGGATGATTGGCATATGTTCTCAAAATGCACAGGAGTTCGTTCTCATAGGTGCTGATCTGCTCCTCTCTCGTAAGAGCACTCCTGGGATTCCACATGGACAGCTCCGGCTGCACCATCATCCCCAGGGCATCTGCCGCAGCAAAAGCCGCTTCCGGCGGACAATGAGAATGAAAGCGCACGCAGTTGACGCCATAGCTCCTGTATTTCTCCATGATCTCTTTCCAGGCGGTGACGTCCATCGGCTCATGTCCTGTCTCCGGAAAAGCAGCGCAATTTGCCTCGCCCCGCAGGAAGAACACTCTGTCATTGAGGGTCAGACGCCCGGCATCATTGGCGCCGAAAAGACGAATCCCGAAAGTACTCTCCCAGGAATCAATACAGTCTCCGGGAAGTGCCGCTTTTATATCGGGTTCGCTCTCACCCTCCGCTGCAGCATGCATCAGCCGGATGTACACCTTGTACAGATTCCCCTCATATTCATCCCACCGCAGCGCATCTTTTCTGAGCGGGATCCCGGCGCAGATCCTGGCGTTCTTCTCCGGCGCCTGTTCAAAAGCATCGGAAGGAACCGAAAGGAGCGCCTGGCCGTCCATGAATGCCTCACTCTGTAAAAGAATCCGGTAATCCTCTTTGAGATCCCCTTTCGTGCCGGCTTTTCGTCTCAGGTCCACAACAGCCTGTACAGTATCCTTTCCGGGATAGAGGCAGACTCCTGCGATGTGCACGAAAGGCTTCTCTATGATCCTTATTTGCCCCAGAATCCCGTTCCAATTGGTCTGTGTCTCATCTGTGGCAGCGGAGGAATTGATGATATCCTCCCGGGGCATGCCCGGATAACTGTTGTCACAGGTCAGGGCAATTACGGATCCCGTCTTTAAAACCTCTGTCACATCAAAGATCCAGGGTGTTGACAAAGACCCGGCAAGTGCAGGTACCGGTGTCCCATCGATCGATAAAAAGAGCGCACGGCTTCGCTCCGCCTCCAGATACAGCGCTCCCGTTTTTTCCGGCAGATCTCCCTCGAATACACGCTCATAAACCGCCGGACCTTCGTAAGTAAAGCGGCGCGTGAGCCTGGAAGGGATCCGCATGGTCTTGTCCTGCACGGACGGCTGTGTCCTTACAAATTCCTGCTGTCCGCCCTCTCCTGTGTTCTGGAGCGTTCCCGCCTGCCAGAGATTCTCACCCGCATCCGCCGATCCGATCCCGTTCTCATCCAGTGTTCCAGGGAGGATAGCTGTAAAAGCAGTGCCGTTCTCCTGTAAATGTACCTTCCACGTTCCTGACAGATCAAAAAACATATTTCTCCCCCATGTATTATGCATCGTGCTATTCCTGCTCCTGCAGAACACTGTACCTCAGTACATACAGTCCGTCCTCAGCTTCCGGGAGCTTTACAGATCCGATGGCCGTACAGGTCCTGCCTTCCGACAGTACAACATCTCTGAAGATCTCTTCATAACGAACGGTATCTTCTATCCCCGCGCGAATGAGCTGCACCCTTACCGCAACCGTTTTCCTGCCTCCCAGGTTCAGCACGATCAACGGGATCGTATCCGTTGGTCCATATACCATATCCACATTTCCGGAAAGTGCCAGAACATCCTGGAATGCCATTCGATGTGCATAATATGCCAGTTTCGCCTGTCCGTAATAATCGACGATGGATTTCATGTAGGTGCAGGTATTCTGTCCGCCTCTTAAGTTGCACCAGGACAGTCCATCATAGTCGAGCCACCGGCATTTGACGATCGTCTCGTATGCGCCGAGCGCCTGCCAGGCCTGGCTTGCTTTCCACTCATCAAATGTCAGTACACGGCCGATGGACCCCACATCATACTCTTTTTCGTAACTGTAGAGATGATACGAAGGTTTACCTCTGTACAGCGCCCAGTTCGGCTGTCCTATGATCTCGTCATGTTCGAAATTGAAATAGGCTCTCTCCGGGCTGTTGATATAACTCTCAATATAGTCGGAGGATTCCATCCAGTTCGGCAGATGTTCTTTCCTGACATGAGGCCACTCGCGAAGAGCGGACCATTCGTTTCCGTAACCGAGAATATAATCCAGGTTGCCGCGGCATATATGGTCGAGTGTCCACGCGGGGTCACATTCTGAACAGGCATTTCCCTCAAAATCAATGCTGCCGTCATCCCATCTGGGCCGCATCCTGCGGCTGTCTGCGGAGGGTGAGATCAGCCTGCTTGGATCGACATGGAGAATAGTCTCATGCAGAGCCCGGTATACCTGCATGATCATTTCCCAGTTTTTCCATGAGGGGTGATTGGTCGGCTGCCAGATAACGATCGAAGGATGGTTTCTTACGAGCCGGATGCAGTCCTGCAGCTCCTGAAGATCCAGATTGGTCGCCGAGGTAAGGCGCAGCCAGGTCGTTGTCTGCCAGATGAGCATAATCCCCATCTGATCAGCGATTTCGCAGATTCTGGGATCGTTGATGCCGCCGATGTTCTCATCATGCACGCTCATCCGCAAACCATTTGCGTTCATCCCCTGTACCATCAGCATTTCCTGCACATAGAACTCAGCAGGGGGACACTTTTCCCAGACAGCGATCTGCGTGAAGGGCGGCCGGGCGCCGAACAGGAGCGGTGCCCTTAGCAGCTCCGGCTCCCCATTAATCCGGAAGATACCTCCCTCCTGGCTGACCGTACGGATGCCGCAGGTCAGAGTATAATCATCCACAAGAACTCCATCGGTATCCCGCAGCTCAACACTGACCTGGTATAGGTTCGGCGTCCTGCTGGTCCACAGGGCAGGAGTTGGAATACGGATCTGTGCCTGCGTCGTCTGCGTCATGTTTGGCTGTGTAACGGTCGACCATGTTATTTCATGGCCGAATCCGCTCTCCTCCGGAAACCACCGGCGCATTTTGGCTGTGATCGTCTGCTCCGATGCCAATGCGCTGGAAAGCCCTCTTTTTGCCGTGACGCTGACACGAAATGTCTGCAGTGCCATTATCCCGTTGTCTTCCGTTTCAGTCAGGGAATCTGTCCAGGTAAACACATCGGAGATATAGACCGGCGGGAGCAGATCCAGGGTCATCCGGCCGCAGGACCATCCCGTATAATGATCCATTCCGGTGTGCGTCATCTTGTCCTCCTCCAGGACATGATCTGCATAAACACGGATGGCGATCAGATTCACCCCCTCTTTGAGATATCCGGCAATGTCCGCGCTCTCGCCGCACTCCCTCTGTACAAATACGGCGAGCCTTCCGTTTACATAAATCTCACCGCCCGGGATAAGCCCTTCGATGTGCAGCAACGCCACGGGCGGAACTGCATCGATCGTGACTGTACGGCGCAGCAGAAGATCCTCCCCCGCATGACGCTCTGAGCCATAAGCAATGGGCAGTTCATCCTGTGCCCACTGCCCGTCCTCATAGCCGGGAAGATTCCACCTGGCCAGATCGGTAACAGAGGCATTCCTGTCCTCATCGAGAAAAGTTTCGATTGTGTATGGTTCATACGGTGAGTCCTGCAGCCTGTGATATCCGACGCCCCAGACACAGATCACCTCCGGGCAGGTTACCCGGAGTGTACTGACAGAACCTGCCTGCAGATCAGATAGAGGAACAAAATCCGCTGCCAGCTGTTCATCCACATAAAGATTCCAGCGTCTCTCCTCCAGATCGACCTCAAAGACCAGCACAGTCGAATCCCCCGAGGTTTTCCCCGGTTTCTTATTTGTATTCTCCTGTCCGCTTGCATCCCCTCCACTGCGAAAGCCGGGACAGAAAACTGTTCTGTTCTCTGTCACATAGTACAGCGTCCCTCCTTTATCAAATCCGGCAGCAGCTGCGCTGCCCAGCCGGATCTCCCCCGGCCCTGCAGCACATATTTCGAGGCGCAGTCGCCATTCCTGCGGGGTAAAATCCCATCCACCGGAGACTGGTACCGCCCCATGTTCATGGCGGGATGTCTTATCCGCAGTCCACTTCCATGTCGTCAGGGGAATCCGCCGGCGGACAGCCGGCAGCGGCTGCGGCTTGATTTTGGAGAGTCTTTTCTTGGCTTCCTCCATGGACACCACCGGCTTGTCAAGATCGGCATCCGGGAAAAACCGCAGCAGTTCTCCGGCATAGGTGTCCAGATAATGAAGACGCTCTTGTGTTGTCAGCACAGACGTCTCTCCCTTGAAGTCTGTCTCCCCATTTGCTGTGTCAGCCCTGCTGATATACCGCAGCTCCATGTTTTGTGAAATCAGCCTTCCCATATGTACTCCCGATGCTGCAGAATGCAGCACTGAATTGTCCCAAACAGCAATTTGTACTATTTAATTGTCGCGTGAAAATATTTTATACAGTGATTACTGCAAAATGAATAGAATAAGAAGTGGTATGATGGATTATCGAACATTGATCCCGTCTAATTGCCGTAAGGTCTTATTATTCCATAAACATTCCGCAGTTCCCGGAAAGGGTCTTCCTGCGCATGACAGCTCACGTTAATGAAGAGCGTATTTTTCCCGGTGCCGTACTCCGGCCACAGAGGCTCCTGACCTCCGTTTGGGTCACCGGAGACTATAAATCTTGAAATGTAATGGAACATCCGCTCCGACACGGTCCTGCCGTTCTTTCCGGAAAACAGGCCAAACGTATGATAGGCACCCGTCAGTTCCATCCCGCAGGTTAGAGCGCTGTTGGTGCAGTGTACAGCCCCCAGTCCAAGGGTTCGCAGTACCGGAAATGCATAGTCGAAGTGATGCATATAGACGCTTCCCGTAAGGGCCATGCGCTCAGCGATCTCCATCGAAGGCAAATGGAAGAAAATCTCTTTTCCAATCTCCTGATACATTCTTTTTTCGGAGACATTCGCATACAGAGCGCGCACCGCTGCGGCATCGATTCCCGGATGATCCCCAAAAAACTTCTCCATCTGCTGCGCATTGCCGGGAAAGATATCCCCTTCTTTTCCCTGAGAGAAAAGTGTTCCTTCATCCTGCGTCGTTCCGATCAGCAGATCTATTCCGTCAGCTGCACCGTGCATCAGCGCATCATAAGGCAGTTCCGGGATCAGGTCGCCATCTGTGACCGGCGCGGTGGGCAGCAGATACGGATGGTGATGGACGAACCCATATTCGCTCTTTTCCACTGCGGAAACCAGATCGTCGGCAGGGAGCGAGGCGGCTTTATAAGCCTCCTGCTCGCTGAGTCCCAGTTTCTCAAGGACATCGAGGGCCGCAGCTCTTCCGTTCTCCAAGGAGTTGATCAGGTGCGGCGCAGGGGAATCCATCACTGCCCTGCGGATCTTTCCTTTCAGATACGGCGTCGTGATCAGGGTCAGGACGGAAGAACCCCCGGCGGATTCTCCCATGAGTGTGATACAGTCCGGATCACCGCCAAATTCCCCGATATTTTCGATCACCCACTCCACGGCAGCTACCTGATCCCAGGTTCCCGGATTATGGTCGAACAGGCCATTTGCTCCTTTCAGGGAGGCAAAATCAACGCAGCCAAAAGCTCCCAGGCGATACTGCACGGATACGACGACCATATCGTACTGCGCACTCATGCGGTTTCCCTGCTTGATACAGCTGCTGCCGGATCCGGTCATGTAAGCACCGCCGTGGATCCAGATCAGAACCGGCCTTTTCCTGTCGTCGCATCCTGGCGTATAAATATTCAGATACAGGCAGTCCTCTGACGGAGAGGTATAAGAAACCATCGTATACGCCTTCCCCGGCTGCGGGCAATAATCCGCATATCTGACTGCCTCCCGGATCCCTTCCCATGGCTGTACGGGCTGCGGTTTTCGAAAGCGCAGGGCACCGACCGGAGGAGCTGCATATGGGACTCCGAGGAATTGATACACCCCGTCCCTGACGGACCCGCGCAGCATCCCGTCACGGGTCCTGACCACTGTAGTATCTGTGCTTTCTTTTGTCCGCTCCATATCAGTTCTCCTTTGTTGCTTTTGCGTGTCTTTGATCCAGTTCCTCTGTCATCTCTTCCCTGAAGGACGGCGTGATATTGTATCCCCACTTATAGATCGCCCAGCCGATCAAAGTGGTTATGGCCGGCACCAGCGTGAATACCAGAGACAGACGCCGGACCATGCCCGGGAGCTGACTTAGATCTCCGGCATAATTGCCCGTCTGTGCATTGACAGAATAGCCGACCGCAATCAGGATGAGACCCGGGATGACCGCTGCAAGGGCGTTGTCAGCCTTCTGCAGCATATTCTGGATAGCTGTTGTCATGGCCGTCATATTCTTCCCTGTCGTATACTCAGCGTAATCCGCAACTTCCGTACCCAGCAGCTGCGAGGGAATCGTGCTGATGTTGGAGGGAATGGCGATAAAGAACATGACCACAAGGAAAATTACAGGACTTAGTTTCAGGATCCCGGTGATATACAGAACAAAAAGAAGACCGTATCCGAACAGGATCATAACCAGGCAGGCCCGCTGTGCGCGGTCAATCGTCTTAAAGAGTTTAATAAACGGCGCCGCAAGCAGAGGCGTAAGCAGCGCCGGAAGCAGACCGATGGCACCATACATTCCATAGATGGCAGCATATTGCGCGTTGTCGACAATTCCGGTAGCCAGATCAGCGCAGTAATACCATTTCAGAAAGTAAACAAGGATCGCTGTGCAGATCGGGTAAGAGGCATTGCAGAAAAAGTAGGCGATATTGTGCGCCCATAAGGGACGATTGCTGCGGAGCATATATGCCACATCCTTCAGATGCAGTTTCGTTCCTTCCTCATCCCGGATCTGATCTCCTCCTGCCCCGTAATACGGTTCCCGGATCAGGGCGACGCCGGCCAGCGATATTGCCATGGAGAAGACCGTGATCACTACCATACAGACAGTAAAGGATCTGCCCATATTATGAAACCATGCATTCGCCGCTGTTGCGATCGGGATAAAGAAGGATGCCGGGATAACGGACAGAATGATGGCCATGCGCAGCAGCGACATGATCTTAGTGCGAAGACCCGCATCGGTCGTCGCTTTCTGAATAATGGCATAGATCCCGTTAAACGCACTTCCCATCTCAAAAAGCAGGTATCCGATCACGACCCAGACCCAGAGAAGGGCTTTGCTGGAGCGCACCGATTCCGGCAGCGTGAACATCATGACAATCCCGACGGCAATCAGAAAAATACTGATCAAAGTAAAGCTTCTGTACTTTCCAAAGCGGTTCTCTTTTGCGCTGTCCATGATCCACGCCTGCAGAGGATCATCGATAGCGTCCACGATCCTTGTGAGCAGCAGAATGGCAGTTCCAAAAGCGGCTGCATAACCCACCTGGCCGACAGCTTCATCAATGCCGGAATAATCCGTCAGATACTGCATGAACAGGGAAAATACGACTGTCGCAAACCCCTGCAGCCAGGATACGGTCGAAAAACCGATCAGTGTCCTGGGATCATTTGGGTATACTCTGGCCATTTTTTCTTTTCTATTTTTCATAACCTTCTCCTTTTCCATTATCAACAACGCTCTCCCCGGAAATACGAAACGTATAAAACGATACTGTCCCGCTCCCATTCCATGTGAATCTGAGTTCCATATCCCCGTCTTCCTCTGCCAACCGGGTCTCAAACCAGCGCCGCTCTTTGCCGGCGCAGACCGGTATAACAGCAAGCTCTCTTTCTCCGGTCCCATCCCTTTGTACTGCGCTCACCCGCATCGTTCCTTCTGCTTTTTTACCGCTGTTTAACTGTACAGCGATCCTGCCGGGGCCTTTCATTTTCAGATATCGGAATCCGGCACTGCATCCGTCGGACATATTGGCAATATACTGATCCGGGTTTTCTTCCCGGTCTTTGCCCGACTGGGTGATATAAGGGTGTTTCTTTAATGCCCTTGCGCGGTGTCTTGTATACATGAGCGTCCCTTCCGGTGACTGCAGCGTGCACGCACATCCTGCGGGGAATTCTCCTTCTGCGTCCATCACCGTGCCTGCAAGACCGCAGCTGGTCGTCTGCACCTGGCAGATCGTCCCGTCCGGCCGGATCTGTACCGGCTCCGCACAGGCCTGTCTGGAAAACATGTTCCCATTGGTCTGACGGTGATAGAAGATGTACCACTGACCCTCTATGCAGACAAGACTCCCATGGGTATTTCCGGTGTAATTGTCCGCCTTTTGCTGCCCATGCCATCCGACATTTCCGATGCTGATGATCGTTCCACCGAAGCGAAAATCCCGGTCCGGATGATCACTGACGGCATAACAGAGCTCATGGGAGAGAACGGAGGAATAGATCCAGTAGTATTTACCCCCGATCTTGCGCATGGAGCTGGCTTCGTAGAACTCATGCCCTGCAAAGGAGCCAGTCTGCGCCTCGCCCTGTCTTGGAAGGACCAGGTTCGGACCGCTGGTCACGGTGAGCATATCCTCCCCCAGTTCCATCACATATCCGCCATGCATCTGGTAGCGGCTTACGATATATCCCAGAATACCGCTGTAATTCGGTCCGAATCCGGAATAGAGGTAGATCCGTCCGTCATCATCCCGGAACAGTCCCGGATCAAACTGGAAAAGATCCCCTCTTGAAGAGCCGATCACATGGCCTGTGATGTCTTTTACTCTTCCGTAATACTCATAAGGGCCTGTGATCGTATCGCTTACGGCAACCGACATCGTAGGATCCAGGGAGAGCGTGTAATACAGATAAAATCTGCCATCCGTCCCCCGGATCACATCCGGCGCCTGCATAAAAGAATTCCTTTTGGCCTGAGGATCCTGCTGCGTACGGTAGATCACACCCTCTTTTCGCCAGTCAGACAGATCACGAAGCGGTGCGGACCACAGCACATAGTCCAACGGGCAGAAGCTCCTGCCGTTAAACGCATCATGAGAACCGAACAGATAGACCCTGTCCCCAAAAACATGCGGCTCCCCGTCAGCCACATACTCCCAGGAGGGCAGGATCGGATTTAGTATCCTTTTCATCATTACATCCCCTTCTTTCTTAAATTGCTTTCTCAAATTGCTGTTTTCTACTGTATTGCCGGAGCCTTTTTTTGAACTTATCCGCAAATCGGGGCTCTGTGCTGCTGCCATTGTGCCGACCGCTCCTGCATTCTAAATTATCAGAACTTCCCATTCTTGAATTTCATATATGGCGCATTTATACTATATTTGACGCATACTAAAAAAGCCTGACGGTGAATATTCATGCCGCCATGGCTTATTTCACAATGGTGCTCCATCCGCTATAAATACATCGGGCACCTGAACAGTTATCATAAAGTCCTGTATGAGAAAACGGGAGATACCAAAGAGGATGTATGAAAGAAGAGATGACTGAGAAACTGCTGCAAATGAAAGATTTCTGCGGGATCGTACAACGTCTGTGGGGTCATCCGCTGTATTTATATGATTCTTCAGAACTGATTGCTTCCTTCCCTGAGGGCACGGCGCCGTTTGCCAAAGGGATCCTGGAGGATCTGCAGGAACAGTCTTCTTTGCAGATCCACACCCTGCAGATCGGACTGTTTTTCGGAGTGCTCCGGATCGATGAGAAATACAGGATCATTGCGGGCCCGCTATCCCTCTATCCTCTTCAGCAGGAGCGTCTGCCGCTGATCCGGCATGAACTAAAATGCATGGAATGGTCCGATGAAGAGATCCTGCTGGGGATAACAGGCGGCTCCTACGGGTCTTTACAGGACCTGCTCGCCCTGTTAAACCATCATTTCCACGGCTGCTCCGCACAGGAGACACTTCTTAGTCTTCGCCCTCAGGAGGACGCATTGCGGCAGATCCAGACCAGTCAGCTGACGATCCAGGAGGAAGGGCCTGCTATCAATTATCATCTGGATCACCGAATGGAACAGATCACTCTCACAGCGATCAGAAGCGGAGACATAGAAAAAACGACCGAACTCCTCACTCCGCTTTTCCAGCGGAATTTCCGCCTGATCCACCACAGCAGCTTGAATCAGCTCAAAGCTTTGTTTATCTGTGTTACAACGCTGGCTACAAGGGCGGCGATCGACGGCGGTGCAGGCTACATGCGTGCCTTTACGCTCAGTGACTCATACATTGCCAGGATCGAAACAATAGAGGATGACAGGATCATCTTAAACATGATCTCCGAGATGATCCTCACGTTCACACGTCTTGTACGGGAGCAGCAAATGATCCTGCACCACTCCTCTGACACCTGTGTCCGGTACATTAAGGACCACCTCTATCAGCCTCTGCATGTAGAAGAGCTGGCCCGGGAGATGCATATCAGCCGGAGCCAGCTTGGCAGGATCTTTCAGCGGGATCTGAAAATATCTCCCGCTGCCTTTATTATGCAGTGCAGGCTGGAAGAAAGTACACGGCACCTGGACTATACCGACAAATCCGTCGGAGAGATCAGTGCACTTTTGTGTTTTTCCAGCGAATCCCATTACATCGATGCCTTCAAAAAGCATTACGGCATGACGCCCGGCGCCTACCGGGAACGGGAGCGGATCTGATCCTGCAGGGACAGGGAGAACTCCGGCACCAGGCGCAGCTTACGAATTTCACATCCTGCCTGCACCGGAAGGTCATAATATACATGGTCCCCAAACTCTGGTGAGATCAGATTCCGGCTGTCATAGACCCGGATGGTCAGCACCTTGGGAAAGCCTAATCGGCGAAGCGCGATATGCCACTTCTCCCCGGTCGTAAACCAGTCCGCCAGCAGCCGTGTCTCCTCGTATAATTCCGCCCGGTCACCCAGATAATCCACTTCCAGGTAGATCTCGTGAAGATCCGGGACGTCCTCTGTGGGATATTGAATTGTCAGCTGATACTCCGCATACAGAGGTATTCTGCTCTTTCCCTCCATATCTGCGCTGGCCGTATTTTTCAGAGTCCATTGTACAGCATTGATTTGAGACCAGATCTGTCCTTTGCTGCCCTGCCCATCGAGCCCGTCTGCAGCTGCCGCTTGCGAAGCTTCCCGGGAGTCTTCTTTATGTCCTTCCTTTCGCCTTTCCTCCTCCGCTGAATCGGAACGGATCACGAGGATCTTTTCAGAGGGGTCTTTTGTGATCAGCTTTAGAGATTTTATCCCGGACTCCTCTGCGAGCGCATTCCCCTTGCGATCGGCATCCGGCAGGTCTGCGGTATTCAGAAGAACACTGTCTGTCCTCTGCGTAATATAAAGCGCATCCTCATAACGGAAGACACGGTCTGCTTCCTGCCTTGTCAGCAGGATGACCCTGTCGGAATGGTCTGCCTGATCGGACCAGACATAATAGATTTTTTCTTCCATTCCGGCCTCGGTGTACAGCACAATGTGATCTTTCAGTCTGCATAAAACATACGCATTTGTTTTCTCCAGGTACACGTCTCCGACGGCGATATGAAAAGGGACGATTCCGCACTTACCGCTTTGGATAAACAGGTGATCGATGATGCTTTCCGGACAGCCCTCCCGTCTCATTCTCACGGAAAAATCCATGTGATCCTGCATCCTGCGCTTTCTCTGATGCGCATTGAGAAAGAGGAACCCCTCTCCTGTTACGGGGTCCCATCGAAGCGCAAGACGAAGCGTCTTAAGGTCCTCCGGCGAAGAAAGGGTCTGCTCCGGCAGCAGGGTCATGCTCCCCGCGAGGGACTCCCCAAAATCTTCGAGCATAAGGTGCAGTTTTTTCAGTCTCCCGAAGCTCTCTCCTATCTCCCCGGATTCCCGGATACACGTCTGAAAATCATAGCTTTTCTTTGGCAGGCGATTGTATCCGTATGCCCCGGGAACCTCCTCCAGTGACCCCGTTTTCCCGTCCGGATGGGTCCCGCCATGATACATATAGTACCCAAGAAGACCCGCTCCGCTCCCCAGCATGCAGACCGCGAGCGCCTCGATGTCCTCCGGCCAGGGATAAGTGCGGCGGTGCCCTGTGACCTGCAGTCCCGCACCGAGTTCCGCCGTAAGATAAGGGTTATCTTGCGCATGAAATCCGGGGCTTCTGTTTTCACCGCCTGCATCGGATGCAATATTGGTATCATCATGATAAGGCAGGAACAGGAAATCTTCACTTGCAGGCAGTTCCTCAAGACTTCTGTCCCACGGCGCATCGACGTACCCGCCGAGCACGGGGAGCATCTCCAGCTCCGCAACATGGGCACCGCCCCAGCCGGTCGCCGTATAATACGGCACCTCAAATCCGAGCTCCTGAGCCATACGCTTGAGCGTGAGCAAATGCGCTTTTCCCTGCACCGGGTCGGAAGTGCCGCCGGCATGTCCATACTCGTTCTCCAGCTGGATGCCGAGGATCGGCCCGCCATCCTTTACCATCATCCCTTTGCATTGCTCCGAGAGCTTTTCCCAGTAATTCCTGACCAGCGACAGATAAGCGGGATCATTGCTGCGAAGTTCCATGCCGGTATTCCCGGCCAGTTCTGTCAGCCAGTCAGGGAAGCCGCCGTTGCGGCATTCCCCATGGGCCCAGGGGCCAAGCCTTAACCAGACAGGCATCTTCATCTCCCGGCACAGCATAAGGAACGAACGAAGATCACGGCTGCCCTCAAAATCCCATTCTCCCCGGATCTCTTCGTGATAGATCCAGAAAACATACGTCGCCAGGATCTGCACCCCGCCGGCTTTCATCTTGAGGATTGCCTCTCTCCATCCGTCCCTCTCCCACCTGGAAAAATGAAACTCTCCCATGACCGGGAGGAACCGTCTTCCGCTGCGCAGGAAGCTGATGTTGTCAACTGTATACTCTGTACCATCCGCGTCCGTCCCTCCAAGCGGCAGAAGCTTACCCTGCCTTGCTTCTGACGGAACGCGGATCGTGATGCATTCTGAACTCATGGTTTCATTCTATGATTGCCGAGTAGATCTGTGCCATCATATGGGACGGCTCGATCTGCTGTGCGGCTTTGAGATATTCCTTTGCCTTCTTTGTGCTGCCAAGCCCCAGATTGCCAAGTGCCATCAGATAATAGCAGTGCGCCTTGTTCCTGGCTGTGTAGTCCTCATCAAAGATCTGGAATTCCGGAAGAGAGACGGCGAAGTACTCGATCTTTACCTCATCGGTCAGATGCCTCTCCCCGTAGTCGATCAGGCGGTAGAACCTGGATTTCGCCTCTTTTGTTTTTCCGAGCTTAAGACAGGACAGTCCCTGGTAAAGGATCATATCTGCAGGCTGATCGTTATAATACATAGCTCCCGCCGGCGTATCGGTCCCGACCGATGCGATCTCATAGCAGCGCTTTGCCTCTTCCGTTCTGCCCTGTGCCTCCAGTACTGTTCCAAGGTGGTAGTAGAGGTGGTTATCCTTCGTACCTTCAAGCTTGCCCTCTCCCAGGTTTTCCGGATATACAAGAGCCCGGTTCAGGAGCACTTCCGCCTCCTCGTAAGCTCCTTCTGCGATCTTTTCCTTCGCCAGACGCAGAAGCGTCCACACATATTGCGTCGTGATCTTGCCTTCGCCGCCCTCCCATGGGTGGAATCGTCTGGAGGAGATCAGTTCAAAGGCCCTCGCCGGGTCTCCTGCCAGATGCACAAGCGTAATATATTCTATAAACAGGTCGTCCCGCCCGCCGATCAGGCTGATATGCTTTTCATACTCAGAAAGGCGCTCTGCAAAACTCCAACCCAGTTTTTTGTGCAGCTGATCCAGCTCAAGGAATACGCGCACATCCTTCTCATTCAGGGCAAAGGCACGCTCCATGGCGGTTCTGGCCTTCTCCGGATCTTTTAATGTGTTGTAATAAGCGAGTGCAAGGTTGCGGAACACGGTCGGGAACGAAGGATCCAGCTGCGCCGAAGTTTCCCACAGACGGATGGCCTCCTGTCGCTGAAGCTTATCATAAAACAGGCATCCCAGATAGTAAGGTGCTCTTGCCCCTTCAGGGTTCTCCCTGATCGCGGCCTTAAGGACCTGGATGTCCTCCAGCTTGTTCGGGAAAAGGTAGGACGAGTCTCCGGCCTCTGCCGCCGCAAATTCCTGCGCTGCCTTTGCCTTCCACTCCTCCGCCTTTTCTGCGTCATTTCCGCATTCTGAAAGTACCTGGGAGATCTTGAGAAGATAGAAGCCCCTGTAGTAATGCAGGATCGTTTTGTCCGCCGGGCATGCGTCGAGTACACGGACAGCCTCCTGGTAGAAGCCGCTCTCAGCGTAATCTCTTGCGGTCTGCAGATAATTCTCGTGAAAGCCTCTTGCCCGCTCATTCAGTACCGCCATCCTCTCCGGATCGCACAGCGCTTCCTCAAAGAGGGATACAAAATCAAAGGCATCCAGGGCGATATTCTCAGCGCGCATCTTCGCTGCGGCGTTCTCCTGTCCCAGCACGCGCAGCAGGATCGCCTTCAGTCCTCTTGCTTTAATATTGTGAGCGTTTTTGACCAGCGCTTTCTCTGCGAGGGCAAGCGCTCCAGCATAATCTCCTTTTCTGGCTGCGATCGCCGCAAGATAATAGTACCCCATCTCCTGCTGTGCGCTGGTCCAGATCGCCTTATAGAACGCGTCATAGGCTTCCTCAAAGCGCTCCTGATAGAACAGGGACAGTCCAAGGTTATAGAACGGCTCCCCGTCATACGGGTTGTTGAACATGCCGTTCCCTGTAAGCCTTTTGATCGCAGTGCGGAAATAAGGCTCCGCCTCTGCAAACGCGCCGCGCCGCAGGAGCAGCAGGCCATAGGCATTGTTGATCCTGGAGTCACCGGGATCCCGCTTGAGCCCCTCGAGATAATAAGGATCCGGCAGCCACGTGGCATGGCGGTACTGCTCCAGATGCTGCCCAGTCAGATAGAGTTCCTCGCTGGTCCTGGTCTCCTCGGGAGAGGCTGGTGCAGCTGCAGGCTCCGCCAGCTCAGGGATCCCCTGATCCTTTGCCTGATAGGAAACAAGCTCCTCACCGTCTGCGGCAACTCGTACACAGACGTTATAAAAATCTTCAAAGGCGGCCGGCAGGATCTCATGGAAAACGGCAGTAGGCGAAAGATCTGCCATTCTTGAGCAGATTTCTTTTCCATTTTCTGTCACGATGATCCGGACGTTCTCATAGGCCTGCGTTGCATAAATGCAGACATCCAGCGCACTTTTATCTTCGACAGGCTCTACGTTCATCGCTGCCCGAGTGGTCGCATTTTTTACCTGGCCTACGGCCTTATAAGGCATAAAGTACTGTGTGAACACCTTCTCTTCAAACGGCGCCAGCCACGTGAAGTCCGGCTGATTATCACAGTACATGCCCGTCATCAGCTCAATATAAGGGCCGTCTTCATTGGTCAGGTTCCGGTCCCATGCCTTCCCGAAATCGCCGCATCCCCATGTCCACTGTTTTTTGCCGGGCGAGACGTGATGATCGGCAACATGGAGGAGACCTGCGCCAACTCCATAGTCATAACCGCCTACAAAATCGTAGTCGGAGCGCTCAGCCATGTAAGAGGTAGGCACAGGAATGTTTTTATAGCGGGAGATGTCGACGCCCTCGCTGTAATCATGCTTATAGTATTCCCCGGTCGCGATAGGGAAACGGCTGACAGCGCGTTTTCCGTGGTCATAGACACTGTGCACATCGGGAGGGAAGATGGACTGTGTATGGTCGTTGACCGGAACAGCCGGATTCGCCCACCAGAGGAAAGTCTGCGGAAGGGACGTCCTGTTGTATAGCTGGCCTGTGATCTCAATGTAAGCTTTGCCCGGATACAAGGTGATCTTCATCACTACTTTGGTGCCGTACATCTGATCGACATCCCCGATCAGAAGGGAGCAGCTCCCGTCCTCGTTTTCCTGAATATGGTGATCAGTCGGCAGATAGGTCGTCGGGCGGTGATGCTGCGGCCAGTTGAATTCGATCCCGCCGGAGATCCATGGCCCGGTAAGGCCCACGAGGGCAGGCTTGATCACATGGTTACAGTAAACGAAATCATATCCGTTCGTCTTATCCGTCGCACGCTGAATGCGCCCGCCCAATTCCGGCAGGACCATCACTTTCAGGTATTCGTTCTCCAGAAAGACCGCGTTATAGATCTTCTGCGTCACCTCATCGGAGATATGTTCTACTGTGGGGTAAGGATATACCTTGCCGCTGCTGCCCTGGTAGACCCGTTTGTCGAGAAAGATCGGATTTTTCTCCGCTTCCCCGATCTCATAGGTCGGAATCGTCACCTGCTCTTCCCATACACGAACGCTGCTCATTGTACTGCTCCTTCCGATTTTTGTTATGCAAGTATCTATACCCCGGGACATGCCCGGAGGCCAAGCCATAAGCCATTCACCCCTTTACGCGGCGCGGCTCCTGCTACTGATAGAAAAAGTATTCGTTTTCACGGTATTCTTTAGGCGATACGCCGACCACTTTTTTAAATACCCTGGAAAAATAATATTGATCCTGATACCCTACGCTTCTGGCAACCTCATAGATATAGGCATCCGACATGCGCAGGAGCTTACACGCCTCCCGCATGCGTATGCGGATAAGAAAATCTACCGGCGAATGCCCCGTACATTTATAGAAGATGCTGTTCACGTAACTTTTTGAGAGCTTAAACTGCCCGCACAGTTTCTCGAGGGAAATTTCTTCCGAAATATGCGTGTACATATAGCGGACCATATCGGTCACATGCTTGTTGCGCACATCCGTATCCTCTTTTTTCTCGCGGACATAGATCTCCGCAAGCAGGAGCGCCAGCACCTGCGAGATATAGATAAAATTGCCAAGCGTATAGGTTCCTTCCAGAACACGGAAGAGAAGGTCAAACAGAAAAGACATGCGGTTAGTCGCATGCGCAGAAGTGAACGTTATGATCCTGCAGTCCGCCAGGGGATAAAAATCTGCATCAGTCCCCGCAAAATGCACCCACAGGATACTCCATGGTTCTTTTTCATCCGCATAATAATAATGACTGCGGAACCTTGGAATACAGAAGGCCTGGCCTGGCCTTAAGACATACTCCCTGCCATTGATCCAGACAGACCCTTTTCCTTCTGTGCAATACAGCAGAATATTCTCCGGGATGCCGATACTGCGCTCCCGGAAATGCCCGGCAGCGCGGGGAAAATAGCCCACATCCGTCAGATACAGGCGCTTTACCTGCGGGTTGTCGATGTAATCCTTATACGTCTCGACAGGAAGGACAAACATGCGCTGGCCTTCAAAGCCTTCTTCCCTGCGCATGGTGCTGCCGCTTTCCCGGTACCCGGCTGCATATCCGCTGCTGTTTTCTGTCATCCTCTTCCTCCTCAAAGACCCGGCGTCTGATGTAGGTGCAAACATTTCTATTCATGCACTATTTTACCATGAAACAGACGCGTCTTTATATGGGGTTTCCGGAAATTCTTCCTGTATTTTAAAGCAGAAAGAGAAATCAGAAAATGCAGCATCAGACAAAAAGATGGATTATATTCCTTTAATATCTGTCATCAGGACAGAATGGCGGACGCACAACCCTGATGACAGATTCGTTGCTTATTTTATATGTATTTCCTGCCACTCCATGCGCACGCCGTCGTCGATCCGGATCCAGACAAGGGCATCCCCGGAGTAGTTTTCGGGAAGCTGCACACAGTAACGCCTGGATGAGGAATAGGCTGGCG
>JAFTFD010000012.1 GCA_017449745.1 Lachnospiraceae bacterium
CGCGATGGAGGATCAGAAGAAAGCAGAAATCCCGATTGTTGCCGTCACTGCGAATGCCTTTGAAGAGGACCGGAAGATCGCGCTTGAAGCGGGAATGAACGGCCATCTGGCAAAGCCGTATGATATCGGTGCCATTATGCAGACGCTATCGGAAATATTGAAATAATTTATCAAAACTGTTCTGAAAAGCATATTGACAAAACCAGAAAGCTCCTATATAGTAGCAATATAATACTATATAGGAGCTTTTGCATGAGAATAAATGGTGGTTTTCAGGTCTCCAAGATCAAGCAGCTTGGGGACCGTATATTTGAAAAGATTCTGGCAGAACGAGGCATAGAGGCTTTCAACGGCGCTCAGGGACGGATCCTGTATGTCCTCTTCCAGGAGGATGGTGTGCCAATCAAGACGGTTTCCGAAAAGTGCGGATTGGCGATCACATCGCTGACAACCATGCTGGAAAGGATGGAGAAAAACGGACTGATCCAGCGCAGACAGGATTCCGCAGATAAGCGGAAGACGCTTCTCTTCCTGACAGATAAGGCCAGAGATCTGGAAGAGGATTATATCGCTTTATCTGAAGAGATGGGCGATATCTACTATCAGGGCTTTACGGCAGATGAAGTGAAGGCTGCGGAAGAATATCTGGACCGGATCCGTCTGAACCTGGAAGGATGGCAGCCGAAATGAGCAAGTGTATCAAAGACCTGATCAAGAACCTGAACCTGGTGATCGGCTGTCCGATCGGGTGTGATTACTGCTATGCCCGGAACAATTGCCGAAGATTCCTTATCACAGATGATTTTTCCAAACCGGAGTACTATGAGCAGAAGCTCAAAATTCTGGAGCGCGAAAAACCAGGTAATTGGCTGCTGACCGGTATGAGCGACTTATGCGCATGGAAGGACGAATGGCTTCAGGCTGCCTTTCAGAAACTGAAGGAGAATCCTCAGCATGAAGCTATTTTCCTGTCAAAGCGGCCGGATCTTCTGAAAATCGATACAGACCTTCCCAACGCCTGGTTTGGCGTAACGATCACCAGAAAATCGGATCTTTGGCGGCTGCAGGTACTGAAGAAAAATGTCAAAGCCAGGCACTTTCATGTGACATTTGAACCGCTTTTTGATGATCCAGGTGAGGTGGATCTGACAGGGATCGACTGGATTGTGGTTGGCACGATGACCGGAGCAATGAAGAAGAAAGTACATACGGAACCGGCGTGGGCCTACGGCCTTACTGAGCAGGCTCATGCATTGGAAATTCCGGTTTTTATGAAGGAAGACCTTGTGCCGATTATCGGTGAAGAAAACATGGTGCAGGAACTTCCTGACGCATTTAATAAAGTTTTGGAGGGCGCTGGACGTCCAGTGGACGTCCGTTCAGCGCGGACCGGAATGGAATGGAGACCAGAAAAATGCTGAATCCTGAGATCAAAGTTGGACATGTAGAAACAAAAAGCGTCATGACCAAATCGAACGCTCCTCTTGGAGGATACGCGGTCAATCCCTACGTTGGCTGTACCCATGGCTGTAAGTATTGCTACGCGTCCTTTATGAAGCGGTTCACAGGGCATACGGAGGAATGGGGAACCTTCCTGGACGTAAAGGAATGGCCCGCCATCAAAGATCCGAAGAAGTATGCCAGGCAGAAGGTCATTATCGGTACGGTTACGGACGGTTATCTCCCACAGGAGGAGATTTATGGCAGGACCAGAAGCGTCCTGGAGGAATTGAAGGACAGTGGCGCGGATATCCTGATCTGTACAAAGTCCGATCTTGTGCTCCGCGACCTTGATCTTCTGAAGGAAATCAATCAGAAGAACATGCTGACGGTATCCTGGTCAGTCAACACACTGGACGAAGACTTCTGCGAAGATATGGATGATGCTGTCAGTATCGAACGCCGGCTTGCGGCCATGAAGCAGGTTTACGATGCAGGTATCCGGACGGTCTGCTTTATATCCCCGGTATTCCCCGGGATCACGGATATCGAGGCGATCATTGAACGCGTGAAGGATCAGTGTGATCTGGTATGGCTCGAAAATCTGAACCTGCGCGGCGGCTTCAGAAAGATCATCATGGATTATATCGCTGAGAAGTACCCGGATCTTTTTCCGCTCTATGAAGAAATCTACGGCAAGAAGAACCGCAGCTATTTCGAAACGCTGGAGAAGAAGGCTGAAGAGATCGCAAGGAAATACGGCTGTCGGTTCGTGGATAATGAGACACCGTACGAGAGAGTCCCGCAGGGCCATCCCACCATCGTGGATTACTTCTATCACGAAGAGGTCCGCGGAACCGCCAACAGCGGCAAGAGAAACAAGAAGAAGGATTAAATATCAGTACATACACACAGCCGGAGGCCAAAGTCTCCGGCTGTACTGATCTTCAAGGGAAACATATCCTTTTCCCTGAAAGATTGAAAAATAGTAATTGACATATGTCAGATTTGAGTTTATGATGTTTTTGACATATGTCAGAAAGGAGAACTTATGCCGAGACCACTACGATGCCGCAGAATAGAGCAGCTCCCGGTCTACCGAAGCTTCTCGCCGGATGACACCACAGCCACAGATAATGTCCTGATGACCGTTGACGAATTTGAAGCACTCAGGCTCCTGGACAATGAAGGCCTTACACAGGAGGCCTGCGCGTCCAGGATGAATATCGCCAGGACGACTGTCACAGCTATTTACGACAGCGCGAGGAAAAAGGTCGCTGACGCTCTCGTAAACGGAAAAAGGCTGTTGATCACGGGCGGACACTTCGAATACAAACCGGTCGATATCAAACTGGCAATCAAAGAGAAAGGAACGGATACCATGAGAATCGCAGTAACCTATGAAAACGGAGAGATCTTCCAGCATTTTGGTCACACAGAGCAGTTCAAGCTGTACGATGTAGAAGACGGAAAGATCGTGAATGAGCAGATCGTAGACACCAACGGAAGCGGACACGGCGCACTGGCCGGTTTCCTGCAGGCAGCAAAGGCGGATGCCCTGATTTGCGGCGGGATCGGTATGGGTGCGCAGATGGCACTTGCGGATGCCGGAATCAAACTATATGGCGGAGTCCAAGGTTCTGCTGATGAAGCAGCCAGGGCGCTTGCCGAAGGAAATCTGGAGTATGATCCTGACGCCCGCTGCGATCACCATGGGCATCACCACGACGGTGAATGTGGCCATGAGCACTGCGGTGAGCATAACTGTGCCGGAAACTGATCAATTATACTGATATGAATATCATCTTCGACCTCTTCCTGTCATTCGCGAAGATCGGCCTGTTTACCTTTGGCGGCGGATACGCCATGATCGCGCTGATCGAAAA
>JAFTFD010000205.1 GCA_017449745.1 Lachnospiraceae bacterium
ATCCGGCTCAAAGATAAGGAAACCTGCCTGCTCCACTTCCGGATGCTTTTTCATGATCCTGTCCGCAACATCCGGCTGCATAGAAAGGCCGACCGGGCTCTCCACAAGGGCGGTAACATTGCCGGTCGGGTCCATGATACTATATTTGATTGAGTGGTAAGGATTTGCTGTCATAAACGTAGTGGTGAGAAAGTGAGTCACGGGGACGCATCCGCTGACTCGTTTTGGAGACAGACCGCGGCAGGCGTCTGCAGGATCTGCTGCGTATGAGTGTTTAGATCTGCTTCATTCATTGTGAGTGAAAGGCAGATTGCAGGGCAGTTTTCAAACTGTCCTGCAAAGCCGACTGTCTGAGCATCCGTGCATCAGCGCGGATGCGAGTTTGGAGGCTGCATCTGTCTGGAGTGAACAATGAATGTTAGCAGATCTACACGAAGAAGCCGCAGAGGCTGCAGATGCATGTTGTGGTCTGGTTTCACTGAAATGAGTCAGCGGATGCGTCCCCGTTGACTCACCTGACTTATCGCTCAAATACTCTCAGGAACTGCTTCGTGCGCTCTTCCTTCGGATCGTCAAAGACCTGGGCGGGATCGCCCTGCTCCACGATCACGCCGCCGGCCATAAAGATGACGCGGTTGCTGACGGCCTTGGCAAAGGCCATTTCGTGGGTGACGACGACCATGGTCATTTTCTCATCTGCGAGCTGGCGGATGACCTTGAGGACTTCTCCTGTCAGTTCGGGATCCAGTGCGGAGGTGGGCTCGTCAAAAAAGAGGATCTCCGGCTTCATGGCAAGAGCCCGGGCGATGGCGACGCGCTGCTGCTGGCCGCCGGAGAGCTGGTAGGGATAGGCCTTTGCCTTATCCTCGATGCCCATTTTGCGAAGCAGTTCCATGGCAGTCTCCTCGGCCTCATCCTTACTGCGGTGCTGCACTTCGATCGGGGCGTCCGTCAGGTTCTGCAGGACATTGTAGTGCGGAAAGAGATTGAACTGCTGGAAGACCAGGCCGTAGTAGGAGCGGAACTCGCGCAGCTCTTTGTGGTGGACATAGACGACTTTGCCGTTGGCATCCGTGTGAGCGGCCTCTTTGCCCATGTACAGGATCTCGCCGCCGTCGATCGTCTCCAGGAAGGTCGCACAGCGAAGGAGCGTCGATTTTCCGGATCCGGAGGGTCCGATGATACTGACGACTTCTCCGCTGTCGACGCCCATGCTGATCCCTTTAAGGATCTCCAGATCGTCAAAGTGCTTCTCAATATTTTTCATCTCTAAGATCATAGTATTCTCCGTATATTTTCTTCGAAGCGCTTTTCCGCTTATCTGTAATAATTCAGTGCCTTCTCGATCCGCTCCATGGCGAACTGTACGGCATAGTTGGCAATGAAATAGAATACGCCGGCGATCACGAACGGCATGAAAGATGTCTGCGAAGCAGAGATCTGCTTGGCGAGGGAGAATACCTCCTGATAGGCGAGCGTAAACGCAAGGGAGGTGTCCTTGACGAGCGTGATGACCTCATTTGTGATGGAGGGCATGATCCTCTTGATGACCTGCGGGAGGATGATGCGCATGAAGGTCTGGGTCTTTGTATAACCCAGGACTTCCGCCGCTTCATACTGCCCGACCGGCATGGATTCGATGCCGCCGCGGTAGATCTCGGCAAAATAGGCCGCGTAATTGACGATGAATCCGAGGATCAGGGCGGGGAAACGCCAGCCGCGGATCGACCACTCAAACAGATAGAAGGGGCCGAAGTACCAGACCAGGAGCTGCAGCATCAGGGGCGTGCCGCGGATCACGGAAATATAGACGCGGATGATGCCGCGCACGATGGGAGAGCGGGATTTGCGCAGCAGGGCTACGACCATGCCAAGCGGCAGGGAGCCGATCAGGGTAAGGGCGAAAATACCGCAGGTCCGCAGCATTCCGGCAGCCATCGTCGATAACATAGTAGATAAGGTCATATACAAAAACTCCCTTGGAATAAAGGAACTGCAGTCCGCCCTTTCAGAAAGAGAGGGCGAAACTGCAGTCGTTGTATTATGGGTTGTTAACAGCTTATCAGTTCAGGCAAAGGAAATCGTAGATCTCTGGATATTTCTGGCCGATCGCATCGTAGGTCCCGTCTGCGACAAGAGCATCCAGAGCTGCATTGACCAGATCGCAGAGCTCTGTGTCGCCCTTGCGGAAACCGATCGCGTACTGCTCGCTTCCGAGTGCTTCGTCAAGGAAAACATAGCCATCTTCGCCGCTCATCAGGTAATTACCGCTCGTGACGTCGATCGCGATCGCGTCGATGGCGCCTGCCTTGAGGTCGTTGAATGCGATGGTATAGGTCTCATAGACCTCCAGGGACTGGAAAGTACTGCTGAGCTCAGCCTGGCCTTCCTCGTCATTGAGAAGGTCGTAAGCGGAGGTAGAAGTCTGCACGCCGACGATCTTTCCGCCAAGATCTGACAGAGAGGAGATGCCGGAGTCCTTGGCTACCATGATCATCTGAGTGTTGTCGGAATAAGCTTTGCTCCAGAGATAGTCATCCTCACGGCCGTTTACTGTAAATCCGGACCAGATGCAGTCGCAGCTGCCGGCATTGAGCTCGGCATCCTTGGCATCCCAGTTGAAGGGAACGGCTTCGTACTGCCAGCCGTAGTACTCGCAGACAGCCTGTGCCATCTCTACGTCAAAGCCGCCGGTCTGGCCGTTTTCATCGATATAGGAATACGGAGGGTAGTCAAGGTCGAAACCGTGCTTGAAGACATATCCTTCGCCGTAAGCGGAATCGGAGGCTTCGGCGGGAGCGGCCTCTTCAGCGGGGGCAGCTTCCTCAGCAGGAGCAGCCTCTTCAGCGGCCGGTGCGGGCTCGGAAGCCTGCTGCGCAGGTGCGGCCTGACCGCAGGCCGCAAGCGAGAGGACCATGGAACCTGTCAGTAATAATGCAAGTAACTTCTTCATAATAAAATACGCTCTCTTTCTTAAAAAGCTATCAATAATATGCAACTACGATGTAACGCTGTGAATCTTCACCATGTTAGCATGCTAAAGTGACGGTGTCAACAGACCACAGAACGTATTTTTTGCCCCTTGACAACTATCCCTATAATCATGAAAATAGGATGGAATCGGGCTCGCCCGGAACAAGTATTAATTAATGTAAGTAATCTTTAAATAAACAGGCAGTCAAAGACCTGGAGGTAATACATTCATGCTGGAAATACAGAACCTGACATTTGATGTGGATTCGGATGGCTCTAATAAGGAGATCATCCGTGATATCAGTTTTCAGATCCCGGACAACAAGATGATCGTCATTACGGGTCCCAACGGAGGAGGAAAATCCACGCTCGCCCGCCTGATCGCCGGTATTGAAAAGCCGACGTCCGGAAGGATCCTTCTGGACGGAGAAGATATAACGAATATGTCCATCACGGACAGAGCAAAAACGGGGATCGGATACGCTTTCCAGCAGCCGGTCCGCTTTAAGGGGATCCAGGTACTGGACCTGATCCGCCTTGCTTCCGGCAATAAAAAGCTTTCGGCTGCGGATGCCTGCATCTATCTGTCCAAGGTAGGCCTGTGCGCGAGAGATTATATCGACCGCGAAGTCAACGCCAGCCTTTCGGGCGGTGAGCTCAAGCGCATCGAGATCGCGACTGTCCTTGCCAAGGCTCCCAGGATCTCCCTGTTTGACGAGCCTGAGGCGGGGATCGATCTGTGGAGCTTCCAGAACCTGATCGAAGTCTTTGAAGAGATCCGCAAGGGCATCCATGACAGCTCGGTCCTGATCATTTCCCATCAGGAGAGGATCCTGAACATCGCGGATGAGATCCTGGTGATCCGTGACGGACATCTGGCGGCGCAGGGACCCAAGGATGAGATCCTTCCCGGACTCATCGGCACAACGGCTGCGATCCCCGGCTGTGTAAAGAGCGGAGATACAGTAAATATCTGACAGGAATAGCCGCAGAACCGCCCGGGAGGCGGCGCATACATTGAAACGGCCGCTTAAAACAGCGGATCATGTAAGAAGCTGAAAAGAGGAAAAAATGCTGCAAATCAGAGAACTGGATGAAATACAGAAGCGCCTTTTAAAGGAGGTAGCCGACCTGCACAAGGTGCCGGAGGGCGCCTTTAATATCCGTGCCAACGGCGAATCCGCGGGAAGAGTCTCTACAGAGAACATCGAGATCATTCCCAAGGAGGGCGGAAGCGGACTCGATATCCGCATCAAGCCCGGCACGAAAAACGAGAGCGTCCATATTCCTGTCGTGCTCACAAAGAGCGGCTTGACAGAGGTGGTCTATAACGATTTTTACATCGGTGAAAATGCGGATGTCATCATCGTCGCGGGATGCGGAATCGATAACTGCGGTCCCAAGGATTCCCAGCACGATGGTATTCACCGCTTCTATGTAGGAAAAGGGGCCAAGGTCCGCTATGTGGAAAAACACTACGGCTCCGGGAACGGCGCCGGCAAGAGGATCCTGAATCCCGGCACGGAAGTCTATATGGAAGAGGACAGCTACGCCGAGATGGAGATGGTGCAGATCAAAGGCGTGGATGATACCAACCGCACTACGACCGCGGAACTGGCAGCAGGAGCCAAGCTGGTCGTGCGTGAGCGCCTGATGACACACGGCGAGCAGAACGCGATCAGCACCTATGTGGTGAATATGAACGGAGAGGGATGCAGCGCAGACGTCGTCTCCCGCTCTGTCGCAAGAGATAATTCCTATCAGAAATTCGACGCCAAGCTGGTGGGCAATGCCGCCTGCAACGGCCACACGGAATGCGATTCCATCATCATGGACCAGGGCAGGATCCTGGCCGTTCCGGGACTGGAGGCCAACAACGTCGAGGCAGCGCTCGTCCATGAGGCGGCGATCGGCAAGATCGCAGGCGACCAGCTCATCAAGCTCATGACTCTTGGCCTTACAGAGCAGGAAGCGGAAGAGCAGATCATTAACGGCTTCCTTAAATAAGGAATACTGTAAAAAAGAAATACTGCAGAATAAGAAATACCGCACATACGGAATCCGGATCGATCATATCATTGAGATCATGCAGGACTCTGTATGTGCGGTTTATGTTTATAAAATGAATTTTTCTATGATCTCTGCGACACCGTCGTGATTGTTGTCCGCTTCAGTGATATAGCCGGCGGCTGCTTTGACCGCATCGGAGGCGTTGGCCATGGCACAGCCAAGATGTGCCGCGCGGATCATCGGGAGGTCGTTGCCGGCGTCGCCGGCAGAGATCGTATTTTCCAGGGGAATGTCCAGGAGAGCAGCCATCTGCCTCAGGGCATTCCCTTTATTTAATCCTTTGCTTATGATCTCGACGAACACTTCGCTGGAGAAAAAGGTGTCCAGCTGTTCTCCTGCATGTTCTGCGACCCACCCGCGCATACTCTCGAGACGGGAAGGATCCTCCATGTCGATCATCAGCATTTTGACCGGCTCCTGCGTCAGGGACCGGACGCTGTCGATGATCCTGGAGGGAACGCCGAAGTTCGTGGAGTAGTACCGCAGGTACTCGTTGTCGCAGCGGGGCTCTGCCAGGACATAGTCGTCATCATAGGTCTGGATGTGAAGGCCTCGTTTGTTTGCTTCGTCAAAGACGAGCCGGATCAGGGGAAGAGGGATCGTCTGCTTATAGATCACCTTTTCATGTTCCGTGTCGAAAAGAACGCCCCCGTTATACGCAATCAGGTAACAGCCGCTGCCGGTGAGCCCGAGCGCTTTCGCCTGTACCCTGGCGCTGACGAGCGGCCTGCCCGTAGTAATGATGACGCGGTGGCCCATGGCAAGCATGCGGTCAATGGCAAGCCGGTTCTTTTCCGATATTTTTTTACGGTCGTCAAGAAGCGTTCCATCGAGATCGAGAAAGAGCGCTTTGGAATTTTTAGCTGTTTCGCAGATATTGTCTGTCATATATTTTACCGAAGTGAAGTCAAAAACAATTGTTTTACATAAAACTGATATATTTTAGTTTTTTCTTAATTATTTTTATGTTTTACATCTGTACAGGTTTTTTTCATTTTAATATAATAAAAATGATGTGTATGTGCAAGAAATGACGCGCGTACGAGATCTGATACAGATCGTAACTGCAGTTTCAGACAAATGCCATCAGTTGGCAGAAAGGTGAAAAAATGCTGGAAGCACTCAAACAGGAAGTGTATGAAGCCAATATGCTGCTGCCCAAACATAATCTCGTCACGTTTACCTGGGGAAATGTCTCCGGGATCGACAGAGAGAGCGGACTTTTCGTTATCAAGCCCAGCGGCGTGGAATATGATGCATTAAAGCCGGAAGATATGGTCGTTGTCGACTTAAACGGCAATGTGGTAGAGGGACATTACAAACCGTCCTCCGATACAGCTACTCATTTGGAGCTCTACAAGGCGTTTCCGAAGATCGGCGGTGTCGTTCACACCCATTCCCCTTATGCGACGAGCTGGGCACAGAGCGGAAGGGACATCCCCTGCTACGGAACCACGCACGCTGATTATTATTACGGACCGGTTCCCTGCCTCCGGTGCCTTACCGCTGACGAGATCGAGGATGCCTATGAGGAAAATACAGGCCATCTGATCGTCAACGAGTTTGCCAGAATGGGCAAGGATTATGAGGCAGTCTCCGCAGTCCTGTGCAAGAATCACGGCCCGTTCTGCTGGGGCAAGAATGCTGAGGACGCCGTCCACAGCGCTGTTGTTCTCGAAGAGGTCGCCAAGATGGCGCTGCGCACCGAGATCATCAACCCCAAGGTTGAGCCGGCTCCGCAGGAACTGCAGGACAAGCATTACTACCGCAAGCACGGCGCCAATGCCTATTACGGGCAGAACTGAACGCGTGCGGGCCAGGTAAAAGTGCAGTATATTTGAGAAAGTCATATGATGGGACCCTGGAAGCGGAAAAGGCCGTTTTGGCGGAAACGCTTCAGGGAGACCATTATAAATAGATCAGAAATTTGAAAACAAGCAAAGGAGCAGAAATATGGACAATTTACAGCTGAAAAAGATTGCGAATGAAGTCCGCAGAGGCGCCATTACGGCGGTGTACTCCGCGCAGGCGGGACATCCGGGCGGATCCCTTTCCGCTGCGGATATCGATACTTTCCTTTTCTTCGAGGAAATGCATGTGGATCCCCAGAATCCGAAGGATCCCGACAGAGACCGTTTTGTCCTTTCCAAGGGACACACGGCACCTGCTCTTTATTCCGTTATGGCTCAGAAGGGATACTTCCCGGTAGAAGAGCTCAAGACCTTCCGTCATCTCGGCGCAAGGCTCCAGGGCCATCCTTCCATGCAGTATCTGCCGGGTCTTGATATGAGCAGCGGCTCCCTCGGACAGGGCATCTCCGCAGCCTGCGGCATGGCTCTTGCAGGAAAGATCGACCAGAAGGATTTCCGTGTTTACACACTGCTCGGAGACGGCGAGCTCGAGGAAGGACAGGTCTGGGAGGCAGCTATGTTTGCCGGCGCCAAGAAGCTGGACAATCTCGTCGTGATCGTTGACAACAACAACCTCCAGATCGACGGAAATATTGAGGAAGTCAACAACCCGAAGCCGATCGACAAGAAGTTTGAGGCATTCAATTTCCATGTGATCTGCATCGACGGACACGACTTTGACCAGATCCGTGCTGCATTTGCCGAAGCCAGAAATACCAAGGGCATGCCCACAGCGATCATCGCCAGCACCGTCAAGGGCAAGGGCATTTCCTTTATGGAGAACAATGCCGGCTGGCACGGAAAGGCACCGAACGATGCCCAGTACGAGCAGGCAATGGGCGAGCTGGATGCGATCGCAGCATCTCTCGCATAAGAGGCAGACGATATGTTTTGAGACCGCGTGCAACATATAAGGCACACGGCTGATCACGAACACCGGAAGGAGTGAATCACATGGGAGACATTAAGAAAATTGCCACACGCGAGAGCTACGGACACGCACTCGAAGAGCTCGGCGCAGTGAACAGTAATATAGTCGTTTTGGACGCAGACCTGAAGGAATCCACGAGAACATGCTATTTTGCAAAGCAGTTCCCCGAGCGCTTCTATGACTGCGGTATTGCAGAGGGCAACATGATGGGTATCGCGGCTGGCCTTGCGGCAGCAGGAAAGATCCCGTTCGCCAGCACCTTTGCCATGTTTGCATCCGGAAGAGCATACGAGCAGGTCCGCAACTCGATCGGATATCCGCACCTGAACGTCAAGATCGGCGCAACGCATGCCGGCATCACTGTCGGTGAGGACGGAGCCAGCCATCAGTGCAACGAGGATATGGCCCTGATGCGCACGATCCCCGGAATGGTCGTCCTGAACCCTTCAGACGATATCGAGGCGAGAGCCTGCGTGAAGGCAGCGGCAGAATATGTCGGCCCTGTCTATATGCGCTTTGGCCGCTATGCGGTTCCCGTATTCAATGATCCCGATATGAAATTCGAGATCGGCAAAGGCCAGATCCTCAAAGAGGGCAAGGACGTCACGATCGTCGCTACAGGTATCTGCGTAGCTTCCGCTCTGGATGCTGCCGAACAGCTCAAGAATGAGGGCATCGATGCAGAAGTCATCAACATCTGCACAGTCAAGCCGATCGACGAAGAGCTGCTGATCGCTTCCGCCAGCAAGACCGGCAAGGTCGTCACTGCAGAAGAGCACAGCATCATCGGCGGCCTCGGCGGCGCAGTAGCAGAGGTCCTCTCCGAGAAGTGCCCTACCAGAATGTGCAGGATCGGTATCGAAGACAGATTCGGTGAGTCCGGAACAGCAGGCCAGCTCGTTGAAAAATACGGCCTTGACGGCAAGAGCATCGCAGCGAAAGTGGCGGCATTCGTCAAATAATAGAACGGTTTCACAGCACACTGGTGAAAGAAATCTGTTTATTTCATTAACAGGAACAGCGTATAATATAAGTCAGGGAGTTTTCCCTGACTTGTTTTTTTACTGACAGAGATCGGAATTCAATTTTTTTTAACAACAAGGGGGCACTATGGAAACAGGAAAAATGCATGTCGGAGTGATCGGTGCCGGTGCGATCAGTGATATTTACCTCAAAAACATGACGGAGGTATTCGACCAGCTGGAGGTCATCGGTGTCGCGGCCAATCATATTGAGAGCGCACAGAAAAAAGCGGCCCAGTATCAGATCAAAGCGTATACGGTAGACGAGATGCTGGCAGATCCTGCCATCGAGATGGTCGTTGTTCTGACGCCGGTCGGGACCCATTACGACCTGATCCGCAGGGCCCTGTTCGCCGGCAAACACGTCTATACGGAAAAGACGATCACGGATGACCCGGAGAAGGCAAAAGAGCTGCTGGAGCTGGCGGATGAGAAGGGGCTCGGTCTCGCCTCGGCGCCGGATACGTTCCTTGGCAGTGCGCTGCAGACAGCCAGAAGAGCGATCGATAACGGCCTGATCGGCGACATTCACTCCTTTGTGATCTCCGGCAACAGGAAAAATGACATCCTGCTGAGTATTTTTGCCTTCTTAAGACAGCCGGGAGCGGGGATCCTCTATGACTATGCCGTCTATTATATGACAGCCCTGGTCAGCCTTTTGGGACCTGTAAAGCGTGTGGCAGGCGTGATCGGCAGGCCTTATCCGACCCATCTGAATATCATGCCGCAGAGCCCCGACTTCGGAAAGGTCATGGACACCCCGAACGAGAGCCAGGTCTCCGCGATCCTGCAGCTGGAAAACGGCGTGACGGGAACGCTGCACATCGATGCGGACAGCAACCTCTCCGACACGGCCTTTTTCGCCCTGTACGGGACGAAGGGGATCCTGTATCTGACAGACGCCAACCAGTTCGGCGGCACCGTAAAATATCTGCCGGACAGTGTAGATTATCGTAAGCCCGCACAGCCGGTGGAGCTGTGGAGCTACACTCCGTTCAGCGGTAATTCCCGCGGCGTCGGTCCTGCGGATCTCGCGGATGCCGTGATGGAAAAGAGACCCTGCAGAGCGTCCAAGGAAATGGCGTATCATGTGCTCGAAGTGCTGACGGGGATCTTAAACGGCGGAGAGAACGGAGCATTTACAGACATCCTTTCCACCTGTGAGAAGCCGGCACCGCTTCCGGTCCGCAGCATCGGGGCAAGGAATATCGGACACGCCTCCTTTAATATGAAGAACGTGGACGCCATGAAGGCATTCTACAAGAACGCACTTGGCATGAAGGAGCACTTCACGCTTACTTTCGGCGACCTTGCGGCTGCGATCCGCAGATCTCTGGAAGCGGCAGACCGCGGAGAGAAAACGCTGTCCGATTCAGAGGCGCGGGAGAGAGCTCTCATGGAAGAGAGAGTCAGGGGAATGGAAGCCAGAAAAGAGGAGAAGTGGCTGACCTACTTCAAACTCGCTGACGGCCAGTTCATGGAGCTGTTCTATCCTAACAGCAGCATGGTCCGGTCCATTGAAAACAGAAAAGAAAACTACGGATATTTTAAGCGCAACTATGAAGTGCGCTCCATCGAGGAGTTAAGAGCACGCCTTCTGGAAAACGGCGTTTCGATCGATGAGGATATTCACACTACGATCGACGGCGCGAGAGAGATCATGGTCCATGATCCCGACGGAAACGAAGTGCAGTTCACGGAGTATCCAAAGGGAGAGGCAGCCAGGATCAGCATGCCTGAGATCCCGGAGGGACACAGCATTTCCTTTGTCGAGTATACGACCCAGGTCGCCTATCAGGTCAAAGATGCGGTGAATATGGAGAACTTCTACTGCCTGGGCCTTGGGCTCAAAAAGGTGTTTACGCTTCATTACACCGATCTGCTCGCTGCCATGGAGGCATCCGGAAAGGCTGACCCGCAGATGCTCATGGGAATGAGGATGATGGGAGACAGGGCGTGGATCGATTACATTGAAGTCGCTCCTCACCAGTATATCGAACTGTTCCACACAGACGGGCAGGAACTGAAAGAAGACCGTGACCTCGCGGATTCCTTCGGATATCAGCATCTGTGCATAGAGGTGGAAGATATCGAGGCAGCCTGGAAGGCAGTTACAGAGAACGGCCTGACACCGGAGGGCAAGCCCCGCCGCGGCGTAGACGGATCCTGGCAGTTCTGGCTGGTCGATCCCGATGGCAACCGCCTGGAACTGATGCAGTATACGGAGAATTCCAGGCAGCTCGGATGAGGTGATCTATGGGAAAAATCAGATACGCGCTGTTTGACCTGGACGGTACCCTGTCCGAGTCCGCGCCCGGAATCACGAAAAGCGTCCAATATGCGCTCCGCCATTTCGGAATAGAGGAACCGGACCTGAAGAAACTGGAGACATTCGTGGGGCCGCCGCTCAGAGATGAATTTCACAGGCGTTACGGTTTCGATGATGCCCAGTGTACGGCAGCGGTCGAAAAATACAGGGAGAGATACCGGAATATAGGTATTTTCGAATGTGAAATGTACGAGGGAATCTACGAACTCTCGAAAGCCTGCAGCGGGAAAGGGATCCATCTGGCGGTGGCATCCAGCAAGCCGGAGGAATTCGTAGTCCGCATTATGGAGCATTTTGGCATCGCGCAGTATTTTGACGTGATCTGTGGGGCCAGGATGGAAGACGACCATCATAACATCTCCGGTGTCGACAGCAAGGAATACGTGGTCAGGAAAGCGCTGCAGGCGCTCTCAGATGCTGACGGCGCTGTCATCCTTGACAGGGACAATGCCGTTATGGTGGGAGACCGGGATCTTGATATCTACGGCGCGATCCGCAACGGTGTCACCTCCGTCGGCGTCACCTTCGGGTACGGGACGAGACAGGAACTGGAAGAGGCAAAAGCTGACCATATTTTCGATACGGTGCAGGAACTCTCGGATTATTTGCTCGCGGGAGAATCATAAAAAGAAAGAGGTTTAGGAATGGAAAAGAAATATTTGTTCGGAACACAGGAGAATAAAGAGTTTCTTCAGTCTGTCAGGGACGGACTGCTCGCCTTCGGGCATCAGTTCCCCTCGCCGGGAGGCAGCTCCTATTATCTGGGAGATGACGGTACCCCCTGGAAGGATCGCCCGCGCGAGACCTGGATCACTTCCCGCATGGCGCATGTCTACAGTATAGGGACCATGCTCGGACATGAAGGGAGCAAAGACCTGGCGGCAGCCGCGATCCGCGGGATCTGCGGCGAGCTGAACGACAAAGAGCACGGCGGCTGGTTCAGCGGCCTGACAGCAGACGGCGGCATCCTTCCGAACAAGCTGTGCTATCAGCATGCCTTCGTCATTCTGGCAGCGACCAGCGGTATCCTGGCAGAGATCCCCGGAGCCCCGGAGCTCCTGGAGGAAGCCCTGAAGGTATATGACCAGCGCTTCTGGAATGAAGAAGAGGGGCTCTCGGCAGATACCTGGAACACGGAATTCACAGAGCTGTCCGATTACAGGGGACTCAATGCCAACATGCATACGGTAGAGGCGTTCCTGGCCGTCGCCGACGTCGCGAAAAAAGAGGAATACCGCGTGCGCGCCGGCAGGATCATCGACAGGGTGATCGTGTGGGCAGAGGATCATAACTGGCGCATCCCGGAGCATTTCAACAGCGCATGGGTGCCGGATCTGGAATGCAACAAGGACAAGCCGGACGATCCGTTCAAGCCTTACGGGGCAACGCCGGGCCACGGGATCGAGTGGGCCAGGCTGATTACACAGTGGGCGACGTCCACCTATGCGGCCGATAAGGAGAAGGCGGCACCGTATGTGACGGCTGCCGAGAATCTCTTTAACCGCGCTGTCGCAGATGCGTGGAATGCGGACGGAGCTCCGGGCATCGCTTACACAACGGACTGGGACGGAAACCCGGTCGTACATGACAGGATGCACTGGACCCTGGCGGAAGCAATCAACACCTCCTCTGTCCTGCTCAATGTGACTGGAAAAGAGCAGTATGCGGACTGCTTTGCGCAGTTCATGGCCTACCTCGACGACAAGGTCCTCGACCATGTCCATGGCTCCTGGTACCATCAGCTTGACAGAAACAACGAACTGCTGGGGACAGTATGGCCCGGCAAGTCCGATATCTATCACGCACTGCAGGCGACGATGATCCCTTACCTTCCCGTGGATCTCTCCATCGCTGCCGCGGTTAGTGGGGACAGTGGGACACGGTGACAGGGGACCTGTCCCCATGTTCCTCAGTGGAGAAAAATGATGATCGGAAAAAGATTCGGGATAGAAAACAGAAAGGCGGCGGAGAGATCCATGCGCAGGAAGATTTGTAAGGGGAGTGCCCTGACAGCGCTGATGGCAGTATCGATAATGCTGCTATGTGCCTGCGGTAAGAAAACAGATCAAGCTCTTGTAGGAGCGGCTCCCGGAGAAGCAGCTCCCGCAGCGGAGATCTCCTCGGAAAGTGCCGCTGCTGAAGTGACGGAAGAGCAGGAAACGGAAGCGGAGGAGCAGGGTGCATCTGAGGAGAATGCTGCCAAGGTACAGGAAGGCAAACTGACGCAGATGGAGGAGCTGTCCGCAGCGCTGACGCCTCTTTCCATTCCTGAGGACGACCCTCTGAGAACTACATATGAAGTTTTTGTCTATTCGTTTTACGACTCTGACGGGAACGGGATCGGAGACCTGAACGGGCTTCGGCAGAAACTGGACTATATCGGCGGCGCGGGCAGCGAAACAGGAGCTGACCCGGGCTCCGGCATTGCCGGGCTTGGCTGCTCAGAGATCTGGATGATGCCTGTTTTCCCGTCGCCCACTTATCACAAGTACGATGTCACAGACTACATGGCGATCGATCCACAGTATGGAACAATGGAGGATTTTGACGCGCTCCTTGCGGAGTGTCACGCTAGAGGTATCCGGCTGATCCTGGATCTTGCGATCAATCACACCTCTACAGAGCACCCGTGGTTTCAGGAGGCGGCTGCTTATTTAAGAGAACTTCCGGATGGGCAGGAGCCGTCTTTTGAGGACTGCTCCTATGTCTCCTACTACAATTTCCAGAGGGAACCGGCAGCAGGCTATGCCCAGTTGAAAGATTCAGTATGGTACTACGAGTGCCGCTTCTGGGAAGGAATGCCGGATCTGAACCTTGACCAGGAGGCAGTGCGGGAAGAGATCAGAAAAATTGCCGCGTTCTGGCTGGAAAAGGGCGTGGACGGATTCCGGCTGGACGCCGTCACCAGCTACTACACAGATATGCATGAGCAGAATGTGGAGTTCCTGAGGTGGTTCAACACAGCGGTCAAGGAGATCAGTCCGGATGCCTACCTTGTCGGCGAGGCATGGGAAAACCAGAACATCTATGCCAGGTATTATGAGAGCGGAATGGATTCCCTGTTTGACTTTGCTTTTGCGGGACAGGACGGCCTGATCGCCAATGTCGTGCGGGGGAGCCGCCCGGCGTCCGCATATGCTGAGGCACTGGTCAGGGAGGAAGAGCTCTTCGGAACAGCAAACCCTGAGTATATCAACGCGCCATTTTATACAAATCATGATATGGCCCGCAGCACCGGCTATTACGCCTACGACGACGGCAGCAGGACCAAACTTGCCGGCGCTCTCAATCTCCTGATGCCCGGAAATGCCTTTCTGTACTACGGGGAGGAACTGGGCATGAAGGGCTCCGGAAAGGATGAAAACAAGAGAGCTCCGATGCAGTGGACAGGAAATGCTGAAGCGGAAGGTATGTGCAGGGGACCGGAGGCGATGGACAGCTTTTCCATGAAGTTCCCGCCGCTGGAAGAACAGGCTGAAGATCCCCTCTCCATTTACAATTATTTCAGAACGGCTATCCGGATCAGGAACAGCTTCCCTGCGATCTCCCACGGCAGGACCAGGATCCTCGGGCAGATCACAGGAAAAGAGACTTGTGGGTTTGTTAGGGAGATGCCAGAGGACAGCCCTTCAGAACTTAGCTATGAACCTGTCTGTATAGTCATGAACCTCTCCGAAACAGACCAGACGGCAGACCTTGCGGGCACCGGATACGAGAGCGGGACCCTCGCTGCGGTCCTCACCGTTTCCGAAGCGCCGGTCCAGGTTAACGATTCCAGTGTGACTTTGCCGCCTTTCTCGATCGCAATATTTACAGCAGAAGAATAAACCAGGAAACAGAAACCAGGAAACAGAAACCAGGAAACAGAAACCAGGAACAGAAACAGACACTCTGGAATGAGTGTCATGCGGTATAGGCAGAACAGATCAAGGAACAGAAACGGACACCCTGGAATGAGAAACATGCCGCGCAGGCAGGATAGAATAAGAAACAAAAACAGACACCCTGAACGGGAGATTCGCGCCACAGCGGCAGCGGTCCCGGACAGGGTGTCTGTTTCTGTTCCGTATTATATTATTTCATTATTCAACTGCATACTCAAGCGAATCTTCCACCGTACGGCACGGAATCCTCATATCCGTCCGTCATATAGAGCAGGCGGATCAGCCTTGCCGCGCACTCAAGAGCTTTCTCTCTCGGAAGAGATCCGTCCGCAAGGCTCTTTCTGAGGTCGTCGACATCCTTCTGGTTGCCGGGCATGATCAGGTCGTTTCCTGCGATCATGCAGCCATGGGAAGAAGCACAGCCCGCCGTGGTGGGTGTCCAGTCAGTCATGACGATGCCCTGGTAATCCCACTCGCCGCGCAGTACGTTTGTGATCAGGTCCGTGTTATTGGCGGCGGGAACAGTATTGATCTTGTTGTACGAGGTCATCAGGCACATGGGCTGGGAGGTCTTGACAGCGATCTCAAATCCCTTCAGGTAGATCTCACGAAGCGCGCGCTCGGAAAGGGTGCTGTCCGAGAACATGCGGTTGTCTTCCTGGTTGTTGCAGGCATAGTGCTTGATCGTGGTCCCGATGCCGGGGATGCTCTGCACGCCCTTTGTGATCGCGGCAGCCATCACGCCGGAGATGAGCGGATCCTCGGAGAAATACTCGAAATTGCGCCCGCACAGAGGATTGCGGTGAATGTTCATGCCGGGGGCCAGCCACCAGGTGACGCAGAATTCCTTCATCTCACCGCCGACCATTTCGCCGATCCGGGTGAGCAGTTCGGGATCCCACGTCTGCGCCAGAAGTGTTCCGATCGGGATCGCTGTCGCATACATGTAATAGCGGTCAGCATTTTCGTGCCCGTGATTGAAACTGAACAGTCCGCCTGAAAGCGCGGCCAGCAGGCTCTCTCCATAGATCTTTCCCGTAGCCTTATCAACGTCGTAAAAACGCATGAGGCGAAGACCGGCAGGACCGTCGGCCATGGAAATGGCGGGAATGCCGTATTTCTCTTCCAGCTGGCAGGTCGTCTCACCGGCAGCGCCGGGCACATAGATACCGGTCTCGACCAGCTCGCCGTCTTTGACGTTATCCTGTCCTTTTGTGATCTCACCCATCAGCAGGGCGATCAGCTCATCGTCGGAGAGCTGCTCCGCAGCTGCGCGGGCTTTCGCATCAAGGTCAGTCGCCGGATGGCGGCAGATCCTTTCCGCGGCAGGAGCAAAATTGACAGGCGCAATGCCCTTTTCATCAGCTTCTTTTCTCCAGCATGCTGTGAACACATTCAGAACGGCAGCGTCCGGCTCGATCTCATGAAGCTCCTGCTGAAGAGGAAGAACGTGCCCGACCGCTTCCATAACGGTATCTTCAGAAACTTTCAGGATCCCTGCAAGTTTAAGGGAGCGGGAGGAATTACCGGCCAGGACAGCGTAGTCGCCTTTTTCGATGATCCATGCCGATCTCTCTTCCGAGAAGCTTGCAAAGAGCTTTGCCGGCATGTCGATCGAAAGGATCTGGCTCTCTCCGGGAGCAAGCAGGGATGTTTTAGCGAAACCTGCAAGGCGCTTTGCCTCTTTGCGCAGTCCCTCCTGCGGGCAGGCTGCATAGACCTGAACAACTTCCTTGCCGGACCATCTGCTGCCGGTATTGGTCACCGTGACGGACAGATGTGCGCCGTTTTCGTCTGCAGTCAACGCACCGGTTTCGATCGAAAACTCTGTATAGGAAAGGCCATAGCCGAAAGGATACAATGGAGTTACGTCAAAGCTGTCAAAATACCGATAGCCGACATAGATCCCTTCCTCATACAGCTCATGATCGGTATCCCCGTTATTATGGCTGAATGTCGCGGAATTCGGGAAATCGCCGTACTGAACGGCCCAGGTAGAGGTGAGCTTTCCGCTGGGAGTGACCTTGCCTGTCAGCACGTCCGCGACGGCGTTTCCGGTCTCCATGCCGCCCTGGGAGATGTAAACAATGGCGCGGACCGAAGAGCAATTTTCAAAATCAGACAGATCGATCTGGCCGCCTGTGTTCACCAGGACGATGATGTTATCGGACAAAGAGGAGAGCTGGGCCAGCTCCTGTTTTTCCCTGTCGCTCAGATAGTAGTCGCCGGCATCGGAAAAACGGTCGCGCCCTTCCCCTGCGACACGGCTGAGAATATAGATGACGGCATCGGCACCCTTTACAGCTTCGGGGTCGATCGGATTATAATCGCCTTCCACAAACGGGTTCTGTCCCATGACGCGGAAGAATCCCATGCCGCTGTCCGCCTCCAGGTCTTTCAAGAGATCCAGGATGTGATCTCTCCAGACGAGCTGGTCAGCCTTAAGCTTTCCGGGGGCGGCAAGCGCTGTCTCCCCATTGGTCAGTTCGATTCCTGCTGCAGCCAGGCCTTCCTGGATGCTCACGACTTCCCTCTCATTGACATCGCCGGAGCCTGTTCCTCCCTTGATCAGATGCGCGACACCGTTGCCATAGATGGCTGCCTTTGTATCTTTGCCGATCGGAAGGATGCCGTCATTTTTCATCAGCACGATGCCTTCGGCAGCTGCAGCGCGGACGATCGCACGGTTTGTCAGTTCACGTTGTGTTACAGACGGATCCAAAGTTCCGCTGTAGGATCTGGTTCTGCATTTCATGTTCATTGCCCTCTCAATTGTGATATGAAAATAGTTACTAAATGATTTTATAGCATCTCCAACTAATAGTACATAAGGATACGTGAAATTTTCACCAAACGGCAAAGCTGTGTTGTATAACGACTGACAATTTGCATATATCTTACACTGAAAGAATAATAATGCTTGTGTAATTTTAACATACCGCAGCGCGAATATACTTTTCGGATGGGCACATTTATGCTAAACTAACACTGTTGTATTCATAAGTTAACCACTGAGGTGGAAAGGGGAATTGTATGGCAGAAAACACGACACCTAAGGTAAATGCAAAAGATGATGGAAAGGTCAGCAAGGCCTTTACCTGGTTCCACGCAACATCCGTCAACGGCGGCGCTATGGCTATCGCGGCCACGATCGCCAGCTATTTTTCACTCTACGCACAGGAAACTGTAGGCATCACAGCGGCACAGCTGGCAGTTATCCTGCTGATCTGTAATATCTGGGACGCTATTAACGATCCTATGATGGGCGTTATCTGCGAGTCCTGCAATCCGAAGTGGGGCAAATACCGCACATGGTTCACATTTACACCTATCGTCCTGATGGTCGATATGTGGTTCCTGTTCTCCAATCCGAGCTTTATCCAGTCCAGCCCGATGAAGAAGTGCGCCTGGATGCTTATATGGTACATGATCTACGGCATGGTCGTTACGGCTTATACGATGCCGCAGATGGCGATCCTTCCGGCTATGACTCTCAATGATGAGGTCCGTAACGATGTCGTCGCAAAAGGCGCCGGCGTCTGTGCGCTGATGTTCACGATCGCTTCCACATTCTCCACACAGCTCGTCCAGATCTTTGGCAGCTACAGAAACCTGATGGTATTCTATTCCATTTTTGCCATCATTTCCTTCTGGGGCCTGTACAAGACATCCGAAGAGCGCTATATGTCCAAGGACAACAGCGGCGGAATCAAGCAGATCGCTTATGTTTTCCGTCACAAAGAGGTATGGCCGGTCATCCTGGTATGGGTATGCGCATCCGTTTCCTACGGCTTCATGTTCACGTCCTCCGTTTATTATGCACAGTACATCTGGGCTCCCAAGAGAGTTGATTTCGCTACTATGGACGAGGCTCAGATCGGTGCTACGATCGGCGGCACGATCTCTACCTACATGGGCTTTATCTCTGTCGGCGCCCTGATTTCCATGATGTTCCTGATGCCGATCTTCTTAAAGAAGTTCAAGACCGGCTGGAGGACCATGCTGTGGTCCCAGATCCTCACCGTTATTCTGTATCTGATCCTGTTCTTCACAGGAAGAATGAACTTTATGTACTGCTGCATCGTCAGCTTCATCGCGACGGCAGTCGGAGCTATGGTCAACGCGGTCGTCAACATCATCGTGAATGATACGATCGACTTCATTATGCTCAAGGAAAACAAACAGCTCAACGCTGTCGTCTCTTCCGTCAAGGGCTTTGCCCAGAAGTGCGGCACAACGATGGTCAGCTCCGGTATGCTGGCGATCCTGGCTATGGCAAAATTCGATGCCCAGCTCGGACCCTTCGGCCAGCCTGAGTCCGCAGTTGAAGCGACCAATGTCGTCCGCTTCCTGATTCCGGCTATGGTTTCCGGTATCATTATCGTTGTCATGATCTTCTACCCGATCCGCAAGTACTTCCCTGAGATCGCAGCGATGAAGGCTAAGATGGCTGAGAATAAGGAGAATTAAAATTCGCAGCAGGATCCATTACTGAAACGGGATCCTTGATATAAGGCAGCATATTCCATCCTGCACGGTCAGAGGATCACGCAGGATGGATTCAGATAAGACAGAATCGATTTACGAAAAGGAGTTATGAAATGCATATTGCGGTTGTATCTTTAGGTGCGTTCGGTCACGTCAATCCTACGCTTTCCTTTGTGACAGAGCTTGTCAACAGGGGCGTTCGTGTAACCTATTTCTCCACTGAGAATTTCAGAAACATTATCGAGCCCACAGGCGCGAAATTCGTTGCGATGAAGTCCTGGATGGCTGAGAACGACAAGCACAACGAGGACAAGAAGGACGACGACAAGGGCGGCCAGGAAGAGAACGTGGCAGCAGTCGTTCCGTTCCTGTTCCTGAACGAGGCAGGCGCTTATATCGACGATATCCTTGCTGTCCTGAAAGAAGACAAGCCGGACGCGATCCTTCACGATTTCGCAGGCATCGCAGGAACCATGGCAGCAGATGTCCTCGGTGTTCCGAATATCATGCTGTACACCAGCTATCCTTCCAACGACACATATTCCGTCGCTGAGTCCTTCTCCGGCATTCCGGCAGATCATCCGCTCCGCATCGCTGCGGACCAGATCGCAGAGGGCTATGTGAAGAAATACGGCTGCCGCAAGATGACCGTCAAGGAGATCTTCGACGGGCACGGCGACCTGAACCTCGTTATGATGCAGAAGCGTCTCGTCCCGAACTACGAGACATTTGATGACAGCTTTGTCTTCACCGGCGTACAGATCGGTGAGAGAAAGGCATTTGGTACCTGGAAGGCTCCCGATAACGGCAGGCCGCTCCTTTATTCCTCTCTCGGAACAGCTTTCAACAACTGGCCGGAATACTATCCGATCCTGTTTGATGCAGTAAGAGATCTGGACATCAATGTTTTCGCGGCTCTTGGCGCGATCGATCCCGCTTCCCTCAAGGATATCCCTGAGAACGTCGAGGTCGGCCAGATGGTCCCTCAGCTCGATATCCTCTCCCAGGCATCCGTATTCATTACCCATGCAGGTATGGGCGGCACAGGCGAGGCGATCTATTACGGCGTTCCGATGATCGCGATCCCGCAGATGGACGAGCAGGCGATCACGGCCGGCGTCATTGAGAAAAACGGACTCGGAGTTGCGTTCCTTGACAAGAACCAGATCACAAGCGAGAGCCTCAAGGCAGCTATCAAAAAGCTTCTGGAGGATCCTTCCTACAGAAATACAGCAAAGGAATTCAGCGAGGACATGAAGTCCCTGGGCGGCGCAAAGGCTACCGCGGATGCAATCATCAAGTTCCTGGAGAAATAAGATCCCGCGCTGAAAATGCTGTACGTGGAAGACGGTCATTATTTAAGAATGGCAAGAGAAAAGGTCAGAGGACTCCTCTGGCCTTTTTCATTATCCGATATTCCCCGGGGTTCATGCCGCAGCTGCGGCGGAATATCCGGCGGAAATTGTTTTCTGACTGGAAACCGGTCTGCTCACAGATCTCTTCAATGGTAAGTTCACTGTTTTCCAGGAGATCTTTCGCGCGGCTGATCTTCTGATGCTGAATGTTCTCCATAAAACTCATGCCGGTCGCATTTTTCAGAATGCGCTGCATCTGGCGTTCGCTGTAGTTGAAAAAGGCGGACAGCTCCTGCAGCGTGATGCTGGTATAGTGGTTCTGCATGTAATGAATGATATAAAGGAGGTTGTCCTCATCGGAACGGGTATCTGCGGTGGGAATTTCCATATCCTGTTCATGGTCGCGGATCAGGGTTATGAACAGAGCGGATAACACGTTATTGATCATCTGCCTGCGGTACCGCCGGTTTTCCGCGAGCTCTTTCAGCATGATATGCAGGAATCCGCTGATCTGTGTGTCATCTCCGGTATGAAAAATAAGATATGGCTTATCCCCGGAATGATACAATGCCCGATAGAAGAAGTTGGCGATAATGCTGTCATCTTCCAGCAGGCCTATAAATGTCGTGTTGAAGGTACTGCTGCGGATGAGGGAGTTGATCAGGATTGTATTCTCATCATAGGTCCCTATGGCATGCGTGACTCCCGGAGCCAGAATGCTGACATCCCCTTTTTTCATGAAAACGGGACGGCCTTCAATATAATTGACGCATTCTCCCTGTTCAACGTACATCATTTCGAAAAACGAGTGGGTATGCAGCATGCAGGGCATAAAGCGGTAATGAATGTAGAGGGCGGCGTCCAGATGATCGTGAATGAAGGCTGATTCATCGAGCTCCGCCATAAAATCCGGACCTCCGGCAATATAATCATTCAGAGCACCGGCGCCGGATAAAATATCGCAGATCTGTGAGCGTTCGCTGGGCAATTCCAGGTGTCTTTCCGGAAAGGCAAGATACTTTTCCCGAAAGTAAATTTCAACGGGTCTCATCGGATAACTGGTCTGAACAAAGTCCATAATCTGCATGATCGGAATACCTCCGGTATTATTTTAGCATGTATGCGGATGTCGCAAAAGATATCCTGTTTTTTTCGGAATACAGACTGGAGACATGAAAAATCTTATGTTAACTTTATAATATGACACTAACCAGGCTTATGAAATGGGAGATGAATATGAAAATACCGGGAATATGGATGACAGCAGGAACAAAGACTCCCTTTTATCTGAGGAAGGAATTTACACTCAGGGAAGGCATCCAGGAGGCGACAGCTTATGTGACGGGACTTGGCCAGTTTAACTTCTTCCTGAACGGACAGAAGGTCAGCGACCATGTCCTTGATCCGGGATGGACAGATTACCGGAAAATCGTGCAGTATGTCCGTTTTGATGTGACGGATCTGCTGAAACCGGGAAGGAATGCCCTGGGCATGGAGGTCGGAAACGGCTGGTATATCATGGATACGGAGCATTATTATACGTTTGCTTTTCCCGCGTTTATGCCCCCGAATCCGAATCCTTATGTTCCCTTCGGGGACAGTCTTGTCGCAGCGTTCACGATCGAGATCGAATATCGGGACGGATCCAGGGAGGAGATCACGTCCGGAGATGGCTGCAGGGTGGCGGAACATGCCTGCGTCTATTCCAATGTCTACAGCTCCGAGCTGATCGATGGCTCCCGCAGGCAGGAAGGCTTTTCCTGCGCGGGCTTTGATGATGCCGCCTGGAGAACGGCATCTCCCGCTTCGCCGAAAGAGATTCCGGCAGGGAAATTCACGGAGCAGTTCCAGCCCCCTGTCAGGGTGATCCGCAGCTATGAGGGAAAAAAGACCGGGACGGCGGGAAACAGGGCGATCTATGACCTGGGACAGAATATTTCGGGACTTCTGAAGGTAAAAGCCCGCGGGGAAAAGGGCACGCAGATCAGGCTTTATCCGGCGGAAAAGCTGACGCCCGACGGCAATGTGGACCAGCAGGCCAAAAACTGGCTCATGATTGACAACTGCATCACGTTCGTACTGGGGAAGGACGAGACAGAAGAGGAATTCGCCCAGACATTTACCTATTTTTCAGGCAGATATATAGGCGTTGAAACGGACGGAGATGCTGAAATTCTGGAGCTTTCTGCGGATGCCATAACAAGTGCCTGGAAGAAGGCGGGAACTTTTTCCTGCGACGATGACCGCTACAATAAGATCTACGATATGATCGAGAAGACGGTAGAGGCAAATATGCTCAGCGTCCACACGGACTGCCCGACCATCGAGCGCTTTGCCTGGCAGGAGCCGAATCATCTCATGGCTCCCGCGATCATGTACATGAAGGACGGAGATCTTCTGTGGAGAAAGTTCTTTATGGATCTGCGGGCGGCGCAGCATACCGCAGAAGATGTATTCCACGATTTTGCCGGCAATGAGATCCCTGCGGGCGACGGACTGGTCCCCTCGCAGGCACCGTGCTATATTCCCAACGTTCTGCCTGTGCCGGGGATGGGCAGCTTTTACGATATCATTCCGTGGGGGAGCACCAGCATTCTGGGTGTTCGCTGGCACTATATCTTTTACGGAGACGTCTCAGTCATCGAAGAGAACTATGAAATGGGCTGCCGTTATCTCTCGCACCTGAGGACAAAAATGACGAACGAGGGCTTTATCTGTCACGGACTCGGAGACTGGGGAAATCCGGAAAATGAACTCGCCAGAGAAAATATAGAGACCGCTTTTCTCTATGCGGATGCGGACACTATGGCGTGGTTCGCGCAGATCCTTGGAAAAGAGGAGGACGCCGCGCAGTTCCGCACTTTTGCGGACAATGTGAAGAAAAATTATAATGACAGGCTGCTCGTCCAGGACCGGGACGGGAGATGGTGTTACAGAAACTGGGAAAAGAGCGGTTCCGTGGATCCGCGGAAAGAAGAGGGAAATGTTCTCCTTGAAGCGCATGATGCTGCAGAAAATGCCCAGGAGAGTTCTGTTTACATGACACAGGCCTGCGAAGCGCTTCCGCTGTACTGGGGAATGGTACCGGAAGATAAAATCGGGGATGTCGTATCCGCATTCCGGGAAACACTCACGCAGAAAGGTGCATTTATCTGCGGCGAGGTGGGGCTTCCCTATGTGATCCAGACCGCCCGGAAATACGGTATGAATGATCTGATCGCCCGGTTTATCCTGAAGGAACAGCACCCGTCCTACTATGCGTTCATACTGGACGGTGAGACGACCCTGGGAGAATACTGGGAGACGAATCCCCGCAGCCACTGCCATGACATGATGGGGCATATTATTGAGTGGTATTACAACGGGATCGCCGGGATAGAACCCGCGGCACCGGGTTTTTCGAAAGTCAGGATCCATCCCGAAATGCCGGAGAGTATGAACCGGTTTGTCTGCCGGTATGAGACCCCGCACGGAACGATCACGGTGAAGGGAGAGAGAGAAGACGGTGAGGCATATTACAGCTTCAGCGTTCCTGAGACCGTGACGATCATTCAGTAAAAGGACGGGAAAACCGGAAAAGCGGAAAAACGGAAAAACGAACATAAGACCTCCTGGTATCTGAACTGTAAGCATGTCGTATTTGATACCCTGCTGACGGCAGAAAGCGGACTGAAAAAATCTGTTCCGCCGGCTTATAATTCGTCTTACCTGTTAAAAATAGTGTTTTCAGATTCAGGAGGTTATAATGTCAGGCAATAATTCACCTAAAGAATTTACCAAAAAAACAGCGTGGGCTTACGCGCTTTCCCAGGGCGGCGGCTTCATGCTGATCCAGGCGACGGTCGCCAGCTTTATTTCCGTCTTCATGACCGATACGATGCTGATTCCTGCGGCAGCAGGTTCGGTGATCATGCTGGTCGCCACGCTGTGGGATGCGATCAATGATCCTCTCATGGGCGGGATCTGCGACAGAACAAAGACAAAATACGGTTCCTACCGCCCTTATCTTCTGTGGGTACCTGCGGTGCTGACCGTTGTTTCTTTCCTTCTGTTCCTGAATCCCTCCGGACTCTCTACAGGACAGAAGATCGCATGGTTTTCCACCTTCTATATCCTTTACGGAATGAGCGTGACGGCGCTGACCATGCCACAGATGGCTCTGATTCCCGCTATGACCAAGGATGACGGCCAGCGCGGACAGGCGATCCAGCTCGGCATTATCTCCATTGCTGTCGCATTCACGATCGCTTCTACGTTTACCTCCGGCTGGGTAGAGAAGATCGGAAGCTATGCTCCGCTGATGATCATTTACGGTATTCTTGCGATCGCAGCCAACCTCTGGCTGTTCAATATCTCCTCCGAGAGATACAAACCGGAACAGGAAAGCCGTTCCATTCTCAAGGACTTTGGTATTTTTATCAAGCATAAGAAACTGATCATCATGCTGATCGTCTGGATGATGGCCTCCGTGGGATACGGCTCCATGTTCTCCACATCGGTTTATTACATCATGTATTACATCATGCGCCCGGATCTGATCGGATTGTACATGGGTATCCTTTCCATCGGCGCGCTGGTTTCCATGATGGTGATCATGCCGATCGTACTGAAAGTGTTCAAGACACCTACAAAGGCCTTCATCGTCACACAGGCTGTTACGCTTGTCTGCTATGTGATCCTGTTCTTCGTCGGCAATAAGTCACTGCCCGTCCTGTTTGTGATCTCCTTCATCGCGACGGCATTCAGCTCCATGGAGCAGGGCCTGATCAACTTCTTTGTCAATGACACGATCGACTATCTGCAGCTGAAGGAAGGCCTCGTCATGAACGGCATGGTCTCCGCGATCAAGGGATTTGCCTATAAGTGCGGATCCACTATGGTCAGCTCCGGAATCCTTGCCATTCTGGCAGCGGCCGGTTACATTGCTGGCGCGATCGGCGGCCAGCCCGATTCCGCTATGACGGCTATCAACTGCCTGCGTTTTGCGATTCCTGCAGCTACCTGTATTATCATTATTGTCTGCCTGCTCTTTAACCCGATCGAACCGCACCGCGGCGAGATCGATGCGATGAAGGCACAGATGAAGGCTGTCGATGAGAAGTGATCCAGCAGCATAACAGGAAGAAGACGGCTGTCACAGGCAGCTGTTTCAAAGGATAACTTCCTCCTCATTATTATCAGAATAATACTCAAAGACCCCGCCAGGGAATGCTGCTGTTGCAGCACACAGTTCCCTGGCGGGGCTTTCTGTCCTATAAGGCCGGAAAGAGACTGCATAAATATTAATTATAGAAGTATTAATTAACAAAAATTGAATTAATAACAATCAGGTGATATGCTGAGATAAACTGGATGAGGGGATCTTGTCATCCAAATACGTCCGGAATGGATATATAATGGAAAAAGGCGATAGATTTAAAAAGAAGGAGGCTGTCATGGAAATCAATGCCCTGATGATGGATATTACGGATAATGTCGTTACCTGTATGAACGAAGTGGAAGCGGGACAGCAGGTCGTATACAGAAAAGGAAATGAGATCTGCACGATCACGGCAGAGGAGAATATCCCCTACTGCCACAAAATCACTCTTCAGGACATTGCTAAGGGAGAGCAGATCATCAAATACGGGGAGAGCCTGGGCGAGACATCGGAAGATATTCCGGCGGGACACTGGGTCGCGGACCACAACCTGTTCAGCGTACCGCGGGATTATGATCATGAGCTGGCCTCTGATGATTTTGTGATGTGCGCGAAGCAGTCGGAAGGCGCTCCGAATCTGAAAAGTTTTCAGTTCTGGGGATACCGCAGGGCTGAGGGACGGCCCGGTATCCGCAATCACGTTCTCATTCTTCCTACCTGCGCATGCGGCAGTGAGAGCAGCCGGATCGTAGCCAGCCAGGTCAGAGGCGCCGTAAACATCGTTTTCAATACCGGATGTTCTGACGTCGCCGCCAATACGGAGATGAGCCAGAAGGTCCTGACCGGTTTTGCGTGCAATCCCAATGTTTACGGAGTGGTGATCATCGGCCTTGGCTGTGAGACGGTTCCCCACGCGAAGCTGAAGGCCAAGATCGAGGCAATGACCAGCAAACCGGTCGTTTCTTTCGGGATCCAGGACGAAGGCGGGACCCTTAAGACCATTGAGAAGGCTGTCCGGGCGGCGCGGGATATGGCGGCAGAGGCGGCCATGCAGCAGAAAGAGCTTTTTGATGCCTCCGAGTTTTTCCTCGGTATCGAATGCGGAGGCTCGGACGCCACCAGCGGAATCGCCAGCAATCCGGCAGTCGGTGAACTCAGCGACCTGCTCGTCGATATGGGGGCGACCTCTATGATGAGCGAGTCGATCGAGTGGATCGGCGGGGAGCATGTCCTGGCCAAGAGAGCAGCCGATAAAGAGATCCATGACCAGATCATAGAGGTGTGCCGGAAATATGAGCAGCACCTGGAGGCAGCCGGACAGGACTGCCGGGCAGGCCAGCCTACTCCCGGAAACAAGGCAGGCGGTCTTTCTACGCTGGATGAAAAGAGTCTTGGCTGCATCCGCAAGGGCGGCACAAGGCCTATCGTAGAAGTGCTGGAACAGGCAAAAAGGCCTGCAAAGCGGGGAGCGATCGTCATGGATACGGCAGGATATGATATTTCTTCCGTCACATCCATGGTGGCAGCAGGCTGCCAGGCCGTGATCTTCACGACAGGCCGCGGGACCCCGACAGGAAATGCGATCGTTCCTGTCTTAAAAGTGACAGCGAATGCCAGGACCTATCAGAAAATGGAAGACAATATGGACGTCGACCTGAGCCCGATCGTGCGCGGGGAGAAGACCTACCAGGAAATGGGAAGAGAGCTGGTCGACAGGATTCAGGAGATCGCCAATGGCAGGATGACCAAGGCGGAAGCCTTCGGCTTCTCCGACATCGCCGTCGACCATGTCTGCAGATATGTCTGAGCACAGGTACACGTATCTGTCGGCAGGCAGATTCTGGCAGTGTTCCTGCAGTTTATCAGTTAAATATCGGTTATAAAAAAGGGGTGCCAGATGGCACTCCTTTTTCGTCCTGTGTATGCTGTCAGCGTCTTCGCCTCTCCGGCAGGACCAGGTCGTAATGCTCCCGGAACAGATCCGAGAAAGCTTTCATGGCATTCGATACATAGTGCCGGTCAGACATGACGAGATCGAAGACCCTGGTGGTCGCGGGGGCATCGATCCTGTAGAACAGCACGTTCTCCGTACTGGTATTTACCAGAAAATCGCTGACAAAGGCCGCCCCGATCCC
>JAFTFD010000206.1 GCA_017449745.1 Lachnospiraceae bacterium
AGTTAAAGGTATAATAATCAAAGCTTTAGAAGAAACAGGCTACGATATTGAAGTTGATAACGGAATACTTACAGTGGATGATTACGATACCAATAATGGAGTTTCCGTAAAAATTGAAACCTTATCATAAAACAGCCTATGGATACCAGATATAATCGACGCAACAGACGTAAATACAGCCTAAAAGTACATATAGTTCTAGTCACCAAGTACCGCAAGCAGATACTCAAAGATGCTATCGCTGATGATGCAAAGCAAAAGATATACGATATCTGCAATTCCAAAGGTTACGGTGTTATAGCTATGGAAACTGACAAAGACCATATACACTTTCTGATAAGCTATGACACCACGGACAGAGTATGCGACATAGTTAAAATTATTAAGCAACAGACCACATATTATCTGTGGCAGAAATATCCTAACTTCTTATCTAAGTGTTATTGGAAACACAAGATTTTTTGGTCAGATGGTTATTTTGCTTGCAGTATTGGCGAGGTATCATCTGCCACCATACAAAAGTACATCGAAAGCCAAGGTTAATGGCTACGAATTTACAAGGCTCCTCCAACCGCCCAAGGGCAGTGGGTTTCCGCCTACGAAACCGAAAGGATTATATTTATGAATATAATGACTCTAAAGAATGGAGAGAGATTACTTTGAGAGATGAATTAAAGCTGTTGCAGCAGGCCATGGATAAGGCAGTAGAATCGAATGAGGTCGCAGGCGCGACTTTGCTCATCCTCGAAGATGGCAGGGAAAAATACTATGCGCAGAGCGGCTTTGCGGACGTTCAAGGGAATAAACTGATGGAGCGGGACACCATTCATCATCTGTATTCCATGTCAAAGCCGATCACCGCAGCCGCTGTGATGCTGCTGGTCCAGGACGGGATCGTGGATCTCTGCGAAAATGTCGGCAAGTATCTGCCCTCTTTTAACCACCAAAAATATGTCAAAGACGGGCAGATCCTGGATCTTCCCGAGGATAAGCCCATGCGGATCCTGGATCTCATGAACATGACTTCCGGTCTGGTCTATCCGGGGCTTAATACGGAGGCAGAGCTGGAAACAGGCCGTCTTTTTGAGGCCATGGACGTGGGTATCCGTTCTGACAGGACGATCAGCACACTTGAATTTGCTGACAGACTGGGCCGGTGTCCCCTTCAGTTCATTCCGGGCACACACTTCCAGTATGGAACCTCTGCCGATATTCTCGGGGCTTTGATCGAGGTCGTTACCGGCGTTTCTTTTGGTGAATTTCTTAAGGAAAGACTGTTTGATCCGCTGAAGATGAAGGACACGGGATTTTTTGTCCCTGCAGAGAAAAAGAGCCGCCTGTCCAAAGTATACCAAACTGGTCCGGACGGCGTTTACGAATCTCCGACCAACCATCTGGCGATCAGATATGATGGGAACAAAAATCTGTTTGAATCGGGCGGTGCAGGACTCTTCTCGACCATCGATGACTACGCGAATTTTGCCCGGATGCTGATGAACGGAGGTACTTTTGGCAGTGAGTGCATCCTGAAGGAATCTGCTGTCAAATATCTGACCTCAGGGAAGCTGATGCCGTTCCAGCAGGAAGGCCTTTATAACTGGGCAGGCCTGGAGGGCTTTACCTATGGAAATCTGATGCGGGTAATGGAAGAACCCGGCAGGGCTACGCTGATCGGAAACAAAGGGGAATACGGCTGGGATGGCTGGCTTGGCACTTATTTTGCCAACGATCCATCCACGAAAATGACGGTCCTGATGATGACCCAGATGATCGATACCGGAACTGGGAATCTGGTGAGGAAACTCAGAAACATTGTCATGAACACCAAATGAAGACATCAGAATCAGAATGTATTCCACGACTTTCGATAGTGCAGATCTACTCGATCTTTACAAATCAAAATGAGCAGGCGACATTTCGCCTGCTCATAACTTTTATTGTCGCTATAACTAATAATCAAACCGCTAATGACCGACGTTTGATCATCAACCATGAAGATCTCAGATTCCGAAAATACTGGCGTGGATCAGCGCAAAGGCAATAATCTCAAAAACCACTCCGAACGAGAGTCCAATAATTATATCGCTAATATCCTGTGCGTTGACTTTGTACTGCATTAAGATTTTTTTCATGTTTCCCACCTCCATGATCCCATTTTACAGGAAGCGGCGTCATGAAAAGCGTCATCTGTCAGATCCTGTTCTTTAAAATATCCGTTGCCAGCTCCAGCATTTGAAAAGCGGCGTCCCGCATCTGTGTGATCGAGTCATAAACAGCATCCTCCGACAGCACTCCTGCCCCGACCTGCGGCGGCAGATCGACCTCCCGGTCCTCATACCAGGCTTCACTTCCGTAGTACCTATATAGGCGGATCATATGGTCCCTGATCTCATTCATTCTCGCCAGCTGTTCCGACAATTCCTTTTCTGCCAGGACAGCTTCGTTCAGATACGATTCCATCTCCACGATTCTGTCTATATTCGTCTTATTGTCCATATTTCTGCTACCCCCTTGATGTGATATTATTATAGTGATTTCCGCTGATGATCGATTCATCTATGACAGTTATTATAGCAAAATTCAGCCACTGCCGGCAGGCGCCAGGCGGGACTACCGCGAAGATCTGCCTGAAGCTGCGTTTTGCAATTAACTTTCGTTAAATTTGTTGTTTGTCCGCGTGACCTGCCTCTTTCGTTGCCTGTCTATATATTCAGACGATGATATTTTAGTAAGAAAAACTGGCAAGTACGCCCGTCGATCATCTGATTAATTTATGACAACGATATTTTTATTTTTAAAGGAGGAAAACTGTTATGAAAAAAACTATATTGCTGGTTCCCGTCTTAATGGCTGCTCTCCTATCCGGATGCGCTGCAAAGCCTGTCGCTGATCCCGTAATGGAAGTGCAGGCCGCAACCGTGGAGAAGATCACAGATGAAACGGCTGCC
>JAFTFD010000207.1 GCA_017449745.1 Lachnospiraceae bacterium
ATGAAGAATACCGCCATATCGCGGGGCCATGCATTAGGCAGGGATACCTTGTACAGTCTCGCAAGCTGCGCCTTTGAATGCTTCTCCACCGCCTCCACGCTGTTCCACAGCACGGATCTGTCAAGGTATCTCTCGGGTGCGTTGTCGGGCAGCAGGATATCCGTATGCACAAGATCCTCCGTGTACTTCGGATAATACGTCTCCGCATAATACTCGCTGTACTGCGTGGTCCTGCTGATGTATGCCGATTTCTCCACCGCCGACTTACCTCCGCGGCAGTTTGCTCCCCTTCCTATGATGCTCATGCGGGTGCTGACTGTTTTTGCTGCCATTGTTTGGACCTCCTTCAAATCTTTTGGATGGGGAGCATGGGCTTTGTGGGCATCAGCATCCTGTTTTTTAGGATGCTGATGAACGCAAAGCACTCCATAGGGGTAGGAGCCGAAGGCTCCGTAGGGGGAATGGAAGATTCCCCCTGCTGTCCGCTATGCGGACAGAAAGCCCCGCAGGGCGCACAGATACCATTCGCTTGCGAATGGTATATCTGTGCGCACCGAGCAAGCTCGGTGAACAATGTTAGTCCTTGTAAGGAGTATAGATAGCGCCACTGTCATTCCCCGCACCTTTGGTCATGTTCTCGCTGTATATTGCTCTTACGACATTCGTGAAGGTATCGGTTTTGACCAATTCCCCTATAATTCTGTCCCATTCGTATTTATCAAACAGGTATGCATCGTTGAAATATTTATGGAAGGTGCCTCCGATGATACACTTCATCTCTGTCTCAAATTTTCTTCTGCGTTCGTTTTCCTTTCGCTTTGCCTCCCTGAGCTCCGCCTCTTTCCTTTTTATGAGTATTGACTCCTTACTGTCCTGAAAAGTATTCATATGTCTGTCCTTTCCGTGCCGTCAGTATGGCACTTTTTACTGTTTATGATGCTGATCCTTTCCTTAGCTGCCGCCCTATGTGAATCAGAAAGCTGCCTTGGTCTGCGGTATCTGATATAGGACTTCGGCATTTCATAGGTTCGGTCGATATCCGTACTGCATAAAAGTTTATAATGAGCCGGATCATCTTTAACAAGAGAGTCAAACGTATCCATTACTGACCAATCCCTTGTATAGACCGTCGCATTCTTTTCTGCGGCGTTGAAATTGATGACGGTTTCTTTTTCATATCTTGACAGTTTCAATTCGTTTCTCCTTTCTGCCTGTAGCGGCATCAAGATCATCAGTTTCCACCATATGGTTTTGGTTTATGCTTCCTGCAGTCCGCAATCATAATTTACCACCGATTTTTCTTTTTTCAGGGTTTGTGCAAGAGGTTGGAAATGCCCTCAAAATTACCTCTGTTTCTATGCTCTTGGACAAGGGTGTAAAATAATAGGAAAAACTGTTTGCATTAGAGGAGGACGGCATGAACAAAGGGCTTACTTTTGGGGAAAGATTAGGGGATCTTCGTGACAGAAAAGGACTTACTCTTCAGGAGGTAGAGGACGCTACGGGAATATCCCGCTCTGCCCTTGGAAGATATGAGAATGATAAATCGGCGGATGTGAGTGTATACAATCTCAAGAAGCTCGCAAAATTCTATGGGGTATCGGGCGATTATCTTCTGGAACTGTCCGAGCAGCCGGAGCATACAGACACCCCTATAGAAGACCTTCACATTGATAATGACATGATCGACATACTTAAGAGCGGCAGGGTAAATAACAGGCTCCTCTCCGAGATCGTGACGAGCAGTCATTTCGTCCGTTTCATGCTTGATGCGGAAGCATTTGTCGACAGGCTGGTGTCATACGTTGTTTCACTGCTGAATGATTACTATAAAAAAGGCAGAAAAGAGCTGTATGAAAAGGGAGGCGGCAAAATACCGGAGGATGCTTTTGCGCGATCACTTGACCTATTCCCGATGGATGACAATAAATACATGAGGGACATACTTCATGATGATCTGGACATGATGATGGACGAGATACAGGAAAAGCACAGAGAAGACCCAACCACCATGAACGATGATGAGCTGAAAAAGCTGATGGAGGAAGCGGTTGATAAAGCCAAGGAAGCAGCGGAGGATGAGAAATACGGACAGTGGGCGCAGACTGCCGCCATGCTTTGCGCATCCATAGGGATACGCTTTCACAATCTGACCGACCATCAGAGGCATGAACTGATAGAAATTTTTAAGACATCTCGCATTCTCTACCCCGGCATGAGCCAGTGCATATTGCACCAGCCAGCGTACCTTTTTGCGGAGCAAAACGACCGCGAAGCGGTCTTTGTCGGACGTGAGGCGGAGCAGAACGGACAGGTACTGAGTATTACATAACTTTTTTTGCTACCTCATAATGAGACTAACCCGCCGTAGAAGGCGGAAACAGATTTCATTAAAGGAGGTAGCCATGAGATTGGACTACAAGAGTATCATTGTCAAACGCTACTTATTGCATCTGAGTCTGCGTGACATTGCAGAACAGACAGGTGGCAGCAAGTCTGGAGTGTCGGAGTTCCTGCACGCGTTTGAGCAAGCGGAGGGTATATCTTACCCCCTCCCATCAGGCATCACGAATGAGGGGATAGAGGCACTGGTGTATCCCTCTACAGCAGCATCCCATTCTCGGGATGAAAGCTATCAGCTTCCGGATTTTGCCCTGATCCATAAGGAGATGACCACGCGTAAGAACATGACGCTGGTGTATCTATGGGGCAAGTATGATCGTGCATGCGAGAATTCTGGGCTTAAGGCCTACTCGTACAGGCAGTACTGCACACTGTTCTCGAAATGGTGTGAGCAGAATGACGTGGCTTTCACCATGCCCGCATACAGCGGACAGTCAATGGAAGTGGATTTTGCCGGCAACACCTTTGAGATGACAGACAGACTCACAGGAGAAATCCTGACGATTGTAGTGTTTGTAGCCATTCTGCCGTATAGCAACCGTACATATGCGGAGGGGATGATCTCCACAAAGGAGCCGCAGTGGATTGCAGTCAACAATCATGCGCTTGATTACTTTGGCGGTGTCCCGGCCATAGTCATCCCGGATAATTGCAAACAAGCCGTTGTTGCCAACAAGGACTGGATTGAGCCCGAGCTGAACAAGGATTACGCAGAGTGGGCGGAACATAATGGAACGGTCATTCTACCCGCCAAGGTGAAGAAACCCCGTTTCAAGAGCCATGTAGAGGGTGCTGTAGGCATTCTGGAGAAAGGGCTTTTTCATGTATTGGAAGAAAGGCAGTATTTCAGTCTCGATGACTTCAATGATGATCTTTGGGAAGAGCTGGACAAGCTCAACGATCAGCCCTTTACCAATAAAGAACACACCAGAAACTATTACTGGGAAGAGGAGAAGCAGGATCTGATGCCCCTCCCTTCCGTGCATTATGAGTACACGGAGAGGAAGGAAGCAAAGGTATCAAGCGACTTCCACGTGCGCTTTGACAATGCTTATTATAGCGTGGACAAGGCATATCTGCACAAAAAGGTTTTGATCCGTGCAACAACATCGACGGTCAGGATCTATAGCACCTTTGGAGATTTCATATGTGAGCATCCAAGAGCCACGTCCAAGGGGCAGCATGTCACAAACGTCTCGCATCTTCCAAAGAATTACCAGGCAATGCGCGCGTGGAATGGCCCATACTTCATCGAGAAAGCAATGGCAGTAGGGCCGAACACGGTAGCCGTCATTAAGACGGTTCTTGGCAGCAAGAAACTGGAGGTGCAGACTTATCGCACCTGTATCGGGATTCTTCAATATAAGGACAGATATAACAGTGCGGTTCTTGAGGAATGTTGTACACGGGCGATGAGAGCAAACAGACCCTACTATTCGTACATCAAGAATACCGTGGCGCGGATCGCTGAAGAACTCAAGGTATCGCCCGTCAGCAAAGCAAAAAAGGAAAAAGCCGTTTCACAGAAAGGTGGGATAACACGGGCGCTTAAGGCGTCAGAACTCGATACACTCCTGTCTAAAAGCAAGGGCCTTCTTGGAAAGGAGGCGGATGCATGATGGAAAGCAACGAACAGGTTCTGAATGCCATTGTCGATGAGCTCAAGGAGATCGGTCTCAAAAAGATGGCTGAGGAACTGGATATTCAGTACAACTCACCGGATTTCATCAAGATCGACCGCATGGAACTGATCCGGAAGATCGTTGAATCAGAGTATGTTGACAGGGCAAACAAGCGGCTTGCTACGAGGTTGCAGCTTGGACATCTCAAGGGATGCCCTCAAGAGCTTTCCAACTGCGTTGATACTGCAGAAAGGACCTATGAGCCCGAGGGTACGATAAAGCACCTTTCATCGTTACGTTTTGTTGAGAATGGAATGAATGTGTGCATACTCGGTGCCTCCAACAGCGGAAAGACTTATCTTGCAAAGGCAATAGGGCTCAGCGCTTGCTCACGGTATAGGGTCGAATACTTCTGCACAGAGGAACTGGTGGACAGCCTCATGCTTCTCAAGAGGACGGATAAAAAGAAGTTCGGTAGCCGCAAGAAACATCTTTGCAGTATCGAACTGCTGATTCTGGATGATTTTCTCCTCCACTCCTTCACGGATGAGGATGAGATCAAGGCCGTCCATGAGATACTCAACAAGAGGCAGGAAGCGAACAAGAGTACAATCGTCTGCTCGCAAAGAATGCCCCACGACTGGAAGGCTCAGATACTGGATGATGAGGTTGCTGCGGATGCCATTATGAAAAGGGCGACGAAGCACTACACTGTAATGATAACTCTGAAGGAAGAGAAGTAACACCAAGGATGGTCATGACCAGCTGTCATACAGTCCTAGCTGGCCATGATCCATTGCATCGAAGTCTGTGCTGCCCATTTTGTAGTGTCCGGTGGTCACCGCACGATGTCCGATGTAAATCCACGCTGTGTCCACTCGTCAACGCATTTTTGTCCGGCAGAGGCCGCAAAACGCAAT
>JAFTFD010000208.1 GCA_017449745.1 Lachnospiraceae bacterium
AACTTTGTGCCTGCCAGATAGAGGTACAGCGCTGCGGCGGCAGTCCCAATATGCGTCACCGCTCCGATGAGGAATTTTTTAAGAGAAGGCTGGCGATGCAATACCTGCTGCAGATAATAGATCAGCATCAGGGCGCAGCCAAAAGGAAAATACGCCTGATAGATGCCTGTAGAGCATGCCAGCAGTGCAATAGCCAAGAGCAGCATAAAAATCCGTAAGATTTTGGCGTCTTTTCGGTTTTTTATTACCGGAGGCTGGTCCATCACTCCCATTTCCAGCACAAATACTCCCGCCACTGCCATGAGAAGGCTTGTGATGTGATATCCTCCCCAGGACATATATCCGAAGAGGCTCGTAATGACCGGGAGCGATGTCATTGCGCCGGCAAGCGCAATGGAGCTGCCCTTATCCGTGATCTCAAACATACGCAGGATCATGCATCCGGCGGCCGCGATGCAGGTCAGCATGTAGATACCGCTGATCAGCGGCGTCGAATAATGCCCGAAGAACAGGATCGACTCCAGTTTTCCCAGCACGCCCATCATCCAGCGGCCATAATTATAAGTGCCGGAAACCATAAACAGCGCATACTGGTCATCGTGAAAACAGTATTTGTTCGTCAGCGCCATGCCGTGAGCAAGGAACCCCCACAGATAGCAGGAGATGACGAGTGTTCTGTAAGGCATTCTGTTTTTCATAGCTGAGATATTCATCCTGTGAATTTGGTTTATCCGGGCGCGATGTGAGTCAGGGATGCGTCCCTGACTCACTCCGGGAAAATGACACATAGGATCTGTTCCCATGTTTCATCAAAATGACACAAGGGACCTGTCCCCGTGTCCCGCTCAGATCTCCGCGCACTGCTCCTTGAGCCATGCGAGTTCTTCTTCGTTCATGAACGGGGAGATCTTTTCATATGTTGTCTTGAGATACCAGTTCATGAGTTCCCTGGTCTCCTGCGTCATGTATTTGACATCGATGAGTTCGCGGTCGAGCGGCACATAGGTGAGGGGCTCGAACGCGAGGAATCTGCCGTCAGCAGTCTCCTCCTTGAAGACTGTCAGCAGGATCGTCTCAATGCGGATGCCGTGCTTGCCTTCCTTGTAGACACCGGGCTCATCGGAGATGACCATGCCGGGTTCGAAGGGAGCCTCGTCGGCGGCGCTTCTTGCCTTATAGCGGAGATTCTGCGGGCCTTCGTGCACGTTGAGAAGATACCCGATGCCATGGCCTGTGCCGTGTTTATAGTCCATGCCGTTTTTCCACATAGGTGCGCGGGCCATGATGTCCAGTGCCATACCATTGGCGCCCTGCAGGAATTCAAGTCCCATGACCTGCAGCTGGCTGACCAGCGTCAGAGTATAGTCTTTGATCATCTCATCCGTGATCTTGCCGCCCAGGGACATGGTTCTTGTCACATCCGTCGTGCCGCGCAGATAATGTCCGCCGGAGTCTACCATCAGCATACCGTCAACACCGACTGCCGCGCCGTCTCCTTCCGGCTCATAGTGCACGATGGCACCATTCGGTCCGTAAGCAGAGATCGTGGGGAAAGAGAGCTCGACAAAGTCTTTGATCTCAGCACGCATGCCGTCCAGCTTAGCCGCTGCGGAGCCCTCTGTGATCTCTTCCTTGCCGACATGCGTTTTGAGCCAGTAGATAAACTTGGTCAGGACCGCAGAGTCTTCCACGTAGATCTCCTTAAAATTGCGGATCTCGGTCTCGTTCTTGACGGCCTTCATGCCAGTCACGGGGCTCTGCTTTTCAAGAATGCACTCAGAGACATCGCCTTCCATGTCGCGATCCAGATTTTTGCAGAGGTCAAGATATGTCGCGTAGCTTGTGTACTCCGGATCCAGCATCACTGTGCCTTCGATCTTCCAATGCCTTAACAGCTCGGAGAATGCATGATAATGCTGCAGATAGATTCCGTTCTCCTTGGCAAATTCGCGAAGCTCCGGCGTAACTTCACTGCCCTGGATGAACAGATGCGCCTCCTTGGGCGTCACGATCGTATAAGAGAGCGCGACCGGATTGCATTCCACATCGTTGCCGCGGATGTTGTACAGCCACATGATCTCATCCAGCTTGCCGCTGATGAAGAGCTCCGCGTCATTCTCTTTCATAGTGTCACGGAGGCGCTGCAGCTTGCTCTTAGTGGTCTCACCCGCATATTTTTCCTCATCCAGCAAAAATACCGGATGGCTCGGCAGCATCGGGCGATCCTCCCACGCCTTTTCGGAGAGGTCAAGATCAGCCCGGATCGCGATCGCTTTCTTATCCAGAGCCGCAGCGAGATCCATGCCTTCCTTCTTGGTGACGCAGCGTCCGTCAAAGCCGAGGACGGAACCGACAGGCATATGATCTTTTAAGAATGCCTGGATCGTCGGAACACCCTTCTCTCCCATCTTATAGAGATCGATTCCGCTTCCTTTCAGTTCCTGCTCCGCCTGGATAAAATACCGGCCGTCTGTCCAGAGTCCTGCCTCGTCCTGGCGCACTACCAGAGTTCCGGCTGATCCTGTGAATCCGCTGAAATAAACGCGTGACTGGAAAAACGGGGCCACATACTCGGAGTTGTGATAATCGGCTGTCGGGATCATCCACGTGTCGATTCCCTCTGCTGCCATAGCCTCACGAAGCTTCGCAAGGCGCTCCGGAACGGTGGGTACGGGCTTCTTTGCTTTGTTCTCTGCTGCATTAGTTTTTGCTGTTTCTTTCATGTCAGTCTGTCCTTTACTTTCTCTGTTTACGGGTAACTTTTCCTTACAGGTACCTTATTCCTGAGTTTTTCTATCTTCACAATGCCAATGATCAATGAGCATCCTAATGCGTCTGAATGCTCTGCTATGAATTATCCGCTGTATCCTTCCTGATGCTCCTCACATGTCTGTTCCAGCTCTCATACGGGTTATTTTTTTTCACGTCTTTTGCCGTTCCCGCTGCTGATAGCGTATCTTCCGATTCCTCCGCCGGAAGATCGACATACTCAGGGTGCTGCGGAATATTATATCTGCTGCTCAGCACTTTCCACAGGAACGCTGTATACTTGATACTGCCCTGCACCTTCAAATGCGTCTCGTCAGTAAAGTCCGATGCGTAATCAAGCCCCATCAGATCCACGCAGTGGTTGAAATCCATAAAGGGGATCCCCTCCATCGAAGCGACATCCCGAATCTGATTATACACAGATTGCTCCGCTTCTGTCACGGGATAGGGAGCGTTGATGAAAAGAAGCGGAATATTTTCCTCCTTCGTAAAGGCGATGATCTTGCGAAGATACTCTTCTGCTTTCTGTGTCAGGCCATAGGAGGGGCCGAGGCTGACGTCCGCTGCCTGACCAGTACTGCTGCCGAGCATTACCGCCAGATCTTCTTCCGTCATCTGCCATACCTGCGGCTGTTCCATGGGAAGCGTGTTGGTGAAGGGCGTAAAGCCTTTATATGCCTGCGCATCCTCTTTCATGTGAAAAAGGGCACGGCGATCCTCGTCACCTATTTCGCGCCACCTGCTGTGATAGACCGCAAATGAGGGGAAGAACTCCTTGATCCTGCCGCGTTCAACGCTGTCCAGCAGCATTTTCACTTTATTAACACCAAAGCGCATGCCAAGAATATTTTCTTCGATCCATTTATAATGATAATCTTCCTGGTTGAAAGCCGGGGCGTAAACGTCGATTACGATGAGGGACGGCGTCTGTCTCCTGCAGACTTCCTTCAGGTAGTAGTAAGTCATCCAGATCGGCTGTTCCGCGCCCGAAAGGTCATATCCGGCGACTCCTTCCTCTTCCCAGAGCCATGCCGTATTGATGTTGCAATGGGTATGGCTGGTGCCCATAAAGACAACATCGATCGTATCTTTGGGCTGGTAATAGAACGCGCGTGCCTGATTTACACCTGCCTGGGACTTGATGCACAGCAGGCGGTCCAGGCCGCTGAATACGATGCAGGAAGCCAAGATGACCGCCAGCAGGACTACGAGACGGATATATTCAGTTTTTCCGTATTTTCTTATAAGCTGTCTCATATATACCGTTTCTTCAGTTCCGTTTCTTCAGTTCCGTTTCTTCA
>JAFTFD010000209.1 GCA_017449745.1 Lachnospiraceae bacterium
ACCTGCGATCTTAAGCCTTGTCAGCATGTGGGTGGTCCGCGTGCCGCTGGCTTATCTGCTCGCACCGAGAATCGGCCTGCGCGGCGTATGGCTTGCGATGTGCATTGAGCTCTGCGTCCGCGGCGTCCTGTTCCTCATCCGCCAGGCGCAGGGAAAATATGTGAACATGAAGATGAAATGACAGTGAGTCAGTGCACGGAACTATTGACGGTTCCGCCTGCCGTTTCATATATGTTAAACGAGCGTGTCTCCTTATACTCTTTAGGGGACATTCCGTACTCAGAGCGGAAAGCTCTGTAAAAACTCGAATAATCACCAAAACCGAATCTCAGATACGCCTTGCTGATGTTTTCGCCTGCCAGATATGCGGCGGCACATCCGTCAAGGCGTTTTTTCATGATGTACTGGTGGATCGAGATTCCCAGATTCTTTTTAAAATAGTGGGCAATGTAGTATTTGCTCACATAAAATTTCTCCGCAATGCTGTCCAGGGACAGTTCCTCATCCAGATGAGCTTCGATGTACGAGGTCAGGTTCTGGAACAGATCCGTTTCTTCTCCAGCTTCCTTTGGATGTTCATCTTCATAAACAGACCGGTTCATCGTAAGTATAAGATCGTTCAGGCATAGAGGGATCATACTCTCTCTGCCGAAACGGTTGCCTGCCATCTCTTCCAGCAGCCGCAGAAATTTGGACTGGATCATATGGAAGCCGTTGGAAGTGTAACGGAAAACATATTTTTCATCGAGATTCGCGCGCTTCATCATATAGACGTAGTCCGGAGAGCCGGCTCTTAACTGGTCGCAGTAATCTCTGCTGATCCACAGGACAAACCTTCTGTACGGAGTGTCTGAATCTTTGATCAGGGCGTGATGCCGTACACCGGGCGGGACGAGAACAAGATCTCCTTCTTTAAGCGTGTAAGGCAGATTCTTGATCACCATGGTCATATCTCCCTCGAGGAAGAGATAGAACTCATAATAATCGTGGTGGTGCTCCCCGACAGGTTTAAAATGCAGGTCACTGTAATAGAAGATCTCAAAATCCTGTGAGAGCATGTACTGCCGGGTATTGAAAGCGGAGCGGAGAGTGCGTTTCATGGAAACTCCTTTATAAATATGTTTTTTGACAGACAACATCTGCAAACAACCAGGAGGAGGGGATGCATCCGTAATCCAAATGAGGTACGGCTTTTCAAACAGGAAGGAAAGAGCGCAAGAATCATCTGCAAACTCTGGTTAAGAGGGGATGCATCCGTAATCCAAATGAGAAAACGGCTTTTCAACAGGAAGGAAAGAGCGCAAGAATCATCTGTAAACCCTGGTTAGGAAGGGATGCATCCGTAATCCAAATGAGAAAACGGCTTTTCAACAGGAAGGAAAGAGCGCAAGGATCATCTGCAAACCCTGGTTAAGAGGGGATGCATCCGTAATCACAGGCAAGATGTTTCCAGGAGTCAGGTTTGTTACAGATTTCAATGGATTCTGAGAGGACTGGATACGGATGAATTTTGCAAAATTAATGTTTTCAGGTATAGTATAAACAGTATACAGCAATATTTGCAATATATGCAACAATTGCGGCAATGGGAAATCCGGGCAGAATACTATATACTGTTTGACAGTGAAAAACAGATGGCCTGTTCAAGCGGCTCTGTTCAAGCAGTTATTAAGTTTTAAATCAATCAACTAAGTAAGCGATCAATCAGGCAATAAAACAAACAGCAAAAAGCAAAAAAACAAAGGGTTACGAAAGAAAGAGGAAAAAACAAATGAAATTAAGCACACAGGGGTTAGAAAACAGACAGGAATGGAGAGACAAGGGTTACGATCTTCCTCATTATGACAGAGAGGCTATGATCGCAGAGACAAAGGAAAACCCGGTTTGGGTGCACTTTGGCGCCGGCAACATCTTCCGCGCTTTCCAGGCTAATCTGGCACAGAAGATGCTCAACAAGGGTGAGTGCAAGAGCGGTATCACTGTCGTAGAGGGCTTTGACCACGAGATCATCGAAAAACAGTACCGCGCACACGACAATCTGTCTGTCCTGGTCACACTGAAATCCGACGGCAGCATTGCAAAAACTGTCATTGGTTCCATCGGTGAGTCCTGCATGCTTGATCCCACTTTCCCTGAGGAGTTTGGCAGACTTAAGGAGATCTTCTCCAAGGATTCCCTCCAGATGGCTACCTTTACGATCACAGAGAAGGGCTACAGCCTGGTAGACGGCAAAGGCGCAGAGCTTCCCGCAGTCACAACAGACTTCGCAGCAGGCCCGGAGAAGCCGGTCAGCTACATCGGCAAGGTCACAGCTCTTCTGTACGCAAGATATAAAGCAGGCGAGAAGCCGATCGCCATGGTCAGCACAGACAACTGCTCCCACAACGGCGACAAGCTTTACGCAGCAGTCAGCGCTTTCGCAAACAAGTGGGCTGAGAACGGCCTGGTAGAGAAGGGCTTCGCTGATTACATCAATGACAGCAGCAAGGTCAGCTTCCCCTGGTCCATGATCGACAAGATCACTCCCCGCCCGGATGCTTCCGTAGAAGAGATCCTTAAACAGGACGGCCTTGAGGACCTGGCACCTGTTGTCACAACAAGAGGCACATATGTCGCAGCATTCGTCAATGCTGAGGAGAGCGAGTATCTGGTCATCGAGGACAAGTTCCCTAACGGCAGACCCGCACTGGACAAGGTCGGCGTTATCTTCACAGAGAAAGAGACCGTTGATAAGGTCGAGAAGATGAAGGTCTGCACATGCCTGAACCCGCTGCATACCTCCCTGGCTGTTTACGGCTGCATCCTCGGTTTTGAGAAGATCTCCTCCGAGATGGTCGACAGAGACCTGAACAAGCTGGTTGAGATCGTTGGTTACAAAGAGGGACTTCCGGTCGTTGTTAACCCCGGCGTCATCGATCCCGAGCAGTTCATCGACACAGTCGTAAACATCCGTATTCCGAACCCCTTTATGCCCGATACGCCGCAGAGAATCGCAACGGATACTTCCCAGAAGCTTTCCATCCGCTTCGGCGAGACGATCAAGGCTTACAATGCTTCTGCTGATCTTGATACAAGAGATCTCAAGCTCATCCCGCTCGTCTTCGCAGGCTGGCTGCGTTATCTGATGGGTGTTGATGACAACGGCGAGGCTTTCCAGATCTCCGACGATCCGCTTCTTGAGAGCGTGCAGAAATATGTCGCGGACTTCAAGCTCGGCGAGGTTCCTGCCAAGGAAGAGATCAAGGCAAAACTCCTGCCTCTGCTGCAGAATCAGCAGATCTTCGGCCTTGACCTGGACAGCGTTCCGGGCTGCGGCGGCGGATCCATTGCGGACACAGTCGTTTCCTATTTCGCAGAAGAGATCGCAGGAAAGGGCGCTGTCAGAGCAACTCTTCACAAATATGTGAACGCTTGACCTGACTTTAGACAAGAAGTCTAAACGAGAAAATTAGAATCAGGAATTATCGTAAAAAGATACAGAGTAAGATCCTCTGTATCTTTTTATGCCATATCTATGGATAAGGAGGGATCATGAAACTGAGTTATCAGGTACCGGATAATCGCTGTGTCCGATACATCGTACACACCGACTGCAAGAATGAAGCTGACGATCAGTATACGGTTGCCCACGCTCTGCTGACTCCCAAACTGAAGATCAAGGGGATCATCGCAGCGCATTTTGAAAAGGGTATGGGGCGTTATGCTCCCGGCATGAGCACTAAGGCCAGCTATGACGAGATCATCAAGGTGATGGACCTGATGGATATGAGCGGCAGCTATCCGGTCCTTATGGGCGCAACGGCTCCCATGCCGGACGAGAACACGATCGTCGAGTCGGAAGGAGCCAGATTTATCGTTGAAGAAGCGATGAAGGATGATCCGATGCCGCTGTATATCGGTATGCAGGGTTCACTTACGGATCTTGCCTGCGCTATTCTCATGGAGCCGGAGATCTGTCATCGGATGACTGCTATCTGGATCGGCGGAGCGGACTATCCCAAAGGAGGGCAGGAGTTTAACCTTGCACAGGATGTGGCCGCGGCGAATGTTGTTTTTAAATCGGATATGCCTCTGTGGCAGGTCCCGGCTTCTGTCTACAAGAATTTTGCCGTATCGCTCGCTGAGCTGGAATATAAAGTAGCTCCCTGCGGAAAAATCGGCCGTTATCTTTTTGAGCAGCTTGTAGAACTGAACAATGATCTCTCGGCACGTGTTCCCCGCGAAATACTGTGGCCGCACGGCGAGCTCTGGGGACTCGGCGATGAGGGTGTTATTGCGGCTCTCATGTTTGAAGAGCAGCGCACAGACATGTATCATATGCTGCCGGCGCCGACCTTTGATCCGGACACGCTGCAGTATGTATATGATACTCTGGGCAGAGAGATCCGTGTATTTGACCGCATGGATGTGCGCCTGACACTGGAGGATCTGTTCAGCAAACTGGCGCTGAATTACAGAGACTGATAATTTGGGGTCTGTGTTTTTCAAGATAAAAATCTGAATTAGTAAAGTCATTAAAGTCAGCGAAAGCGGCTGTTGCCTGAAGTGCAGCAGCCGCTTTTTTAGTAGCATCCGCATGATTTACATTATGGTACAATAGACATCGGGGTAGTCTGAAAATGCCTGGCAGGACGGCTGCTTTCGACATCGGCAGATGTATTACATCAAAAGAATAAAACAGGAGGGCGATATGAAATTCTTTCTGGACAGCGCAAAGCTGGATGAGATCAACAAGGCTTATGAGGATTGGGGGATCGATGGGGTCACGACGAATCCGAAACATATTCAGGCGAGCGGCAAGCCGTTCCTGACGGCGATCAGCGACATTGCCGCATGGATCAAAGAAAAAGGCCTTGAGGGAGTCGACAGGTTCCCGGTATCGGTGGAGCTGGATCCGCATCTGACGGAGGCGGAGGATATGGTGAATGCCGCCAGAAAGATCTCCGCGATGTGCGAGAACTTCGTGATCAAGATCCCCTGCCTCCCCGGCGGAGTCAAGGCGGCAAGGATCCTGGAAAAGGAAGGGATCCGCACGAACCTGACGCTCGTCTTCTCCCCTTCCCAGGCGATCTGGGCCGGCAGGGCAGGATGCCTGTTCGTCTCCCCGTTCATCGGGTGGAAAGAGGATAACGGCGAGGATTGCCGCGGATACATCCAGGATATCGTGGACATTTATGAAAATTACGGGTGGTACGGGAAGACCCAGATCATCGCGGCGGCTGTGCGCAGCCCCAAGCAGATCGTAGACTGTGCGGTCAGCGGCGCGGATATCGTGACGGCAGGATTTGCGGTTTATGCGCAGTCGATCAAACATGCGTATACGACACAGGGTATCGGGACGTTCACGGACGCATGGGACAATACAGCCGGGAACTAACGAACTAACAGGCGCGGAAGCCTGTTCTGACAATGAGGCAGACTCTGAGCAGAATGCAGAACCGGGACAGATGAATGCTCTGAATCAAAAACAGAGGGATCAAAAACGTAGAAGAAAAGGGAATAAGGAATGAAGATCGGATTTATAGGGTTGGGGCTGATGGGTGCCCCGATGGCATCGAATGTGGCGAAAAAACACAATGACACCGTCTATCTGGCAAACCGGACGGCGGAAAAGGCACAGAAACTTGCCGAGGAGCTGCAAGAGGCAGGATATGACGTTTACGCGTGCGATTCAAACCGGCAGGTAGCGGAAAACGCGGATATCGTGATCTCCATGGTAACGGGCTCTGCGGATGTGCAGGAGATATATGAAGAGATCCTCCCGCTGATCCGGCCCGGCATGCTGTGCATCGATATGAGCACGATCGACCCGGCAGTGTCCGTATCCATTGCGGAAAGAGTAAAGGAAAAAGGCGCCATGTTCACGGATGCGCCGGTCGTCAAATCCACGGCCGCAGCGGCCGCAGGGAAGCTCGGCATCTATGTCGGTGCTGACGAGAAGACCTATGAGACGGCACTTCCGATCCTGCAGTACATGGGAGAAAATATTATCCACATGGGCGAAAACGGCAGAGGCCTTGTCATGAAACTCTGTCACAACGCGCTTGTCTCCCAGATCCAGAACGGCGTCAACGAGACACTCTCGATCGCGCAGAAAAACGGAATCGGCGTCGCCGATTATATCCGGGCGATCTCCTATGGCGGCGGCCAGAATTTCTATCTGGACGGGCACGCGAAAATGCTGGAGACAGAGGACTTCACGGCAATGTTTTCCCTGCAGAACGCGAACAAGGATGTTCACCTGTTCATGGATCTGGCAAAACAGACGGGAATGGCTGTCCCCGGAGAGGAAAATGCCGTCCGGGTCTATGAGGAAGCAATGGAAAAAGGACTCGGCGCTGAAGACTGGGGCGCTACCATCAAGATCGTCCGCGGGTAAGTTGAAAATGGGACAGAGGGGTCAGTCACTTAAATGGGACAGAGGGGTCTGTCACTTTGTCCCAGTGAAAGGAAGAACAAATGGGGGAGTTTAGAGCAGCTTATGTGCCGATCGGGGTCGGCACGTTTCATATGGAGAGCGCGGAGGATCTGTTCTGCCGCTCGGTAAAAATGGTCCGGGAGTGCTGCCCCGGAGCGATCGTTCCGGAGAAAAAGGAAGACACTCTCAGCACAGATCTGCTGGGAAAATACCTGGATCAAATGGATCCGGACCTGATCATCCTGCAGAACCTGACGTTTGCCAATGCGGCTTACAGCTATGAAGTGCTGAGAAGGTTTCCGGATACGCCGGTCCTGCTGTGGACGCTTCGCGAGCCTGCCATCGACGGCGGAAGGCTGAGGCTCAATTCTCTGACAGGCGCTTTTTCCGCAGCCAACGCGTACCGCGCTTTCAGGGACACGGACCTCTTATATGTATTCGGTAATCCGGAAGAAGAGAATGTCGTTAAGGCACTGGAGAATGCCTACGCCGCGGCAAAACTGAAAAAGGAGCTGAAGAGCCTCAGGATCGCCGCCATCGGCCATACGCCGCAGGGCTTTGGTTTTGGGCGCGCTCTGGATCAGGAAATGATGAAGACCTTCGGCTGTGAGCTCCTATCGATCGAGTCCCGCGAGCTGATCAGCCGCGCTAAGGCCTGCCCGGAGGAAGAGGCGGACGAGTGGCTGGGGAAAGCAAAAAAGAGTATTAACGGACTGGAAGACCTGCCGGAGAAAAACGTCAGGGACTTCGCCCGCCTTTACAAGGCATACAGTGAATATGTCACGGAAAACCGGATTGGGGCCCTGGCCTCCAGGTGCTGGCCGGATTTCTTTGTCGATTTCGGAACACCCAACTGTGCAGTCCTGTCCCTGTTAAACGATGAAAATACGGTAGCCAGCTGCGAGTCCGACACCTATGGCGCGCTCTCCAT
>JAFTFD010000013.1 GCA_017449745.1 Lachnospiraceae bacterium
CCGCCGCCCGAGAAAAAGACACACAGATGCTGTGTATCTCCTGCCTTCAGATAAATGTGATATTCCGATCCGTCTCCGGAGAGCCCTTTTCTTACAGGCACGCGGTACCATACGCGTTTAGCCGGAATGCTGCCTGCTCTGCCCTCCTGTCCCACTGACTGTACCTTCGGCCGTACCGTTTCCTCCGGATCGAGGACAGGGGCTTCCAATGCGCTGTTTTCAATGCTGCTGCCGATCCTGTTTTCTAACAGGTCTCCTACATGTTCCAGGACTTCTCTGCGGCGTTCTTTTCTGGTGTCTGGGTTCATGCTGTGGATCCTCTCTTGCAGTACTCTGTGTTTTTATCCTGCCTGGAAATGCGTTACCGTTCCCTGCCAATGCCGGGTTGCCCGGCGGATGCTTCAGTGCTTTTTATTTGATCCGGAACCATTTGTCGGATGCATTCTTTAGCTGTTTCGGACGGAAAATGATCACCGCTGCCGCCAGGACCAGGATCAGCCCTGTACTGACTACCGCCGGAAGCGGATGGCGGTTTCGGTGCAGCAGGACCGGAACCAGCTGGAAAACGCTGAAAACGACGTCAAACACCAGGTACATGACATATTCTTCCAGAGACATTTTCATCGCCCTGGCAAGGATGATCGTCAGAGTGATCAGCAGCAGGAATACCGCCGGGATCACAAACGGTACGCTCCATGTCAGGTGCGTATATTTCAGGTCGATTCCCAGGCACAGCGCGATCAGGACGTAAAACTCCATCGTGATCAGCATAAGCGGGTTATTTCTGTAATAGGACACGATCCAGGTGTCTGCCCAGGCAAGGAGTGAAAACACGATCGTGATGGTCATCCATCCGCTCAACTCATCCTGCAGCAGTGCGACAGCACCGATCGAAATGAGCAACACCAGCAGGCAGAAGGTCGATACCTTAAAGAGCGAGACTCCGCTGAACCTGGGCTTCTTCAGGACCGGAAACGGCGACTTCTCCGGCTCGCCGCTGACCGGTCCGTGACACAGCGGACAGCACTCCTTTTTTCCTGTGATATGGATCTCACACTTTGGACAATACTGCATTCTTATACTGCCTTTCTGATACAGTTACTTTTTCTTACTCGCGGCATGTGCCGAACCGCTCTCGGGCTGTTTCTCCCGCTCGTCGAAATCGTTGGTACTGATGAGCGCCTCGATCCCGTGATCCTTGAGTCTTCGGAAAAAGCGGTGCATGACTCTGTGATCGGTGAACGCCGATGCCGTCCCGACCACCAGCTTATCGGCATAGGTGGCTATACAGACCTGCAGGTTCCGCGCCGTCATAAAGGCTGAAAAATAATCTACATAGGTATAGACCGAATCCGGCATGCGGATCTTGCCAAGGTTGGAGATCGTAGCCGTCGTTCCCTTGGTCGCCTGCGCGGAGTATCCGCTGATCACGAGGTCCTTGATGAATACAGGGACCATACTGATCGCCAGGTTATGCTCCAGGCCGGAATAGGAATTCATGGTCTGCCTGATCCGCTCCTGCTGCAGCTGTTTCTCAAAGGATTTCTCTATGTGGGGCAGGATGCTCTCCAGTGTCCCGTTATAGTCTGCAGGATCAAATTTGACCAGGATAACGCCAAAGAAATTTCTCGTCGTCTCAGAGTGAAAATACTGCCTTAAATTAACAGGGACCTGCAGCACGACCGGCGTTTTATAATCTGCCACAGGCATATCATCCAGGATCGCCTGTACCAGCAGGGCCGTTAAAAGCACGCCCACGGTCGTCTTGTACCGGTGAGCGAGTTCCAGGCATTCTCCGGCACTGACGATCCCCTCCAGGACATGGACCTGCAGGTTCTCATCCGCAGTGCCATGGATCTGGTAGGCCTTCCGCGTCGTGATATCACCGAGCTGTTTGTTTCCCTTTGCCTTCTCATAGAAGTGCCTGAAGGCATCCTCGTTTTTTGCTTCCGCAGAGGAGCGGTCATGCTCTTCTCCGGCCGTTTCGATCCCGTGCACAGAGCACAGGTAATTTGTTACCATCTTCCCCAGGAACGCCAGTCCCCCGGTCCCATCCGCCAGGACATGGAACATCTCCAGGTTGATCCGCTTTCCATAGTAGGATACCCGGTACAGGAGATTGCGCCTGCCCGGAAAATAGATCGGCGCACAGATCGGAAGATGGTCCTCCTCGACCTTTGCCTTTGTGCGGACGGGGTCGAGATAATACCAGAACAGCCCCTTCCTTAAGGATACGTTCAGATGCGGAAATTCCTGCACCGTCTTATCCAGGGCTTCCTGCAGCTTATACGGGTCCACATCCTCTTTAAGGGTGCAGGAGAGGCGGAATACCCTCGTGTTTGCACCCCTCGCAGTCGATGGGATCATCGTCGCCGCATTGTCTAATTTATACCATTTATTTGCCATTGTATCTGAACTCTTACGTTTGAGATCTTGCTTCCGAAGTAAACTTGCAGTGCTTACAGGTTTACTTATTTTAAAACTGTTCCAGTTCAACAGGTGCGAACAATTATCTTATTGTACCATATAGGACAAACAATGGCATTGATTCGCAAAAATGAACTTATTTATGTACATTTGGCATATGTATCCTGTTTCCGGCATGTGGTTTCGTTACGGTTGCAATTGACTTTCCATTTTTGTTTGATATATTATTTCCATATAGAGATATTTTGTTTCCATTTTCCGTTAAGGAGGGTTACACGATGAGCATGACGTTGGAAGAGATGCAGCTGAAAAGGAGACTTCTTGGATATTCCTATGCCGATCTGGCAGAGAAGGCAGGGCTCCCTCTGTCTACAGTGCAGAAGGTGTTCGGAGGGGTCACCCAGTCTCCCCGCCACAAAACCATGACTGCGCTGGAGGAGGTCCTGCAGGACGGAAAATACACGCCGGCTGCTCCGATTAACAGGACTGATCAGACATTGATAAAGGAGCCTTCCGTTACATATGGCAGTGCCATCAGGGTAAAACAGCAGGGGGAATATACGATCGATGATTATCTCGCACTGCCGGATGATGTCCGCTATGAGCTGATCGACGGAGTGCTGATCAAAATGGATTCCCCTACCCGGAGCCACCAGAGTATTGCAGGCTTTTTATTTTACAAAATCTATAGTTACATTGAAGAGAACGGCGGGGACTGCACACCCTATATAGCACCGCTGGATGTGCAGCTTGACAAGGATGATAAAACTATGCTTCAGCCGGACGTCATGATCGTATGCGACCATGACGTAGAAACCGATAAAAGGCTGTTTGGTGCTCCGGATTTTGTAGCAGAAGTTCTCTCCCCCTCCACCCGCAGGAAGGATATGATCAAAAAACTTCAGAAATACAAGGATGCGGGTGTCCGGGAATACTGGATCATTGATCCTGAAAAAGACCGGATCATCACTTACCTGTTTGGAAAGGAAGAAAATGATATCGCCTTATCCTCCTATTCCATGCATGAAGATGTTCCTGTAGGTATTTATGCAGGCAAATGCAGAATCAATTTTTCGAAAGTCGCGCCAAATAAGGAGCCAATAGTGTGAAAAATATGAGGATACACAACGCTTTTATTCTCCAGGACGACGGTGTTTTCCGCCGCGGCAGCCTTAAAATCGACGGGGACAGAATCTCCTGTATCAATCTCTTCGGGGAATGTGATGCCGTTCCTGCATCTGTACAAAGCCATGACGATCTTCCGCACCGAACCGATGACTGCAGGGATCTCATAGAAGCGGAGGGCTGCTATGCTATTCCCGGGCTGATCGACCTGCATTTTCATGGTGCTATGGGGTATGATGTCTGCGACGGAACCAGGGAAGCCTATGAAAAGATCTCCGAATATGAAGCTTCCTGCGGGATCACTAAGATCTGCCCGGCAACGCTCACGATCCCCGCAGACGATCTTCGCAGCGTGCTCCGGACCGGCGCGTCTTTCAGGGATGAAATGCTCACTGCCGACGATCCCGTTCGCGCGCAGCACGCGGACCTGGTCGGTTTCAATATGGAAGGTCCCTTTATCAGCCATGCCAAAAAGGGCGCCCAGAATGAAGAGTATATTCTCCCCTGCGATATCGAGACAGCGCGGTCCTTTTATGAGGCTTCCGGCGGACTCATGCGCATGATCGGACTTGCTCCGGAGGAGAATCCGGACTTTGCGCCCTTTATTGAAGCTGTGAGCAGCTTCGCGAGAGTATCTCTCGCGCATTCCAATGCAGACTATGACACAGCGCTGCGCGCCATCAGGGCCGGTGCCCGGCATGCTGTCCATCTCTACAACGCAATGCCTGAATTCCTGCACAGGGCCCCCGGTATCATCGGTGCCGTTGCCGATTCCCCTGACGTGATGGCGGAACTGATCTGTGACGGGATCCATGTGCACCCCGCCCTCGTCCGCGCGACAATTTCCATGATGGGCGCCGGGCGCATGATCTTCATCAGCGACAGCCTTCGCTGTACCGGGATGCCGGACGGCATCTATGAACTCGGCGGGCAGGACGTAAAAAAATCCGGCAGATATTGCACCCTTGCGGAGGGCGGCAATCTCGCCGGAAGCGTGTCCAATCTGATGGACTGCCTGATCAATTCCGTCAAAAACATGGGCTTGCCTTTGGAGACCGCTGTTCAATGCGCCAGCGCGAACCCCGCAAAGGCGCTCGGCATCTACGATATCTGCGGATCCCTGACTCCCGGCAAGCGCGCTGATATAGTCCTCCTCGGGAAAGACCTGTCCCTGAAGGCAGTCATTAAAGACGGAATTCGCATCGTATAAAAGACAAGGAGACAGGGGACGGTTCTATGTCTCCGACCGGTAGATAGACCGCGGCAAGTGTCTGCAGAATCTGCTGTGCATGAGCGTTTAGATCTGCTTCATTCATCGTGACTGCAGGGAAGGAAAATGGGCAGCGTTTCACGCTGCCCTTTAAAGCCGACTGTCTGAAGTATCCGCACATCAGTGCGGATATGAGTTTGAAGGCTGTGCCTGACCGTAAGGAACGAGGAATGTTAGCAGATCTTCGCGAAGAAACCGCAGATCCGCGGACACTTGCCGCGGTCTATCTGTCGGCAGGAGACACACATCCGTCCCCTGTCTCCTTCCATTCCTTTTAGTATCTGAATAACCTAGCTCCATGTGCCGGCACAAGTGTTGTCATGCCGCCGCTGCGGTAGGTGAGCTCTTCGCCGGACCACAGTTCCGTGATCGGGCCTCCCTCATACATCTTGCCGCCATCCATGGCTGCCTGGAAGATCCAGCAGTTGACTGCCCTCTCTTCATCTGCAAAGTTGAACATAGCGATGTAACCATGATCATTCTCCGGATCATAGGCCGTCCAGATCGCATGCTCTTCTGTGCGCTCCAGCTGTCTTGCATTTTTTGCGTGATTGAGCATATGAAGCACATCCGCGTTTGTGAGAAGCTTTAAGGTAAACTCATCCATGCCCGGCATTTTAGCCCCGATCATCAAAGGAGCGCCGAAGATGCACCACAGAGTCATCATCGTGATCTGTTCATCTTTTGTGAAGCCGGTATCCCTTTCCACTCTGTTTCCAAAACACCCGCCGATCTTTCCTACCGGCAGCATGTCACAGTCCGGATAGCATCCGGGCTTTGTCTTGCCCTGCCAGAGCTCGCATCTGCGGAACATATCCTTGAGCAGAGGCCAGGAATCCCAGAAGTCATCCGTGATCCGCCACATATTGGCATTTTCCGCATAGAACTCCGCCTCTGTGATTTTCGCAGGTCCGGGCGAGAGGCTGAGCACCATCGGGTATCCCGCCTTGTCTATCGCCTTGTGGATCATTTCGATCTCGGCGTGTGCGGAGGCGGCGTCTTCCCGGCAGATGTCATCACATTTGATAAAGTCGATTCCCCATTCCGCATACAGCGCATAAACGGAATCATAATACATCTGGGACTCAGGCATGCCCGGCCTGACCCCGTAGAAATCCGGATTCCAGAAGCAGATGCTGGCGGGATCCGCGATCTGGTCCGCCCTGACATCTGTGCCAAGAAGGCCCATATGCTCATGCGCTGCCTGTCTCGGAATACCGCGCATAACGTGAATACCGAATTTGAGACCAAGCGAGTGGATATAATCCGCCAGCGGCTTAAATCCCTTTCCGCCTGCTGCCGAAGGGAAACGGACCGGGTCCGGAAGAAGTCTTGAATACTCATCCATCACGAGGCGGCCGAAGGGAATATACTGGAACTGCTCGCTCTGCGTGCCGGCATCCGGGGCGTACCACTGGATATCGATCACGACATACTCCCAGCCGTAGGGCTTTAAGTATTTTGCCATGAATTCGGCATTCTCGCGGACCTGCGCCTCATTGATTTCGGTGCAGTAATAATCATAACTGTTCCACCCCATCGGCGGGGTGGGAGCGAATTCGTTTTTATTCATGCAATTTCCTCTCTCCTGCAGATTGTTATCTGCTATACGATTTTTCCTGTTGCTATGCATCTTAGATTTCAACAGAATAAGGTGCCCTGACCGGGAGATTCGTGTCACAGCGACAGCGGTCCCGGGCAGGGTACCTTATTCTGTTTTAGAATTTTGTAATTCCTGAAATATCTTTGCTGAGAGTATTATGCCTTTATCTCTCCGCTCAGACCATCCGGAGTGACGATCGTGTCCCCGATCTGGATCTTAAACGGCTTGGCTTCGCTTCCCGCTGCCGGCTCATAGCAGTAGCGGATGACACCGTCTTCAAACTCTGCCCTAAAGACCGCCCCGTCTGTTTTGTCCGAACGTGTCAGGCGGCACTCCGCTGTTTTCTTTCCTTTTGAAGGGAAAATACGGAAGGTGACGCCGTCCTCAAAATCGTAGTCCGGCTTCGTATTATCCGCGCCGATCGGGATGATGCTGCCTTCTCTTGCGAACAAAGGGAGGCTGAAGTAATCGTATTTTTCCGTGTACCAGCGGCCGCCTTCTCTTGTCTCTCCGGACAGAAGGTGGGTCCATGTTCCCTCCGGCAGATAATAGTTGCCGATGCCCTCGTCGTTAAAGATCGGGGCGACGAGCAGGTTCTCACCCAGCATATACTGGCGGTCGATCGTGCGGCAGTTCTGGTCATCCGGGAATTCGAGCATCATGGCTCTCGCCATCGGATAGCCGTGGTCTCTTGCCTGTGCTGCCGTCAGATACAGATAAGGCATCAGGCTCATCTTAAGATTCACGAATTTCTTAAGGACTGCGCATGCCTCTTCGCCATAGTTCCACGGCACTCTGTAGGAGCCGCTGCCGTGAAGCCTGGAGTGGGAGGAAAGAAGGCCGAACTGCACCCATCTCTTGTAGACGTCCTCTGTGCTGGTCGCCTCAAATCCGCCGATATCATGACTCCAGTAGCCAAAGCCGCAAAGACCGAGAGAGAGACCTGCGCGCAGGGTCTCCGCCATCGCCTGGTAGTTGGAGAAGCAGTCTCCGCCCCAGTGCACGGGGAACTGCTGTCCGCCGGTCGTGGCGCTTCTGGCAAAGACGATGGCTTCCTCTTCGCCCTTTACCTCCGCGATCACCTCGTAAACATACTTGTTGTAGAGGTAAGTGTAATAGTTGTGCATTCTCTCCGGATCGGAGTGATCATAATACTCTACATCCAGCGGGATCCTCTCGCCGAAGTCCGTCTTGAAGCAGTCGACGCCCATCTCGAGGAGCTCTCTCAATTTTCCTTTATACCACTCGACTGCCGCGGGGTTCGTAAAGTCGACAATGGATTTACCTGCCTGCCAGTCGTCGTTCTGCCAGACGGTGCCGTCAGGGCGCTTTAAGAGATAACCATTTTTCCTGCCCTCTTCGAACAGGTAGGATTTCTGGCCGATATAAGAGTTGATCCACACGCAGATCTTGATGCCGTGGCTCTTAAGGCGCGCCAGCATCTCTTTCGGATTCGGGAAGAATCTCTCATCCCACTTGAAATTGCACCACTCGTTCTCCCGCATCCAGAAGCAGTCAAAGTGGAAAACTCTCAAGGGGATCTCTCTTCTGGCCATCTCCTCGATGATGCCGGTGACGGTCTCTTCATCATAGGAAGTCGTAAAGGACGTGGAGAGCCACAGTCCCATGGACCAGGAGGGAACCAGCGGAGGCCTGCCGGTCAGGGCTGTGTATTTCTCGATAACGCCCTTCGGTGTTCCGCCGTAGATGATCATGTATTCCAGCTCTTCGCCGGGAACGGACAGGCCAACCTTAAAGTTTCTCTGGGACTCGACCTCCAGAGAGACCTTTCCGGGAGTATTGATGAATACGCCGTAGCCGGAATTGGTCATATAGAACGGGATATTCTTGTACGCCTGCCATGTGCCGGAGCCGCCGTCCTCATTCCAGATATCGATGCTCTGACCGTTCTTGATAAAGCTGGTAAAGCGCTCGCCGGTGCCGTAGACATAATCTCCGACATTGAGGCGCAGCTCATCCGTCATGTAGGTCTTTCCGGTCTTCGTATCGGTCATATGGCCCATGCTGCGGGTCCCGGTGCTGGTCAGGAGCTTGCCGGCTCCGTAAAAGCGCATCTCAAAGGGCTGCGTGTGGTCAGCGCGCAGTTCCAGATCTCCTGTCCTGAAAACGAACTCTTCCGTCTCTGTGCCCTTTCCTTCAAAGGTCTTCTTGTCCCCTTCGGAGAGACCGGGCACAAGAGCGCCGCCCGCCTTGACGACCTTGTCGATCCTGATCTCCGGCGTCACATCCTGCTCATTCAATTCGAAGCAGGGCTTTTTCCCGCACTGTCCCGCAAAATGCACCAGATTGATCCGGATCACGCCTTCCATCGGGGAAGAGATCGTCTCTGTATCATAGGGGAGCGAGACGGCTGTATGGCGGTCCATCCCGGGCCGCTCCGCCAGATAGAAGGTCATGCTCTTCTCATTCAGGTCATAATCAAAAATATTCCAGCCGTAACCGGGAACGATCCCGTCGGCCATCAGCCAGTTGCCGTTGATAAATTTCATAATCTTTTTACTCCTTTCTGTCCCACCTGTCCCATTTATATGATATTGGGGTCAAAAGGTGATATGATGCCGGATTGCTCCGCTGCATAGCAGCTCCCGCAATCCTCTCCGAGCATTCGCAATCCGCAAATTTGCCTGTAAATACAAGCAAATTGCTCCTTGCTCATGTCGGGCGGTCAAAAGATAGAAAAGTCCGCTCGTGC
>JAFTFD010000014.1 GCA_017449745.1 Lachnospiraceae bacterium
AGGAAGAGATAAGTCAGCCTCCTCGTAATGAACGCCAACGGTCTCCTTCAGGTAATTCCAAATGGGTCCGACATAAGGATCTTCGCCAGTATATTCGAAATCTACAATCTCTACAGGAACTTCCTCGACAACCTCTTCCACGACCTCTTCTGCTGCGGGCTCCTCAGCCGGCGCTGCCTCTGCAGGCTCAGCCTCTGTCTCTGCTGCCTCAGCAGCCGGTTCCTCAGCGGCAACTTCTTCCGCTGCGGGCTCCTCAGCCGCTGCTGCCTCTGCCTTAGGGGCATCCGCCTTCTTGGAACATCCGGCGAAAACAGAAAGGGTCATCGCACTAATGATTAACATGGCTATGATTTTTCTTTTCATTTCAGCCTCCTAATATAACCTAACGTTGTTAACGTTTTGACAATTTCATTTTCATCCAATGTACATGAAAAAGCAAGGGTAAACCAAAATAATTTGTGAATGTTTACAACGAATTTATATATTCCGGAGAATTGCACTATTCAGAATTCTTTTCTGATACTCTTTTCTGATGCTCTTTCCTGCTATTCTTTTCTGTTTTCTTCCAAATCATCACACACCTTTATTTCAATATCGTCTCATAATACTCCGCAGCAAATTCATCCAGAGTTTCTTTCGCCCAGTCATAAGTCACGGCATCGGCGTAGTCATCCTGCAGGATGATCTGCTTGCCGTCCGAGTAAGTCTCATCCAGCAAAGACCTCAGCTCCTCTGCGTCATCTGCCTGCTGCTCATCGAAATAAACAGTCTCTTTCGTGACACGGATCCTGATCGTTCCGTCCGGTACAGGCGCTGCCGCCTCATCGGAAACATGATCAACAGGATCTGTATCTGATTCCGGATCTGAGTCTGTATCTCCGCTCACGGCATCTGCAGCCGGAGCTTCGCTCTGCGTCTGAGTATCCTGCGCTTCATTTCCTCTCGAAGCTGTTAGCGCTGCTTCCGCAGTTCCCTCTCCACTTCCACTGCCGCCTCCGCCGGGCAGAAATCCTCCTCCGGAAAACAGCATGGAAAGAGCAAGGAGCGAGCCAAGGATACCGGTCATAGAAAACAGGTTCTTCCAAAGGTTTTTTCTGATTCGCAGGCCGATAACGATCGATGCGATACTGCCGATCAGTATATATTCCGCATAGGCGGATAGAGAGGTTAAATACTCCATCTTTATTCTCCGAAATTAGTTTCCTGTGCGATTCTTAATTGCATTTTATGAAATGAAATCTCTGCGTGATTCTTCATGAACGTATTCTGAAATTATTGTCCAAAATGGTATCAGCAACAGGAATCACAGGCAGGATCATTTAACATATACATTCCCGAAATCCCGCCGCAGTCCGTTAAAGATCGTTTCCGCTCTCAGTTCATCGCGGTGCAGGATCCCGTCCCCGTTGACAGATAAAATAACGGGAATTCCGCTCTCTTCTTTTCCCTGCGCATAGGCTGTCAGATATTTTTTCATTCTGTTCCAGGCAGCCATTTCATTCGAAGAGTCAAAATGGATCGGATCCGGCTCCAGATTCGGTCCGGAGATCCTGATTGCCCTCTCTTTGACATTCTCCGGATCATAGGTAATATAAACCGTCACGATCGCCGCATACATATCAAAATGCTCATAGGCATCGATACGCTGCTCATAGTTTCGTTCAATAACAGTCAGATCCGTCTGTGTGCTGCTCAGGAGTTTTTTTGTCTCTTCGAGTTCCGTCGTGACCCGCTCGAGTTCCGCCTTTGTCTCTTCCAGTTCCGCCCTCGTTGCTTCCAGCTCCGCTTCCATAGCCGCTGCCTGTGCTTCGCTCTTATTCTGGAGTTCTATCACGGAGAGCTGCTTGCTCTGCATGACAACGAACAGGATCAGAAAAATAACATCCAGCAGTGACGTAAGCTCAACCGGAAGCCCTGCGCGTTCCAGTACCCCTTTTCCTCTGCTCATTGATTTTTATTCCCCTGCTTATCTGCGTATTTTCTGTCTGCTCTTCTGTCCGAATTGTAATGCCTTTTGGGTCCTTCTTTTTTCTTCCCGGCGCCGGTCAGTTTGTCATATTCGGCGAACATTTCCGTTTCCACATCCACCTTTTCCGCCAGAAGATTCGAGAGTTTATCCTCCGCTGGATTCGCGAATTCTGACAAAGTGGATGAAGCATCATCCGTTGCCGTTCCTCTTTGCGAGTCAGCAGATCTGTTCTTATAACCATTTTGTCTGTTGTTGTATCTTCTGCTGTCAGAATCACCATTTTTTCTGCTGTCGGAGATACCGCTCTCTCTATTGTCGGAGATACTGACTTTCCTGCCATCTTCGGCCAGCTGCTTATTGCTTCTGTCGCGATTTTTCCCGGAGTTCACAAGTTCCCTCGAAGCCTGCTCCATCTGGATATTGTGATACAGAGTCTCATAATCGCTGAATCTGCTCTCGATCAGATAAACAACCGGCGCGAGCTTATAAGAATCCAGAGTTCTCAACAGGATCGCAAAAAACAGTCCCCACAGTGTTGAGGAAAGTGCCGTATTTAACGAACTCATCATCTGCTCCGCATTTTCCGCAGAAACATTGAGCATCAGGCCTGCGACTGTGCCGAGAATACCAAGCAGCGGGAAAATACCTGTCAGCTGAGACAGAACAATATATTGCGCGCTCTCCTTATCAAATAGTTCTTTTAACTGCCTTTCCTTGAGCAGGTTGATCTTCAGCTGGTAGTCCGCACTAAGAGTCTTATCCGCGACCTTCACATCACTGGGCACGTATCCCCCAAGCTCCCGCTCCACCTCGTGATGGAGATTATTCAGAGCCTGGTATTTCATCAGCATCCGGATCACACAGAAAACACCCAGGACCATGATGAAAGGATCGATCGAATACTGGATCGTCTTCAATGCTATTGTTAAAATATGTTGGCTGAACATATAAGGTTTCTCCTTCGGTTTTAGTCCGCCGATACCATGGCGGCTTTTTGCTTATTCGCACTGCTGTATGCAGTCGATTCCCTGCTGGTGATCATTATGAATCTATGAATCGGCAGTAAGCAGAGATACAGTGCTATTTTATCTCATTCCTCAGAGTCATGACAAGTACACCTCATCCGCGTTACGGCTTTTAATTCCGCATCCGCGTTTCAGCTTTTAGTTACAAATGTACTGTTACTTCGTTGACGGCTGTTTTGTCCTTAATCCAGTCATCTCGTTCTTCAGAACCATGACAAGTACCTGATAATGCGTTATGATATGTAAATGCTATTTATTCGTAACTGTTCGCGTTCGCGGAACGTGAACAGTTACATATATTCATTTACCGGAGGACATAATGAAATCAGAAGCATTCAAACGGCAGCCATGGTATTCGGATCATCTGGAAAAGTTAAAAGTATCCTTTAAGTGGATCGGTTTCGGTCTTCTGACCGGGATCATCGTTGGTTTTTGTGCCTCCATATTTGCCAAGCTGATCGTCGCCGTCACTGCTCTTCGCCTTGCCCATACCTGGATCCTGTATTTTCTTCCTCTCGCAGGAATTCCGATCGTATGGCTGTATCATAAGGCAGGCTCTGCAGGTGTCGGTGGGACTAACATGGTCCTGGGTGCGATCAGGGAAGAGAAACAAGTTCCTGGTCTCCTCGCACCTCTGATTTTCATCTCTACCGTTCTGACGCACATGTTCGGCGGTTCCGCCGGCCGCGAAGGTGCTGCTCTACAAATGGGCGGCAGCATGGGCAATATGCTGGGGCAGATTTTTCGTTTTGGTAAAAATGACAGACGCCGCGTCACCATGTGCGGAATGAGCGCTGCCTTCAGCGCGCTGTTTGGTACCCCGCTGGCTGCCGCTGTTATGCCGATGGAAATCAGCACCGTCGGGATCATCTATTATTCAGCTCTGGTTCCCTGTGCTATCGCATCCCTTACAGCACATCAGATTGCAAAATGGATGGGCCTGGAATCGGAAGCCATGCTCCTCGCCAGCGTTCCCGCCTTCACGCCGCTTCGCGGATTGTTTTTCGCTTTGTTTGCAGCTCTGTGCGCCTTAGTCAGTATTCTGTTCTGCACCTCCATGCACAAGACAGAACATCTTCTCAGCAAGCATATAAAGAATGATTACGTCAAGATCGTCAGCGGCGGTATCCTGATCATCCTATTGACTATGATGGTCGGCGACCAGACATATAACGGCGCCGGCTCCGGCATCCTGGCATCCTGCGTTCTGGACCCGCAGTTCAAAGCCGGCTGGTATATGTTCCTCTTAAAGATCCTCTTCACCGTTGTGACGCTGTCCGCAGAATACAAAGGCGGCGAGATCGTACCAAGCCTTTTTATCGGAGCGACCTTTGGCAATTTCTTTGGAAATCTCACCGGTCAGGATCCGGCTCTGTGTGCCGCAGTCGGCATGGCCTGCGTTTTCTGCGGCGTCACGAATTGCCCTCTCGCTGCACTGCTCATCAGCTTTGAGCTGTTCGGTTTTGAAGCTATGCCTTACCTGCTGCTGGCCGTTTCCCTGACTTACCTGTTCTCCGGCAACTATGGCATATACACCGGACAGACGATCCGGTATTCCAAGTTTACACCCGGCCGTATTGACGCAAAGACACATTAAAAGGGTAATAATTCATGCTCGAGAGATTTACCGTGACCGAGATCCTGATCGGTATCAATATCCTGGTCTTCCTATTGGAAACCTTAGCCGGAGGGAGCACGACCAACAAGGTCGCGCTCCGTTTTGGTGCACAGTACAGTCCTTATGTCCGAAAAGGCCAGTACTATCGACTGGTCACTGCCATGTTTCTGCACTTTGGCATTTATCACCTGCTAGCCAATATGTACTCCCTCTCTGTCATCGGTCCTACACTTGAATCGATCTGCGGCAGGGAGCGGTATCTTCTCATCTATCTTGGCTCCGGACTTGCCGGCAATCTCGCCACCTGGGCTTCCGATAGTATCCGCCGCAAAAACGTGATCTCAGCCGGCGCCTCCGGATGCATTTTCGGCCTTCTCGGCGCCTGTCTTGTCATAGCACTTCTCACGGGATCCCGCTATATGCTCTCAACCCGCAGCATTCTCACAACACTGGCTATCAATGTCATCTATGGTATCTCCTCGCGCAGAGTCAACATGGCAGCCCACCTCGGCGGGCTTGCCGGCGGTATGATCCTGATGTTTCTCGTTCTGCTGTTTGTCTGAGCTGGATTCTGATCCTCAATTCCAGAACGACCAGCTGCACATTTTTCGGCTTACACGTCCATTTTTTACTTTTGTGTCCTCTTGTGGGGTACGGCCAGCTGCGCATTTTCGGCTCGCACGTCCATTTTTTCCCTTTGTGTCCTCTTGGGGGGTACGGCCAGCTGCGCTTTTTGCTGCTCGCACGTCCATTTTTTCCCTTGGTGTCCTTATGTGGGGTACGACCAGAGTCCAATTCACGTCCATAAT
>JAFTFD010000210.1 GCA_017449745.1 Lachnospiraceae bacterium
CGTATCAGCAGCTTATTTTATTTTCAGCCGAGAACGGCAGAAGGGAGCAAATCTATGACAAAGGAAGCAAAAACGACAAGGAACCTGAAGGTGATCGAGCAAAGCGGGTACAGGTATCAGGCAACACCGACTGTAATGCTGAAGGGCAAATGGCTCAGCGAGTTCGGCTTTGATATCGGTACGCATGTCAAAGTGGAGTGTGAGGATGGCAGGCTCATCATCACGAAGGAAGAAGCGATTGAAGAAATCGTGCAGCCGGTGATCTGTGTGGCAGAAGGAAAAGCCGGTTACGGAAAAAAGAAATCCGCTTCAAGGCAGAGACAGGAGAGGCGGTGAATATGAATGAAGACGACCACAACGAAAAGAAAAGCGATTGCGGACGCAGTTGAGCTTCTGAAAGAAGAGTCGCCGAATGCTCCGGGCAATATCGCCGGGGTGCAGCTGATACCGATAGAAAAGGTCAGGGCATTTAAGGACCACCCCTTCCATCTGTATGAAGGGGAACGCCTGGATGACATGGTTCAGAGCATCAGAGATCACGGGATACTGAATCCCGTGATCGTCCGGAAGGTTTACGGAGGATATGAGATGCTGGCCGGGCATAACCGGATGAACGCGGCGCAGATAGCGGGGATGTCGGAAGTCCCGGCTATCGTCAAGACGGATCTGAGCGATGAAGAGGCCTATGTCTATGTGATCGAGACGAACGTGATCCAGAGGTCCTTTACGGATCTGGCGCCGAGCGAGAAGGCGGCGGTGCTGTCCGCAAGGTATGAGAAGGTCATCAGCCAGGGCAAGCGCAACGATATCTTGCGGGAGATTGAAGAGATCGGAACTTGTGGACATGATGTCCACAAGTTAAAGAGCCGGGATGGCATTGGCGAGGAATACGGGATGACCGGCAGGAACATCGCCCGGTATATGAGGGTGGACAAACTGATCCGGCCGTTCAAGGACAGGCTGGATGCCGGGGACATGACCTTAACGGCGGCGGTTGAGCTTTCCTATCTGTCAGAGGATGAACAGGAAGCTGTGGCGGCGCAGGAAGTGAAGGTGGATGAAAAGACGGCGAAGGCGGTCAGGGCGGCAGCCGGGGAACTGACGGAAGGGAAACTGGAAGAGATCCTGCATCCGGCTAAGGCTCCTGCGAAGGCAACAATGTTCAGTGTGAAGATACCGGCGGAAGCGGAAGAAAAGTATTTCTCCGGGCTGAAGGCAAAGGACAGGACGGATCTGGTCATGCACGCTCTGGAAGCGTGGTTTGCCAGGAAGGAGGCTGCCTATGTTCAGCAGTGAAGATCTGAAGTATCTGGATCCGAAGTATTTCAACATCATCGCCGTCAATGAGTATGATGTGACGATACAGAGCTACAATACCGGGCATTACTGGTATCTGCATAATCCGGAGTATCCGGAGAAGGGAACGGTGATCATATTTCATTCGCATCATGCGGACAGAAAAGGACGGATTCGGTATCATATGCACGGCAGGGCGAACACCCTGCGGCAGGCGGTACGGAGCATCCGAGGGCATGACCAGTGGCAGATGAATGGGAGAAAGAAATCTAATTGAAATGAGGACAACCCGCATTAGCCTTTAGGCTTTTGTGGGCTGTTTTTATCATGCTTTTTCTATAAATGTTCGGAGTATCTCTACGTCCGCATCTATATTTAGGGGCCGAATCCGCTGCAATACTTTCTTCTCTACCTCTGGAGTCCAGTATATTTTCAGCTCATGCTGAGCTCTTGTGATAGCAGTATAGAAAATGTTATGGGTGATGAGCTCATCCACCTCATCTGTGATGACGAGTTTTACCGAACTGTATTCCAGACCTTGTGCTTTATGGATAGACACAGCGTAAGCAATCTGGAACGGAACAATGGTGCTTGCAGTACCCCAGTCATCATCCTCATCGGTGCTTTTAACTTTATTGACGCAAAAGCGTACAACGCTATTTTTGGTATCTGGAGCATCAAGCACTTCCAGCTGCATAAATCTGGTATCGGCGGGGTTGACGGTGGTGTTCAGTTCAATATCAAATTGGATCCGTTCAGTCATTTCGCCCACATCTAATTTTTCAATTCCTACGATTCGTCCTCTCATATTGTTATAGATGACAGGGTGGAATCGATTGTTTTCAAGGAACAGAACAGGATCGCCTACCTTGTATTGCTGGACATCCCATTCAACAGCCGGATTTGGATTGCTTTCCTGTAAGAACCGGTTGATATTATTGATGCCGTATAGTCCATCATAGTTAAGACAGAGGACTGCTTCATCATCTCCGGCAGCTGTCAGTAATGATTCATCGACCTTCAGAGAGCAGCTCTGCTTATCAATGATTTCCTGTACGTTGTCATCCATAGCTCTGACCTTTGACCAGAGAATCAGAAGGCGCTGGTTCTTTGTTCTGTAAGGTTTTGTGAGCTCAAAGACTGACGTTGCCGGAAGGAAGCTCCGCAGTGCAGTAAACCAGTTTCCAAAGCGGATGGAGTTGATCTGGTAGGTGTCGCCTACAAGAAGGAGCTTCTTAAATTTAACCATTTCGAGAAGCTTCTGCATATCGGTATTGCTTACGGTGCTGCACTCATCTATCACTACCAGCTCATATTCGGGATCTCCGTATCCGTATTTGAGGAAGCTGGCAATGGTTGAGAACTTGCAATAGTCTTCATCGGAATCGACTCTTCGCTTCAGATTATCGATTGCCGGATTGGTCTGCGCAAGATACAGCTTCTCTTTATTATCATAGTAATGAGAGATGTGATTTACGAGCGTTGACTTTCCAACGCCGGCTGATCCGTAGATTGCAGCGACCGCCGATTTGGAAAACATATGTGTAAGGATATCTATCTTTTCCGGGCAGTCTACCTCGTAATCATCAAGCATGAGCCACAGTTCAACATCGCCGGAATAATCCGGATCTTCAACCTTGCTGAGCTCCATCAGCTTCTTAATGATGCTGCAGGTATCTAATCTGTATTCTCTGATGTAAGCGTAATCATCCTTTACGACAATTTTGCTTCTGTCTTTATGACCGAACCACAGAGTGTCATTATATGTTTTTGCAAGAACCTTTATATCGCCGTAGTGTGCAAGTTCTTCGACCGGAGTGAAGATTCTTCCGGAGATTTCGGTATTATTTCTAAGCTGCC
>JAFTFD010000211.1 GCA_017449745.1 Lachnospiraceae bacterium
GAATGAGTATTATCAATACTGCCTCACAGGGAAATATCCATTGGAAATTTCTGGCACAGGTGATATCCAGGAGTAGCACATATGGAACGATTTTCTAATAAAATCTAATAACACTGTGTCCTTGACAAAGGGTACACATTACTTTGTCCTATTTTCTCAAAAATGGGACGAAGTGACTGTCCCCCTGTCTCACTGTCCCCATGTTCAAGATGCGGAAAGTTCTTTGAGTGTCCGGATAACCACGACTGCCGCGATCAGGAAGGTCAGCGCGTCGGAGACCGGCATGGAGTAGAGGACACCGTCAAGACCGAAGAACCTCGGCAGCAGGATCGCGAATCCTACGCCGAAGACGATCTCACGGATCAGGGAGATCAGGGTAGAGGCAAGTGCCTTTCCGAGGGATTGCAGGTAGATGAAGGTCCCTTTGTTGACGGTGGCAAGTACCATCATACAGAGATAGATCCGGAAGGAGCGGACCGCGAATTCGGTGTAATAAACACTTTCATTTGCGGCACCGAAGATGCCGATCAGCTGTTTCGGCATGAGTTCCACGATGAGGAGAGCGACCAGTCCGACGAGAGCCTCTGCTTTGAGCAGCAGAATAAAGAGCTCTCTTGCGCGGTCCTTTCTGCCGGCCCCGATATTGTATCCGGTGACCGGTATGCAGCCTGCCGCAAGACCCACGGCGATCGAGATCACGATCTGGAAGAATTTCATGACGATGCCAACGACGGCCATCGGGATCTGAGCGTACTGTTCCTGGCCGAAGATGGGATCCAGAGCCCCGTATTTCCGGATCATGTTGTTGACGGCAGCCATGGAGGCGACCAGGGAGATCTGGGACAGGAGGCTCGTCATACCCAGCGGAAGGAACCTGCTGATCAGGCTCCAATGAAGCCGGAAGGAGCGGCGGGAGAGTTTTACAGCTTTCATGCGTGCCAGGTACCACAGGGATAAGATCGCTGTGATGATCTGTCCCGCGATCGTTGCGACAGCGGCGCCCATCATGCCCCATTTGAGTCCATAGATCAGGATCGGGTCAAAAATGATATTGAAAACCGCTCCGATCAGCGTGGAGACCATGGCAAACCGGGGGCTGCCGTCGGAACGGATGATCGGATTCATGGTCTGCCCGAACATATAAAAAGGAATACCGACCGTGATCCAGAAGAAATATTCGCTGGCCTGCCGGTAAGTCTCCTCGTTGACGGTCCCGCCGAACAGCGTCAGGATCGATTTTGAGAAGATCAGGTACAGAGCGGTGATGATAAGGCTCGAGACGATCGTCAGGATAACGGCGTTTCCTACCGTTGAAGCTGCATCGTTGCTTTTTTTCATTCCGAGCAGGATCGATACGTAAGCGCAGGCGCCGTCACCGATCATGACGGCGACGGCCAGGGCGACGATCGTCAGCGGAAATACGACGGTATTGGCGGCGTTTCCGTAGGAGCCCAGATAACTTGCGTTTGCGATAAAGATCTGATCGACGATATTATACAGGGCTGCTACCAGAAGTGAGATAATGCAGGGCACGGAATACATCCGCATCAGCTTCCCTACAGGTTCTTTTTCGAGAAATTCATTGGTATGTTCCAAAGTGTTTTACCTCCTTGCACAAAAAAAGAGCGAGCACGCAAAAGCCGGACTTACGCTTTCGCTGCTCACTCAGTGTGAGGGAGTATATCACATTTTTCTTCGAAAAATCAAAGGACTTTTTGACGATATTCTTTTAGGAAATAAGCTATAGGCTGCAGCTGTTTGCTGACCATGGCCGTTTACCAGCGCCGGGATGAGCTTAAAAGGCGCCGCATTTTCATGCTGCTGAAAAATAAGGCGGATGGCTTCAATAGCGCGATAGCATCCGGCAGCCAGGCTGTTCAGCTGTTCTTCCCGTGACAGGCCGTCCGCGGCATAGATCCCGATGGCATCCGCGATCAGTTCATCCCGGACGGCGTCGGTCTTTTCGGGGTACAGGATACGGCATATGAAATGCGTGCACTCGTGATATTTCCGGATGACCTGCGATTTTTGGAGCCAGTCCAGGTCGCTGACCTGCACCCCGCTCAGTTTTTTTCAACTGCGGGTTGAATGACAGTGTCCGGGGAGTGTATTAAACTGTTTCACAGATCGGAAACGAAGTTGACAGATCTCAGGCGGAAGGTCTGGGAGAATAACAAGATTTACGGATATACGAGGAGGTGAAAACATGCGATATACATCTGCACAGGCCGCAAAACTGCTGCGGCAGCTGAATGAAGAACATCAGCTTCTCCTGAACGAAGAGATGAATAAGAAAGTCTTCCTGGCGGCGACCGGGGAAGACGTCGAGAGCTTACGGCCCGAGTACGATTTCACGTCGACGCAGATGAAGCTCGACGCGCTGGAAGCAAAAATACGGAAGGTCAAGCATGCCATCAATATTTTCAACCTGACCACCAGAATCGACGGGATGTCGATTGACGAGATACTGATATATCTCCCGCAGCTGCGTGACAGGAAGCGCAAGCTCGCTGCCATGATTGACAGGATGCCGAAACAGCGCGCCAGGAGCTCCGTTTTGTCCCGTTACTCGGGGCAGACGCCGATTATCGACTACGAATACGCCAACTACGACATTCATGACGCGGAAGGCGAGTACGCGAACGTGTCTGACCTGATAGTCCTTCTGCAGACAAAACTGGACACGGTCAACTCGACCCAAAAATTTGATATTGAGATTTGATCTCTTTTCCGCGGGATAAGAGCAGGCCTTTTTATGATCTGTATCCGGCTGTGGCTGTCTAATGTATAGGAGCCGGATGTTGACTGTTATTTTTCCGGGTTATTTGAAAAGGTCCAAGGTCAATAATGGAAGATCTCTCACACTGCTCTTTCTCGAAAAGCTTGCGCCGGGGCGCCGGGGTATCAGAAGCACGGTCTCAGGATATCCACTCTTTTCTTGTTCGCTTTAGTTTTGTTTGTTTTGCAGGAAAGACTTTGTCGGAAAGACTTTACCGGAAATGAACCCCTGTATTATAATTTGTCTGTTCGGGATGGCTGCACATGTAGATCAGTATTCTTTCAAATCGAAGGAGGTAACGGCATGGCACCCATCTATATCTCAATAGATCCGGTCAGAACCGGACAGAATATCGTCAACCTGATGCGATTCCGGGGCCTGAGGGTCAGGGACGTCCAGGAAGCGTGCGGATTTGAAAAGCCGCAGGCCGTCTATAAATGGATCCACGGAGATTCCCTTCCGTCGATCGACAACCTGCTGGTATTGGCAAAACTGTTTTCAACAAATGTGGAGGGCATTCTCGCTGCAGAGGATGCCCTTCATCCGTTTCCGGTTTATTGTCTTTTAGCTTCGTGAGAAAGGAAGACCCGTATGAAGAACAAGCTTACCCTGTTGCTGCTCTTATGCCTTGGCGCGATGATGTCTTTGACCGCATGCAGGACAAATGTACAGCCCGCTGTCTGGGCGGAGCCGAAAGAGAATGCTGTTAAGGTCGGGGAAACGGAGCAGCCGGCGCCGGAAGAGAATACTGCTAATGCTGTTAAGACAGAAACAACAGGAGAGAAAACATGAGTCTTTATGCTATCGGGGATCTGCATCTGCATTACCAGTCCGTCTTAAAGGCACCGGGGCAGCTGCATGACCGGGTGTGGAAAAATCACGAAGAGAAATTCATAAAGAACTGCGGGAAGACGATCACGGAGGAGGATACTCTCGTACTGGTCGGGGACCATAGCTGGGGGAAAAATCTCCCGGAATGCGAGAAGGACCTGCAGTATATCTGTGACCTGCCGGGCAGAAAGATCCTGACAAGGGGCAACCATGACATGTTCTGGGATGCTAAGAAGACTGCGCAGCTGAACGATTTGTACCAGCCGCAGCTTACCTTCCTGCAGGACAGCTATGATACCTATCAGGATTACGCGCTCGTCGGAACAAAAGGGTTTACCTTCGAAGGTCCTTTCTACCTGGATCGCCGCGGCAGGATCATCGGATGGGATGAAGAGGCGGAAGACCACGCGAAAAAGTTGGTGGAAAGGGAGCTGCAGCGCCTGCGTAAGTCCTTTGAGCTGGCTAAAGAAGCCGGATACAGGAAATACATCATGTTCCTGCATCACCCGCCTACGAACATTCTGGAAGAACGAAGCGGCTTTACGGATATGGCGGAGGAGTACGGCGCGGAGCAGGTGATCTATGCACACTGCCACGGAGAGAGCAGATTTCATGACAGTATC
>JAFTFD010000212.1 GCA_017449745.1 Lachnospiraceae bacterium
AACACACATCCTCAGATATGCGGGAAGAGAGAGCCCGAGACGATCAAGGATCTGAACGGCACGGAGTTTTTCTGTATCTTCTGTCCTGAATTGAACTAATGTGCTTGCCATCGTATTATCCTCCTGACTTGATAATGGTTTATGGTCATACCTTAACCACCTATAGCATACCACAGAAAGAAAACAAATGCAATCAAATGATTACAATTGTTGTAGGATGGGAATCCTCATTGATTTTGCTGTCTCGTGGTCTTACTGGACACTTTTCTTCAAAACCGAAAAATTGTCCAGTGGGATTCGTTGCCATTGTTTCTACGAGTTTATCTTACGCATATAACTGTCCCATAATCCGGTCTCGATTGCATTTTTGCAATTTTCACCCTCTCTGCTTCTTCCAAATCCCAGAACCGCCTCATTTTTAAGTTCCCCGGCATTTTCTCCGTATAAGAAACCAGGATGAAAAATCCAAATAATTCTGAAGGAGGAAATGCACTATGAACCATTTTGAAACTGTTAAAGCAAGTGTCAGCGTGCCGGAGGCTGCCAGGGCATACGGGCTTACCGTGACCTGCCATAACATGACCCGGTGTCTCTTCCACGATGACCGCCATCCAAGCCTTAAGCTCAATCCGGACTTCTATTACTGCTTCGGATGCGGAGCGAAGGGTGATGTGATCGACCTGGTCGCAGGACTGTTTGATCTCAGTCTCTATGAGGCGGCCAGAAAGATCGCGGAGGATTTTGGAATCGACCCGGATAATCCGACGAAGGTCGCTGCACTTGCAAAACCCAGGCACCCGATGATCAGGGCGTTCCGTGATGATGAACGCTACTGTCAGCGGGTGCTTTGTGATTATCTGCACCTTCTGGAGAACTGGAAGGTGCAGTATGCACCCACTTCGATGGAAGAAGAGCCGGATGACCGCTTTGTGGAAGCCTGCCAGATGTTCGCCTATATCGAATATCTGGCAGACCTTTTAACGGTCGGCAACCTCGAACAGCGGAAGGCTGTGGTCATGGAACTGATGCAGGATGGCAAAATCACCGGACTTGAGGACTGCGTGAACAGAGCCCATGAGAAGGAAAGGAGGTCGGATAATGCCGAGAAAATCAACGCTGCCTCCTGATGCCCCGGTATGGCTCACGGAAGACCGCAGGATCGATGAGATGACATTCTGCTGTTCGTTTCTCGAGGCGCATCCTATGAAATGTGTCCATGGGAAGCTGTATACCGTCGATGGTCTTATCTCTGACGAGGCCGCCTTAAAGCGCGAAATCTTTATGGAGATCTGTGATTGGGTCAAATCAGGAACTGCCAGAAAGGTAGAGGATCTTTTGAAGGCAGTCAGGATGATGGCCTTCGCTGATGAGCCACCATTGCATCAGGACCGCATCCATGTTTCAAACGGTACCTGGTATCTGGACGGTCATTTCAGTGAAGAAAAGGAATACTGCCGGAACCGGCTGGAGGTCGCATACAACTCGGCGGCAGGCATAGCGAACGTCTGGCTGAACTTCCTTTCGGAGCTTCTGGTCCCAGAAGATATCCCGACCCTGCAGGAGTACCTGGGATATTGCCTGCTTCCTACTACGAAGACCCAGAAGATGCTCCTGATGATCGGAAAGGGCGGCGAAGGCAAATCCCGGATCGGACTGGTGATGCGGTCGATCCTCGGGATCAATATGAACACCACCAGCATTCAGAAAGTTGAGACAAACCGCTTTGCCAGGGCAGACCTGGAGGATAAGCTGCTCATGGTAGATGACGATATGGATATGAGCGCGCTGACTAAGACGAACTATATCAAATCCATTGTCACTTCCGAGTGCCAGATGGATGTCGAACGGAAAGGCATCCAGAGTTATCAGAGCCTCCTGTATGTCCGATTCCTTTGCTTTGGGAACGGAGCCCTTACCGCACTTCACGATCGGTCTGACGGGTTCTTTAGACGGCAGATCGTAATCACCACGAAGGACAAGCCGGAAGGCCGTGTTGACGATCCCTATCTTGTCGAAAAGCTGATCGCGGAAAAAGAGAGTATCTTTCTTTGGTGCCTGGAGGGACTTAAGCGGCTTGTCGCCAATGATTACCGGTTTACCATCAGTGGCCGGTCAAAGGACAACATCGATGCTATTGTGAAGGACGCGAACAACATCCTGGAATTTCTGGCATCCGAAGGGTACCTCACTTTCCATGAAGACAGTAAGGCTGCGACTTGCGATCTGTATGCGGCTTATAAGGAATGGTGTGATGACAATGCGGACAATGCGCTTTCCATGAAGAGCTTCGCCAATTTCCTTTCCCAGTATGCGGAAACGTATCACCTGATCCCGGATAACAACATCTATCGAGGGAAGGAGAAACGCTGCCGGGGATATCGCGGCGTCGAGGTCATCGATCATGATAACCCATTTCTTAAATAAAGCTGTCAAATCATGCGTACGTGCGTACAAGCGTACGGAGCCCATCCAGGGTACCGTCTGTACGCATGTACGTACGAACACAAAAATCAGGAAGTCTTTACCACTACAGAGTTTGAAGGAGGAGCAGACACTATGGCAGCACCGCAGTACGCGATCATGCGATTTATGAAATATAAGGGGCCGGAGATCGGGAAGATCGAGGCCCATGACGAAAGAACCAAAGAGTCTTATGCCAGTAACCCGGATATCGACCCTGGCAGGACTCATCTGAATTTCCATCTGGTTGAACCTCAGGGCCGGTACCGGACGGAAGCAGAAAGACAGATCAGAGAAGCCGGATGCCGGACCCGGACGGACAGTGTTAGGCTGGTGGAGACAGTGATCACCGCCAGTCCTGAGTTCTTCCAGGGAAAGAGTATGAAGGAAATCAGAGCCTTCTTCCGGGAAGCACTGGAGTTCATCAAACAGAAACAGAATCCTGATACGATCATTTCAGCCGTGGTGCATATGGACGAGAAAACGCCCCATATGCACCTTTCTTTTGTCCCGCTGACGGAAGACGGCAGACTTTCGGCAAAAGAGATCATCGGCAACAAGAAAAAACTCATCAAGTGGCAGGATGCCTACTGGGAGCATATGGTCAAAAGGTTCCCGGAGCTTGAAAGGGGATTAAGCGCCAGCGAAACCGGCAGGGACTATATCCCTCCCCGGGTCTTCAAAGAGATGACACGGCTCAATAAACAAAGGGGGAAGCTGGAGGGTCTGCTCTCGGAGGTCAATGCCTTCAATGCGAAGGCTAAGGCTGCCGAGATCGGTAAGGTGCTGGATAAGTATATCCCAAGTGTAGAGAAGATGAGCACGCAGGTCCGGAAATACAGCAAGGTTTTCGGTTCCATGAAG
>JAFTFD010000213.1 GCA_017449745.1 Lachnospiraceae bacterium
CCACAGATGTTATACACGGCAGAGTTTAGGAAGTGTATAACAAATCAAGCAAGTCTCCATTTGATATACACAGCAGCGCCCTGAAAGTGTATAACAAATCAAGCAAGGCCACAGATGTTATACACGGCAGAGTTTAGGAAGTGTATAACATATCAAGCAAGTCTCCATTTGATATACACAACAGCGCTCCGGAAGTGTATAACAAATCAAGCAAGTCCCCATCTGATATACACAGCAGCGCCCTGAAAGTGTATAACAAATCAAGCAAGTCTCCATTTGATATACACAACAGCGCTCCGGAAGTGTATAACAAATCAATCAAGTCCCCATTTGATATACACAGCAGTGCTCCGGAATGTATAACAAATCAAATAAACCTCATCATTTTATAAGCCCAATATTGAATACACCAAAAGAATGCTTAAATGTGAGCCTTGCATTTTACAGGACAAATAGATTTAGCAAATATACAAGGATAGTGATAGGAGAAGAATACTATGACAATTAACATGGAGAAAGTTTATGCTGAATTGAGAAAAAGAGCATTATATCTGAATGAAATAATCAGGGCAAAAGAGGAGTCGCTGATTAATGCGCCGGAAGGCAGGCTAAAAGCCTGCGGTGGGAAAAGCAGAGCTATTTACTATGTACGTGCCAGCCGGTCTGACAGGCAGGGACAGTATATTCCGGCAAGTAACAGGGAACTTGCCAACAAACTCGCACAAAAAGAATACGATGAGGCTGTATTAAGGGCTGCATATACGGAAAAGAAGGCGCTTGATGCTTTCCTGAAAAGTTCAAAAAAGCCAAAAACGGAAGAAATCTATCAAACATTTCCTGCTTTAAAGCAGAAGATAATTGAGCCAATCAGGCTGCCGGACGAAAAATACATACAGCAATGGATGGATGAGAAGACCGATGAAAATGCGTTGAATGTAGAAAAAGCAGAACTCTATTCCATCTCAGGAGTCCAGGTAAGATCAAAATCTGAGGTTATCATTGCAAATATGCTGGAAAAAGAAAAAATCCCATATAAATATGAGCCGCCGTTGTTTTTTAAAGGATTTGGCTATCTGCATCCGGATTTTACGGTTTTGAATGTTAAGAATAGAAAAGAATTGATATGGGAACACTGCGGAATGATGGATAAACCTGAGTATGCGACCAGTTTTGTGAAGAAGATATCTACATATGAAAAGAACGGATATTTTCCAGGAGAAAAATTGATCCTGACATGGGAAACCAATGAACAGCAGCTCGATATAAAGATAGTACAGGAATTGATCAGGCGTTATTTGGCTTGAGAGGCCAAATATGACCTGAATCCTGAACATGAACTGAAACTATTATGAGAAATTAATTTACGGTATTTTAACTTGTTCACTGTTTCTCTGTGTTCTATAATTCCTACGACAGAGTTTTTGCAACATTGGTAAGAGCAGCCAGAAAGGCTGACAAATAGTTCCCAGAGAGAAAAACAAATGAGTGATTACGACGAGATCAGATACTGTTCCATCTGCCGCCGCTCCGAGCGGGATACAGGAAAACTTGTGGATATCCCGGGCGGCGCCCATATTTGCCCGAACTGCATGCAGAAGATGGTCGACGCGGCCAGTTCCATCGATTATAACGAAGTGATGAAGCTGCTGCAGGATGGGAATCTGCCCATGTTCCCCGGAATGCCGGGGCTTTTTGGGGCGGGTAACCCAATGGCAGGAGCCGGAACAGATGCAACAAAAACGGATTTTGCAAAAACAGATCCGTTAAAAACAGACGCAGCGCAGCCTCTCCCCGGTGAGAAGACAAAACCGGCAGCTGGCGAGGCTGCAGATGAAAATAGGGAGACAGGCAGCAGCCGGCAGAAAGCAGAAGAAAATAAGGAGACAGGCAGCGGCCGGCAGAAAGCGGAAGAGGAAAGCGACGAACCGGATACGACGCAGAAGAGTGACGAAAAGGAAGAGCATTCCGGGAGCGGGCGCAAGCCTACCGTCAGCTTCATTAATCTTGGCGATATTTTCGGCGGATTCGGACAGGGACCGCAGCAGCAGAGCGTAAAGAAGAAAAAGAAGAAGACGATAAAACCCGTTTTTACAGCGGATTCCATTCCGGCGCCGCATCTGCTCAAGGCCGAACTGGACAAATACGTTATCGGCCAGGAGCATGCCAAGAAGGTTATTTCTGTTGCCGCCTACAACCACTATAAGAGAGTGGAAACGGGGACGATGGACGAAATTCTGATTGAAAAGTCCAATATCCTTCTGATCGGGCCTACGGGCAGCGGAAAGACCTATCTGGTCAAGACGCTCGCGCAGCTTCTGGACGTTCCGCTGGCCATTACGGATGCGACCTCCCTCACGGAGGCCGGCTACATCGGCGACGATGTCGAGAGCTGTATATCAAAACTGCTCGCGGCAGCGGACAACGATGTTGATAAGGCGGAGCATGGGATCGTCTTCATCGATGAGATCGACAAGCTGGCCAAGAAAAAGAACCAGCACTCCAGAGATGTCTCGGGAGAGGCTGTCCAGCAGGGACTGTTAAAACTCCTCGAAGGAGCGGAGATCGAAGTCCCGATCGGAGCAGGCAGCAAGAATGCCATGGTGCCGACGACAACTGTCGACACTAAGAATATCCTGTTTATCTGCGGCGGTGCCTTCCCTGCACTGGACGGGATCATCAAGCAGCGCCTGACCAAGCAGACTTCCATGGGATTTTCCGCGGAGCTCAGGGACAAATACGACAATGATAAAAATATCCTGGATAAGGTCACGACAGAAGACCTGCGTACCTTTGGCATGATCCCGGAGTTTCTCGGGCGCCTGCCGGTGATCTGTTCGCTGCAGGATCTGAACGATGAGATGCTGGTCAAGATCTTAAAAGAGCCCAAGAACGCGATCCTCAAGCAGTACCAGAAGCTTCTGCTGCTGGACGACGTGGAACTCGATTTTGATGAAGATGCACTGGAAGCGATCGCGCAGAAAGCAAAGGAGCGGGATACGGGGGCCAGGGCGTTGCGCTCGATCATCGAGGATTTCATGCTGGATATCATGTATGAAGTACCCAAGGACCGCAATATAGGAAAGGTCATCATCACGAAAGAATATGTCGAAGGGAAAGGCGGACCGCGGATCGAGATCCGGCAGGATCTTGGAACCCATACGGCTATGATCGAACAGAAACCTTCGGCGGAAATGGCAGATCATGAAGAAGAGTAATATTGCCTGTCTTCTCCTGTGCGGGGGGATCTTTACCCTCGACCAGGCGCTGAAGCGGCAGGCCAGAAAAAAGATAGAAGCCGGAAACTCCCGGAAACCGGAAATCAGACAGGACGGGGACAGCAGGAGGAACGGCCTCAGCAGATGGGCGTCCGGCAGGCTTCTGTTCCATAACAGCAGGAATTACGGCGCGTGCCTCAATGCCGGGGAAAAGCATCCGCGGCTGGTACGAAGGATCGCAGCAATACTGACAGCGGTCTCAGCTGGTGGACTCATGTTTTCGATGAGAAAGAAAGGAAACGGGACCTTAAAACTGGGACTCTCCCTGCTGACTGGTGGTGCGCTCAGCAATCTTGTCGATCGCTACAGGGACGGATATGTGACGGATTATGTGAGTTTTCCGAAAGCGCCGGGTCGAATGAAAGGGATCGTTTACAATATTGGAGATTTTGCAATCGGTGCCGGGACTATGCTGGTGGCAGGGTCTCAGATGAAGGAAGACATAGATTAGTTACAATTGTTAACACAAAAAGACTTGACATATGGTGTAAGATAATTATAGCGGAAAAAAGGGGATTCAATAAGGCTTCTGTTCGCACCTGGGAATGACATCTATGTTCACAGAAGCGATTTAGCACAGGAATCGAGAGATTCCTGTGCTATATTTATGCCCAGATATGCAATTTCATTGCCGGGAGGCCATCAGGCCGCGATAGAAAGCGGCGTCGGAGGCACAGCGGTAAGCGGTGATCCATAGATTGGCGATTCCGAAAGAGAGAAGGCCCAGTGCCGATAAAGGTACAAAGCTAAGATGAATATAGAAGAGCAAAATCCGGTTTCCCTTCATCAGACGGGCACTCTTTTTCAAAACATCGGCAGCGGAAGAGCCGGGATAATCCAGCAGCAGGTAGTAACGCAGCGCAAAAACAAGCCGGGAATAGATAACACCGCACAGGCCGGCTGCATAGAGAAGGATCACAAGCGGCGTCCTGGCTGCCATTCCGTCGGGGAGTAAGAGGGCAGCAAGCGCTCCCGGAACCAGGAGCAGGACACGGATCCCTGCAGCAACTGCTTCGCATTGAATGATCTGATTGGTATTTTCCCTGAATCCGCAGAACAGATCCTGCATCAGGACGGGCTGTGCGTACTGCATGTTCATGTAGAGACATACGCGGCCATATTCCAGGATGCCTATAAAAACAGCGACGAGCCATTCGATCACGAAGGACAGGAGCAGGCCAGCCAGATCGCTGCCGTAGACAGAGCCGCCGAAAAGTGTCGTCAGCAGGAAAGCGGCAGCCGCACAGACGACATTTGCACCGCAGGCAGTGCCAAGATGAGTCAGCAGGGAAAAACGCGCGCCGGCTTTGATTCCCGTGCTCACTCTGTGAAGAAAATAAACACCTCTGTCAGGGTGTACGCTCCGGTTCGCATCGGGACGGGAGTACCTGTTATCTGTTGTATTCATAGGGATCCCTCCGCTTCATTGCCGGCCAGCGGTTCCTGGACTTCGGCGCCAAGCATTTCTGTAAGGTTCGTTCCGTAAGATTCATCGATGATACGGAGCATATCGTCGAAGGTATAGCCATACATGTTTTCAGTCATCTGATTCAGCTGCGCGTGATACGCGGGATCTGACATCAGGGAAAACGCGGAACGGAGCGTCAGCGCCAGGACAGCGATATTTACACCGATACAGATCAGGGCGAAAGTGACAGCCCGCCTGCCGGTCTGTGAGAGTTTAAAAGACCTGCCCTTCGAGATAATAGCCAGTACGATTGCGACAGGCGCCAGTATAAACGGAACAAAAACGGGAAAAACAAAAGAAGCGCCGACGGATGCCAGCGCAACAAAGGTCGCCGTCACGGCAAGCGCCTCCGCAGCTTCACTGCGGGGCGGGTCTGATTCATCATGCAATGTCTGTTCCTGAGTGATCATTGGAGCATCTCCTGAAAACGTTTTTTATATCTGCTCTATATTTTACATGAAAACAGAAAGCTTGTGTTGGACATCTGATGAAAAATGGGGCACAGTTTTGAATAAATTCAGATAAAAACACGATTGACTTATTTTATGCGCAGCGTTATGATGCTGTCCAACGGATAGAGAGATCTATCCTTTATATAAGAACTTCTCTTATTCAGAGTGGTGGAGGTACATAGGACCTGTGAAGCCACGGCAACCCCTGCAAAGCGGAAGGTGCCAACCTGAGCGAGAGCTGACAGTTTTAGGCGATCGAACAATAAGGGATTTGAACAGCAGTTGAATTATCCATTTGCGTGCAAATCCGTGTGGTCGATGCCATACGGGTTTTTTATTTTTGTTTCCATAATTCAGGAGGTTTTCATGGAAAAATATATCTTTACTTCAGAGTCCGTTACAGAAGGACATCCCGATAAAATCTGCGATGCAGTATCGGATGCGATCCTTGATGCCTGCATGGCCCAGGATCCGATGAGCCGTGTCGCCTGCGAAACAATGATGTGCACAGGCTTTGCTGTCGTTACCGGCGAGATCACGACAAAAGCGCAGCTCGATTACCAGAAGATCGTCCGCGATACCGTCAGAGAGATCGGCTATGATGATTCTGCCAAGGGATTCGACGCAGATACCTGCGCTGTCTTTGTCGCTATGGATCAGCAGTCTCCCGATATCGCTATGGGCGTTGACAAAGCGCTCGAGGCAAGAGGCGCAATGACAGATGAGGAGATCGAGGCAATCGGCGCCGGTGACCAGGGCATGATGTTCGGATATGCCACAAATGAGACACCGGAGTATATGCCTTATTCCATCAGCCTTGCCCACAAGCTGACAAGAAAGCTTACAGAGGTCAGAAAGAACGGAACTCTTTCTTATCTTCGTCCCGACGGCAAGAGCCAGGTCTCTGTTGAGTATGATGAGAACAACAAGCCGGTCCGTCTTGAGGCGATCGTTATTTCCACGCAGCATGATCCGGATGTGACACAGGAGCAGATCCACGAGGATGTCCGCAAATATGTCATCGACGCTGTTGTTGATTCCAGCATGGTGGATGAGAATACCAGGATCTACATTAACCCTACAGGCCGTTTTGTTATCGGCGGCCCTCACGGCGATGCAGGTCTCACCGGCCGTAAGATCATTGTCGATACCTACGGTGGCGTTGGCCGTCACGGCGGCGGAGCTTTCTCCGGAAAAGACTGCACGAAGGTCGACAGAAGCGCGGCATACGCAGCAAGATATGTTGCAAAGAACCTTGTGGCAGCAGGTTATGCAGACAGACTGGAGATCCAGCTCTCTTATGCGATCGGTGTAGCACAGCCCACCTCTGTTAACGTTAATACATTCGGAACAGGCAAAGTGGCAGATGAGAAGATCACAGAGGTCATCCGCAAGCACTTTGACCTGCGCCCCGCAGGAATTATCCAGATGCTGGATCTGCGCAGACCGATCTACAAGGCAACGTCAGCTTATGGCCATTTCGGACGCACAGACGTACAGCTCCCTTGGGAAGCACTTGACAAAGTGGAAGAGCTGAAAGCAGAGCTCTGATAGCTTCGACAGAAGAGCTTATACCTATAAGATATAGGTACTATCTTAAGAAACAATGAGCGTTATGGGCGAATCAGGCATCAGAGCTGATTCGCCCATTTTATACACAAGGGAATAAAACTTATTGGGTATAACAAATATGTGCAAAAATAGCCAAAAAGAAATTTCGAATTTGTGCAAAATAATGTTTGACACATTTGGAGCGTTTTGATATTATATCGTTTGTCGCCGCGAGAGAGACAAAGCGACAACAAAAGCAAGATACGGAGAGGTATCGAAGCGGTCATAACGAGGCGGTCTTGAAAACCGTTTGTCCATCCGGGCACATGGGTTCGAATCCCATCCTCTCCGCTTCCTTATTATCTGAGTTGAATACTGAACCTTATGGTTCGGCTTACGTTTGGAGAAATACCCAAGTGGCCGAAGGGGCTCCCCTGGAAAGGGAGTAGGTCGTTAATAGCGGCGCGAGGGTTCAAATCCCTCTTTCTCCGTTGACCGGTCTGCCATGCAGACAGGTCCTGTACCTTCCCAATCAAATACGTGACAATCAAATAGAAATGCAACCCTGAAGATTCTTTAGCAATGAGAATTGCGCAGATCGAGCGGGCGGGCGATCGGGATGCTTGCATACCGGCGCACAGACGCGAAGAGATGCATAAGGCGAATGCCGTGAAGCGAGAAACTTGTTTCGAGCTTCAGCAATTCAA
>JAFTFD010000214.1 GCA_017449745.1 Lachnospiraceae bacterium
AGAGATTGATTAGCGACGTGCCGAAGATCCACGAGCCATGGGATCTGGATACAGTTGTAGAAGAGTTTGCATAATTGATCCCGGGGACGGTTCCGGGAGTCAAAAATGATGGTTCCGGGAAAGCGTCCCCTGGGTTAAAAAATGGAAGTTTATAAATGTCCGGAGGCAGAGATGTTTCCGGACATTATATAATAGAAAGAACACGGAAGATTCAAAAGCTATATTTGACTAATCATATGAATTTACGAAAGGATTCATTATGTACACACAGCTTTTAAACGGTACATGGTGCATGGAGGGATTCGGCGACCAGAAGGTGAAGGGCGAAGTCCCCGGTTCCGTCTATTCCTTCCTGCTCGATGCTGGCCTGATGGATGACCCGTTTTACAGAGACAATGAACTTGAAGCACTCAAACTGATGGATAAGGATTACGTGTTCCGCCGCACTTTTGATGCGGACGCGGATGTCCTTGGCAGTGCCCATCAGGTACTGCGCTTTGATGGTATAGACACACTGGCAGAAGTTTATCTGAATGGCACGCTTCTCGGAGAAGCCTGCAACTTCCATTGCTGGTGGGAATATGATGTCCTGGGAATTCTGAAAGAGAAAGATAACCTTCTCGAGGTGAAGATCTTTTCTCCTACGCAGTACATTGCGGAAAAAGATAAAGAATATCATGTGGGCGGTTCCACGGATGCCATGGTCGGTTTCCCGCACCTTAGAAAACCGCACTGCATGTTCGGATGGGACTGGGGTCCGCGTCTCCCCGATGCAGGAATCTGGCAGGGCGTCAAGCTCCTCGGATGGAATTCCTCCAGGATCGAAGATATCAAGATCCGCCAGTTCCATGCGCACAAAGGCGGAAATGAGGTTGAAGTCGTCGTCACAGTGACACAGACAGGAGATGCTCCGGTTGAGATCACGCTTACGACTCCGGCCGGGGATATAAAAGAAACCTATTTGCTCAAAAACGGCAAGCCTTTCACAGTGCCGAATCCGAAGCTCTGGTGGCCGAATGGTCTTGGTGAACAGCCGCTTTATACGGTCTCCGTGACTTTGAAAGATGATGCAGGCGCGAAAGAAGTCGTTGAAAAGAGGATCGGTCTTCGCACACTTACCATGTCGCTTAAAGATGACCAGTGGGGCCAGACGTTCGCTGCGGAGTGCAACGGCCAGACATTCTTCACAATGGGTGCTGATTACATCCCGGAGGATAATATTTTCAGCCACAGAAGCTATGAGCGCACGAAGAAGCTCCTGGAGATCTGCAAAGAATCCCATTTCAATGCGATCCGTGTTTGGGGCGGAGGCTATTATCCGGACGATTACTTCTATGATCTCTGCGATGAGTACGGTATCGTCGTCTGGCAGGATATGATGTTCGCGTGCGCGAACTATCAGCTCACTGAGGAATTTGAGGCAAACATCACCCGCGAGGTCACGCAGCAGGCCAAACGCCTCTGCCACCATGCGAGCCTTGGCGTCTGGAGCGGCAACAACGAAAACGAGCAGTTTGAGATCGTCGGTGCTTTCGACAGTGATGACATCACGAGAAGGGATTATCTGATCCAGTATGAGTACATTATTCCGAAGATCTTAAAAAAAGAATCACCGGATACCTTCTACTGGCCGTCTTCTCCGTCATCAGGCGGCGCGTTTGTGGAGCCGGCAAGCCCCAACAAGGGAGATATTCACTACTGGGAAGTATGGCACGGCGGAGTTCCGTTTACAGAGTATCGTAAATATTTCTTCCGTTATCTGTCAGAATTCGGCTTCCAGTCCTTCCCCTGCCTGGAGACGGTCAAGAGCTTCACGCTTCCGGAAGACAGAAATATTTTCTCCCGTGTCATGGAAATGCACCAGAGAAATGCAGGCGCAAACGGCAAGATCCTGCAGTATCTGTCACAGACTTATCTGTATCCTACAAGCTTTGAAAAGCTCCTGTACGCATCCCAGCTCCTGCAGGCAGAGGCGATCCGCTATGGCGTAGAGCATTTCCGCAGGAATCGCAACGATGAGCGATGCATGGGCGCTGTCTATTGGCAGCTCAATGACATCTGGCCGGTCGCTTCCTGGGCTTCGGTAGATTATTTCTATCGCTGGAAAGCACTCCAGTATTTTGCAAAACGCTTCTTTGCTCCTGTGATGATCTCCTGCGAAGAGCTGTGCGAGACAACGACCCGCAAGTCCGTAACAGCACAGCCAGGCAAGAACATCAGCACCGCTAAGATCTGCGTGACAAACGAGACGTGGGATCCGGTCACCGGAACTGTCGAGTGGGAGCTGCGTGATCCTAAGAGCAATATCGTCTGCAGCGGCACGCAGGAGATAACGGTTGCTCCGTTCTCCAGCTATTGGCTGGATGAGATGGATTTCTCCGACACGGCATTCCTGGACAACCACCTGACCTATCGCTTCCGCACGGCAGACGGCGTGGTAAGCGAAGGAAGCGTCCTGTTCACGGCACCCAAGCACTACCACTTCGCAGATCCTAACCTTCAGATCATCGTCTCCGAGGACGGCAAGAGTGTCACAGTCACAGCAGATGCCTATGCTAAGGCTGTTGAGATCTATTCCGACGACGGCTATGTGCAGTTCTGCGATAACTACTTCGACATGGAGAAGGGCAGCAGGACAGTGCAGATCGTGGAAGGCGCTGGCCTTGCTCTGAAGGCAAGATCGGTGTTTGATATTAAATAAGCCAGGGCGGATCTTGGGTGAGACAGACGCCTGGATTTACGTGGAAAATAACATCTCATTTGATTATGCGGCAGGTGCCCCTTCGTGGGCCCTGCCGCAATTTTTTTCAGTTTAATGGGATATAGAATGAGTGGTTTGAGATGCTGGAATTGGGGAGTTAAAGGGATATTTAATTGTGTAATTGATTTTGGAGGGATATATATGGATCGCCGGCGGCACCTCCTAAACGCTGCCATGCATAACAATCTAGGGCTTGCTTGATTTTTTATACATTTCAAGATTGACGATTTGTATATCATTCTGGGACTTGCTTGATTTTTTATACATTTCAAGATTGACGATTTGTATATCATTTTGAGACTTGCTTAATTTTTTATGCATTTTCAGGCCGCTGCCGTGTATAACAATCCGGGACTTGCTAGGTTTGGTATGAATTTCCAGGGCGACGCCGTGTATAACAATCTGGGTCTTGCTTGATTTGTTATACATTTCATGATGGCGCATAGAGCGCAAT
>JAFTFD010000215.1 GCA_017449745.1 Lachnospiraceae bacterium
AAATGCCGGATCCTCCATGACATGCAGAGTATCCTTGTAAATTCGAATTCTGTGCTTCTTGAAGTCTATACAAATAACGGCCTTGTTTGAAATTGCCTTCTTCATTCTGTCTTTACCTCTTCTTCTGCAGCCTCTGAAGAAACCGGTTTCCGGATATCATCCTGTTTCACGCTGAAAGTCGTGTAACTGTCAAACCTGTTGATTTGCATCCTCTTCTGATGTTCTTCGACCGGAAGTCCAAATTGGCTCCGCCATTCTTCCGGGTAGAGCGGCATTCTAGAGTATTTTGCTTTGCTATCCTCTGCTTCTTCACGGATGAATGTCTCCGGCGTTGTAAGGTCGTACACAAAGATCAGCTGATTGTTAGAGCGGATCAGCTTCCCCAGAATCTTATATTTATAATCCGGATTCCAGTCCATCAGCGACATTACTTTTGCATAGAACACTCTGCATGTAATCTGACGCGGCATTCTCTTTTTCCCGTTCGTACACCAGCGGAACGAATCCTTTTCCTCTTCTTTGCTAGGTAGAACAGCAAGTTTTCTCTGCTCCGGATTGACCAGAATCTGAACAAATTCCGTTTCCGGGAGCTTCCGAAGACAGGCTGAATTCACCGAGACTTTTCCTTTGTTAAAGACAATCGCCGGTTCAAATGTATGGGCGAAGAACTCGCCTCTGACAATCTGATAACCGGTATAATCGAACTGCTCATCATCAACAATTTCAATGTCCCGGTAGCGCCTCGACACTCTATCCATGGTTACTCAAATCCTCCATAATTCCGTCTATTTCACTGCTTATAGTTCCTATGTCCGTGGTCTGTAGGTCAGGCTCTTTATACGGTTCACTGGCCGCGCATATATCTTCGCTTCCAAGACTCAATGCAGCAAACTCGTCGGCCTGAGCCTGGTAATAAAAATTTATGCCGAACCCGCTGCTCCAATCAGATGGATATGCATGAACTGTGTCTTTGCTTCTGTTAATGAATGTTCTCTCGGCTCCGTCTGACCGTTCCTGAATAATATGATCCGGAATCAGGATCTCCGTCTCTTTCAGGTTGAACATGATAATCATGTTTCCATCCATCTCGGAAAAGCTCCCTATAACACGATAGGTGTATTCTTTTTTCCAACCGAAAAGGTCGAAAAGCGTGGGCATAAAAGCCCTGCCGGAAATCCGCTTCGATATCATCTGACCGTTATTCGGCCTCGACCACTGCATAACATTCTTCTCTTCTTTACTGGAGGGCCGAACAGCAAAAATCATTTTTTCAGGATGGATGAGTAGTTCAACATCCCGCTTATCATGAAATCGATGAATCGCAGCGTTATTGAAGGATATCCAATCACCTGCCATCGTCATAAGAATCTTGTCCGCCGATTCGAAGTATGCTCCCCTGGCCACCTCAAATCCTCTCAGGTCAAAATCTCCCGGCTCCATGTCTATGCTCAACGGGGCAGATGGTATTTGTTCAAAACCTTCCTGCGCCAGAACGCTCCTGGAAGCTTCCCGATAATCATCTGGTTTAAAGCCCGCCCATCTGGGATTCACCGACACAAATCCAGCAAGACCGCCTTCCTTTATCACCTGCAATTCCGGCAGAATATGCTTGTTCCCATATTTTGCATTCTGTATCATCCTCTGAACGGCAATGAAATCATCTCTTGAAATAATGGCTTCATGATGATTTTTCTGACGATACTGATTCCGGTCATAATTGTTTTTCTTCGACTTGTGATCCAGGTAGTTCGGAGTCCATGTTTTTCTTGCCAGGACATCTCCGCAATGCCGTTCATTCTGTAAAATCTGAAGCACTGTGCTCGCTGACCAGGTGATATTGCCTCGTTTTGTTTTACACTCCAGCTTTTCCAATGTTTTGGCGATGTAGGTACATGTGTAACCGTACATATACATAAAAAAAATCAGCCGGACGATCTTGGCTTCATCTTCATTTACGATGAGATTTCCGTCAGAATCCTGATCATACCCAAGAAGGACCGGAGTAAGGAAAATGCCCCTCTTAAAGCGCATCTCTATGGATGCATTCATAATCTCGCTTTTGTTGTGACTCTCTTCCTGTGCAAGAGTAGAAATAAAGGAAAGCGACATCTCTGAGTTCGGATTCAGTGTGTATATATTCTCAGTCTCGAAAAACACTCCGATCGGCGGAGACATGGCGGCAAGCTGCCGTACATATCCGATACAGTCAAGTACATTCCTCGCAAATCTGGACACACTCTTTGTAACGATCAAATCAATCTTTCCTGCTTTGCAGTCGGCAATCATTCGAATAAAACTATCTCTGTGCTTCAGTGATGTCCCTGAGATTCCCTCATCCGCATAAATGTCTACAAGTTTCCAGTCTTCCCGTCGGTTCACAAGATCTGTGTAATGATTCTTTTGAAGTTCATACGAGGAAGTCTGTCTCGGATCGTCCGTTGAAACCCGTGCATACACAGCAACCCTTTTTATGGAATTCGGTTTATAAAAATCTTCTGTGGGTATCGCCGGAATCACATCCAGCTGATCTTCGTCGATGCCCTTGTAGCGCTCTCTGATCCTTGATTTCTGATCAGAGGCTGCTTCTAATTTCTCTTCGCTCTCACGCATATTCATGATCCTTTCTCAGAACTCCGATTTATAATATTTTTTCTGATAATGAAAAACCATAAACCGGAGGATAAGGCCTTAACTCACAGTTTATGGTTTTCTGATTTTTTTCTATCTTTTTTCAAAATCCCGGTAATGATACTTTCCCATCACCTCGAAAAGAATTATTACTACCTCCGATATGAGCCTCTTCTCCGTTTCCGTACATTGCTGAAATACCGAAGCTATCATATCAAGGTATTCATCTGTTCCTTCGGGAACCGTGCCAACCAGCAGTTCGTCTAAACCAAGGCCCAGAGTACCGCATATCATGATAATGCTCTCAACACTGGCACCCCGCTTCCCGTTCTCCAGATTTGAAATATACACGGTCGATTTATCTACCATTTCGGCAAGCTTTTCCTGAGAAAGATGGAGCTGCTTTCTGCGCTCCTTTATTCGTTTCCCTATGATCTCGAAATCTACATTCAACCAGCACCCCTCCAGTAAAGACGCATTCCAAATGCACGTGATGTCTCCTGTTCAGGCACACTATACAAGTGAGCTTTGTCATGCAGCAAGGATGTCAAGAAAGCCATTTATTACAAACTGGCGAAGCAGGGCATTTGTATAGACAAATGCTCGATTTCCGTTCTCTGCCCTGCCGGCCAGTTCCTGAAATCTCTTCGTTGGGGACTCCCCCAATCCCCGGTGATTGCCAGCAGAGCTGTCAGGCTGTGCATGAGCTCCGGACACTTTGCAGTTACCGGAAGAAATAAAAAAAGTGAGGCACGGCTCTGCCGGAATGTTCCGGTTTTGCCATGCCTCTTCTCATCAGTGCTTGTGTATTTCCTCCTGCTGCTCCTTCGCGGCCTCCCGCTCTTCTTTCATCTCCTCGCCGTAGAACATTTCCACGTTCTGTCTCGCTTTCAGGAATTCCTGCATCTGCTTCTTTGCTTCCCGGTAGTCCCTGTACGCCGTCTTTTTCTGTGAAATCAGATCTGCGTATTCCTGCCGAAGGTGCCGAATGGAAGGAATCTTTTCACTGCCAAGTGCATTAAAAGCGTCCTTGGCTGCCTTGTGAAGTGTGAGCTCTGCCCGATGTTCCTCAAAGAACTTTCTGCTGTATCCGGACTTTCTGTATGCCGCGTAAACCTCTTTGGTCCTGGCGTAATTCTGGATATGCTTCTGCAGCGCAAGATTGGCCGCCATCCGGGATTCCGCCGACTTGATCTGATCGTTCAGCCCGTTGAATCTCTCGACAGCCGCTTCTGACTTCGCGTACAGATCTTCAAAGCTCTCGATGTGCTGCTCCCGCATAAACAGGAAGGTCTCGGATATCTGCTTAAGGTTATAAACCTTCGCCCAGCGTTCATAGCCGGCTCCCTTCCCCTGGATCCTCTCCTGAATATCGATCAGCAGATTGAAGCCAGGTCTCTTATGCACCTGCCTGCTGTGACTGCTTCTGACATATCTGCCGGCACCGCTGATGGTATTCCTGATATCCTCTTCGGTATAACCGTCTCCCAGAGAACGCAGGCGGATAAATCTCTGCTGATCTTTTCCCTTCAGCGCAATCTGCTTGCCCCGCTTGATTTCATATCCGGCTGCCTCCAGCAATGCGAGAAACTCTTCAAAGCTCTTCGGCTTCTGCTCCAGCGCCTGATCAATGGCTCTGCAGATATCATCCCGCAGTCTGGGACGTTTGGGATATTTGCTTCTCCGCAATCTGTCCTTATACGGTTTGGGCTCGATCACAGATAATCCATGCTCCAGGCAGATCCGGTCGCTGACATGCTGCAGCGCCAGCCCTGAGTGCTTGAAGTCGCGGAATTTATGCAGACAGTCCAGTGAAGTGGAATTGAAAATGATGTGATTATGGTAATGGGGACGGTCTGTATGTGTGGCTACGATGAAAGCGTGCTTCCCTTTTGTAATCGCCATACCGCCATGTCTTCCGCCTTTCCCGGGAACCTGCAGGCTGCCCGGCATATAAGGGCACTCCGGAAACAGGCAGTCCTGCCTTTTGGAATACGGCAGATGATACCGGCAATGTCTGCATTCCGGAAATCTTCCGTCACAGCCGTCATCACGGTGGTCCATATTCGGTGTCTCCCTCATCAGCGCCTCAAAGGCTCCCAGTGTTCCGCTCATATAGGTCTTCATCACTCCACCTCCAGAATCTTCTCCCGAAGGCTGCGGAACAGCTCCTTTCCTGCAGGTGTGATCAGCGTATAGCTGCCGACAAAACCGTTGTTGTAGAAGTCCCGGACGATGAAAAGATGGACATTCCCCTGGACCGCATAAGGCATCAGCTTTCCCGATGGAGCCCGGTACAGATAACCGTTTTCCGTCAGGAACCGGATAAACTGCTTTTCCGGGATCATGAGTTCCTTTGCCGTCGTCCTGACGTTGGTGCCGTCCTCCGGATTGATGAAGGCGTCGTAATATACAGCCTTCGGCCTCACCTTTGACAGCTCCCTCGAAAGAGCTTCGTTTTTCTCATGCTGCTTCAGCATCTCCTCTGCAATGCGGTAGATCAGCTCCGGATTACTCTTTATCTGTGCCAGCAGATCCGGCGCAAGATACATTCCCTTTTGCCGTATACTCGGCAGCACCTCATCAAATACCCACTTCTCAAAGCGCCTTGCTCCCGGCAGCTTACTGCGGATAATCAGCCGGTACACATCACCCTCTGTGATGAACCTGGTCTCCTGTACTCCGCCGGCGGAAGGTATCCCTAATTTGAGGATACCTTTGCAGTGCTGCGTTACGGCATTTTCAGGCCGCTTATATCCCAGCGCCTTTGCCACGTCCTTGCCGGCAAACATATACGCAAGGTCGTGATATATGATCCTCACCTTGCCGAATTCGGCATTCTCGGCAATCTCCAGCGCCCGGTTTTCGTTATCGTCCTTCATGTGATCCTGCGTCCTTTCCTGCGCATTAAAAAAGGGAACGTCCTCCGCTTTTTGTAATAAGCATTGAACGCTCCCTGATTCTCATATCGATATTGGTTTTTACAGTGCTGCCTCGGGAACGGCTCTCCCCGATGCTTTTGCTTTCGGCGCATGCTCCATTGCCTCCCTTTTCTTTTCCCCCAGCTGAGCCAGCACGGAGGATTTCTTTTCCGCAGGATCTCTCTGCTCTGCCTTCTTCGCCAGCTTCTGCTCCAGCTTTCTTCCCGCCGTCTTCTCTGCCAGCTCGAAGACCCTGTCCGTCTGATCATAATGATAAACGTGATCCGAGAGCCGGTCCGCCGGAGCAACCTCCGCTTGATTGATGCTCTGCACCATAGCTTCAAGCTCGTGATAATCCTGGTGTCCGTCATCAGGAATGATGAGCACCTCATGGATGGAGGACGGCAGGACAAAGAAATCGCCGCCGACCTGCTCGGCCGCCTGTTCCATAAATCCGGGATACTGGATCACCGAAGCCCCCATGAAGGAATCCCTCGTGGTCGCCACCAGCATGACCGGTTCTCCAGGCATCGGGGGATCCGGTTCCATTCCCATCATCCCGGCCATGACCTCTCTCATGCTCCTGAGCGAAGCAGGGTGAGATTCCGGTGCATTTTCCATGGCATCCTGATGCAGCTGTTCTGCCGTGATCCCGTAAGCCAGCATGTTCTGATTGGTGACCACGGAAGTCATTTTGCCGCCGGGACTGTCTCCCATATCCATACGATAGATCAGTGCCATGTCCTCCACCTTCTGGTGCGGAACCTCGGCCAGCCGTTCCTCATTTCCCTTCTGAGGGATCAGTTCCATCATCAGATTGGCCTTCATGCTCGCATAATCGGAAATTTCTCCGATGTTAAACTGCGGCATCCTGTCCACCTGCTGCATGATGGCCTCCTGCGTATCGCGGAGAATGCTCTCATAAGGAACTCCGGCCTCATGTGCCTGATAAGCCTGCTGCATATTGAGATTTCCTTCAATCGGCGCATCTCCCACACGGAAGGAAATGCCGCGATAGGATTCTCCCTGCAGCTTTTCCACGTCGCGGATTCCGATCTTCACCTGCGAATACTTTGCCGGAAGGTCCTCCGCGAAGCCTGCTTCCAGATCCTTTTTCATCTGATCCAGAAAAGCGTCATACGTCATTGCCATTTGTACCTCCTTCATCTGTTCCTGTTTTAAGGGCAACAAAAAAAGGCGTTTACTCTTCGCTCATACGAACGATGAATAAACGCCTGAATCCCGGATGCCGCCAAGTATTACTTCGACTGTTCCGGTCAAATGAAAACAGCCCCAAGGTTTTTTCCTCAGGGCTGCCGTCATGTATCATTTTTCTGTTTTTTGGAGCCGTCTCATGCTTGACTTTTGGCCTTTGCAGAAAAGTCTGCACAAAATGGTGTAAGTTTGGTGTAAGTGTGTAAGATCCGGTCCATTTCCAACAATGAAGTACGTCTCTTTTTTCCGGCTTACACCAACCGGTTTTTAGTACATCTTAGCGCCTGCCGGGATGGCCGGATCTACCATCAGGAGATGGAGTTTTTCCTCATCGCCCTCCTTATGAATGGCACTAATCAGCATGCCGCAGGAATCGATGCCCATCATGGCTCTCGGCGGAAGATTGGTGATCGCGATGCAGGTCTTTCCGACCAGCTCTTCCGGCTCGTAGAATGCGTGAATTCCGCTTAAAATCGTCCTTTTTACGCCGCTTCCGTCATCCAGAGTGAACTTCAGGAGCTTCTTGGACTTCGGAACAGCCTCGCACTCCAGGACCTTTACGGCATGGAAATCAGACTTCGAGAAGGTCTCAAAATCGACCTGATCCTCGAACAGCGGCTCGATGGCAAGGTGGTCATAATCCGGTACCTTTGCATCGAACAGAGGCATCTTCGGATCGTTCACATTCACCGCCGGAGCAGCCTCTTCAGAGGCTTCAGAGCTTACACCATTTCCCTCACTGCCCGTCTTAATTGACTTCATTGTCGGGAAGAGGATCACGTCGCGGATGGAGTTGCAACCGGTGAGCAGCATCACGCAGCGGTCGATGCCGATGCCCAAGCCGCCAGTAGGCGGCATGCCATACTCCAGGGCGTTGATAAAATCATCATCCATCATGCCCGCTTCTTCGTCGCCCTTGGCCCGCAGCTCCACCTGCTTGAGGAAGCGCTGCTTCTGGTCAATGGGGTCGTTCAACTCAGAGAAGGCGTTGCCCATTTCACTGGCACAGATGAAAAGTTCAAAGCGCTCGGTCAGACGCGGGTCCTTCGGGCTGCGCTTGGCCAGCGGAGAGACGTCCACCGGGTGCATGGTGATGAAGGTAGGCTGGATCAGCTTCTCCTCCACCTTCTGGTCGAAGCACTCATACAGGGCATGGCCCCAAGTGGGCTCCACCTTATCCATGTCCACACCGATGCTCTTGGCAGCCTGAACGGCGGCCTCGTCGCCCTCGATGGCCATGAAGTCCAGGCCCAGGTATTCCTTGACCGCCTCAGCCATGGTCATGCGCCGGAAGCCGGGAGCCAGGCTCACCTCGTGGCCCTGCCATGTCACTTCATAGCTGCCCAGGATCTCCAGGGCGGCGCCGGAGAGCAGGTCCTCGAACAGATCCATCATGTCGTTGAAGTCCGCGTAGGACTCGTACAGCTCCACGGTGGTGAATTCCGGATTGTGCTTGGTGTCCATACCCTCGTTGCGGAACTGTCTTCCGATCTCATACACCCGCTCGATACCGCCTACGATCAGCCGCTTCAGATTAAGCTCCGTGGCGATACGCAGGTACATGTCCATATCCAGGGTGTTGTGATGGGTGATGAAGGGACGGGCGGTGGCACCGCCGGAAATGGTATTGAGCACAGGGGTCTCCACTTCCATGTAGCCGCGGCCGTCCAGGAAGCGGCGCAGATAGCTGACAAACCGGGAGCGGATCTCGAAGTTGCGGCGGCTTTCATCGCTCATGATCAAGTCCACATAGCGCTGACGGTACTTCAGCTCCGTATTGGTCATGCCGTGGAATTTCTCCGGCAGAGGGCGCAGGGACTTGGCCAGCAACGTCACCTTCTCCACATGGACAGAGATTTCTTCAGTCTTGGTCTTGAACACATATCCGCTGACGCCGATGATGTCGCCGATATCGTACTTGCGGAAATCCGCAAACTCCTGCTGGCTCACCGCATCGGCGCGGATATACAGCTGGATCTGGCCCTTATCATCTTTGATATGGCAGAATATGGCTTTGCCCATGCCCCGCTTGGACATGATGCGTCCGGCCACCGAAACCTGTTTGTTCTCAAAGCCATCGTAATCGGCTTTGATCTCCTCCGACCAGGCGGTCCGAGCGAACTTGGTCTGCTGGAAGGGGTCTCTCCCCTCCTGCTGCAGTGCGGCCAGCTTATCCCGGCGTACCTGCAGGATCTCGGAAAGCTCCTGCTCCTGCTCGCCGTTTTGATTCTTTACTTCACTCATATTCTACCTCACAAAATGCTTACTTGTTCTCTACCGACAGGATCTCAAATACCAGATCCCCTGCGGGGGCATGGATGGTAACGGTCTCCCCTGCCCGGTGGCCGATCAGTCCCTGGCCCACGGGCGAGTCGTCGGAGATGCGTCCGGCCTTGGGGTTTGCCTCCTGGGAGCCGACGATCTCATAGGATTCCTCAAAATCATCCTCCACATCGCGCACGCGCACGATGCTGCTGAGTGTCACGGTGTCCTTGGGGGCGTCATGGTCGATGTTGTCCACGATCTCGGCGTTCTCGATCAGGTCCTTGAGCTCGGCGATCTTGGAATACAGCTTGCCCTGCTCATTCTTGGCCTCATCGTATTCGCTGTTTTCGGACAGGTCACCGAAGCTGCGGGCTTCCTTGATCTGCTCCGCGACCTCCTTTTCCCGTACGGTCTCCAGATAATAGAGCTCCTGTTTCAGCGCCTCCAGGCGCTCCCGGCTCATTTTAAATCTGCTCGCATTGGCCATAAAGCAGATCTCCTTTCCATTTTCATATTGCTGCCTGCCGGCTTTGCCCGGCACTATGAAACCATATTATAAAGTTATGGACTCCCGCTGTCAACTCAAAAATCTCAGTGCCGCCATCAGCTGATCGTCGTCCGAGATACTGGCAGTGCCGTCCTCACCGCCGGTGGTACCCTGGGTGGTACCCGTAGCGGATTCATCCCGGTTGAATACGATGGTATCCGGGATCACGCCGCCGTTGGCGGAGATGTCAACGCCGTTGGGCGTCAGATAGCTGTGGGTGGAAAGACGGATGGCGCTGCCGTCAGACAGGACGATCGTCTCCTGGGAGCGGGTGTTGCCTGTGGTGGCCTCACCCATGACGGTAGCCCATTGATACTCCTGCAGCACTGCCGCACAGAGCTCCGCCTCCCGGAAAGTCCCGGTATTGACCAGCACCACCGTGGGGAATTGGATGCACATCACGTCGGACTCGGTGACGATCTCCTCCCCGCTTTTGCTGACCTCGGAGAAGAGGCGTCCGCCCGGCAGCAGGTAATCCAGCAGCGTCGCCACCTCTGTGCTCAGGCCGCCCGGATTGTTGCGCAGGTCCAGAACAAAGGCCACGGCGCCCTGGGCCATCAGATTCTCGATGGCGTCCACACAGGCCTGGCCGCTGCCGGCCTCAAAGTTG
>JAFTFD010000216.1 GCA_017449745.1 Lachnospiraceae bacterium
CATCCGCGCTGCTGTTGCCGACCAGGACGACATATTCGCCTGCTTCGAGGATCCAGGCTGCCTTCTCTTCGCTGTAGCTTGCCATATCGGTGAGATCGAACTGCGCGCAGACGCACTCCGATGCTCCGGGTGCAAGAAGACCGCTCTTGGCAAATGCTTTCAGCTCCTTGACCGGCTTGTCAAGGCTGCCCTTCGGAGCAGAGACGTAGACCTGCACGACTTCCTTGCCGCTGAAAACACTGCCGATATTTTTTACCTCTGCGGAAACATTGACCTTCTGGCCTTCAATGCATACCTTGCCGGGCACGACGCTGAACTCGGTGTAGGATCTCCCGTAACCAAACGGATACACCGGTGCGATCCCCTTTGTATCGAAATATCTGTATCCGACATAGATACCTTCACAGTAATCGTCGTCGTGGACGTCTCCGTTATTGTGGGAGAAAGTGCCGGAGGACGGGTAATCCTCGTATTTTGCTGCCCATGTATCGGTCAGCTTGCCGGAAGGGGTGACATCTCCAGTCAGCACGTCTGCCAGTGCGAGACCGCCGATGTTGCCGAGCTGCGTCATCAGCAGCACCGCGTTGATGCCGTCCATGCCCTTCAGTTCTGCCATATCCATAACGCCGCCGATGTTCAGGATGACAACGACCTTGTCAAAGCCTTTGACCAGAACTCCGAGAGCTTCCTTGTCCTCTGTGCTCAGATAGTAATCGCCCTCTTTTGCCCAGCGGTCCGCGCCCTCACCGGAATTGCGGGAGATCACATAGATCGCCGTATCGCAGCCCGCATTTCTGACATCCTCTTCCGTCACCGGAATAACTGCCGGCTCCACAAAAGGATTCAGGAAGCTCTCCATGATATAGGAGGAGCCGTTCTTTTTGACATTCTCTTCGATCATCGCCGCATGAGCTGCCTTTGCAGCCTTGATCGCAGCGTCGTACCTGTCGATCCAGGCGCCTGTCGTGATTTCAAAGCCGGCCTCTTTTAAGCCCTGCTCGATATTGACATTGGTCCTGGTGTTCACATCGCCGGATCCCGTACCGCCTTTGACGGTGTTTCTCGCGCCGTTTCCGAATAAAGCGATCTTTGCGCCTTTGGCAAGCGGCAGCGTGCCGTCATTTTCAAGAAGGACCATGCACTCTCCGGCCAGCTTGCGGGAGAGGTTCATGTGATCGATCTCGATCTGGGTGATTTCCGGTGATGTAATTCTGTTTATCTGCATATTTACCCCCTTTGGGACAAGGGGACAGTCACTTTGTCCCATTTTGTCCCGTTGCTGTGGACAGGGAGACAGGGGACGGTTCTCTGTCTCCTATATCTTTCATTAAGTTTTTCTGACCAGTTTTTTTCTTCAACAGGAGACAGAGAACCGTCCCCTGTCTCCCCCTGTCTCCTATTACAACAAAGGGAGCAGAAGCCGCATAGCTTCCACTCCCGTGAAATCATAAAATCTATATCAGCCCTTGACACCGCCGAGAGTGATACCTTTGACGAAGTTGTTCTGAACGAAAGGATAGATGATAACGATCGGGAGAACACCGACCACCGCCATCGCCATTCGGACAGAGACCGAAGGGATGGATGCAAGACCGACGCTTGCGTTGGAGATCGTAGAGGAGTTCTGCTGCAGGAACTGAATGTTCTGGATCATTCTGTTCAGCAGGTTCTGGATCGAATACAGGTCCGTTCTCTTTGTCAGATAGATGTAACCGTTCATCCAGTCGTTCCAGTATGCGATACCGATGAACAGGCCAATGGTTGCGATGATCGGCTTGGACAGCGGCAGGGCGATGCGGAAGAAAGCCTGGAATTCAGTCGCTCCGTCGATGTAGGCAGCTTCCAGGATCTCATCCGGAACGCCAGTGACGAAATAGGATTTCATCATCATGACGTTGAATGCGTTCATGAGAAGGCCCGGCACCAGCAGGGCTAAGAATGTATTCTTGAGATTGAATACGGTCGTGTAGTTGATGTACGTAGGAACAAGACCGCCGTTGAACAGCATGGTGAAGACTACGAGGAAGGTGATCAGTCCTCTTCCGGGCAGGAACTTCTTGGAAAGCGCATATGCCAGGAGAGTCGTGATGACCAGGCCGCAGCAGGTACCGACTGCTGTCAGGACAAAGGAGATCATGTAAGCGTGTACAACGGAGTCGCCGGATGTGAAGATATACTCGTATGCGTATGTGCTCCACTTCTCCGGGAAGAATGAATAACCGTTCCGGATCAGGGTGTCGTTATCCGTAAAGGAGGAGATAACGAGCAGTATGAGCGGAATGATCGCGCATGCTGTGATGATGCACATCACGATATTGCCAAAAATCTGAAACCGTTTTTCCTGTCCCATTTTCTGCATGATTTTTTCCTCCTTTCTTTAGAATAATGCACTGTCCGGATCGAGCTTGCGGACCGTAAGGTTTGCTGCAAGGACCAGGACGAAGCCGACCAGTGACTGATACACACCGGCAGCGGCTGACATCGTGATGTCGCCCAGCTCGAGCAGTCCTCTGTAGACGTAAGTATCGATGGTGTTCGTAACAGAGTACAGCGCACCGGAGTTCTGAGGTACCTGATAGAACAGGCCGAAATCGGAGTAGAAAATACGTCCGACTGCCATCAGGGTCAGCATGATGATCGTGGGGCGAAGCAGGGGCAGAGTGATCTTGCTGATCTGCTGCCACTTGGTCGCGCCGTCGATCGCAGCTGCCTCATAGTAGGATCTGTCGAAACCGAGGATGGTGGACAGATAGATGATGCAGTTGTAACCGATGCCCTTCCAGAGGTTAACGAATACGAGGATGAAAGGCCAGGGCCTCTTGTCCTGATACCAGCTGATGGGCTCTTTTCCGAGCGGGATCAGAATGGAGTTGTTGATGAAGCCGTTCTCGGAAGAGAGGAACGCGTAAACCAGATAACTGACGATGACCGCGGAGAGCAGGTACGGCAGAAGGATCGTGGACTGATAGAACTTCTTGGCCTTGCTCGTGATCTCCGAGAGGATGATCGCAACACCGACTGCAAAAATAAGGTTTATGATGATAAACGCCACATTGTAGCAGATCGTATTCCTGGTGATGACAAAAGCATCCTGCGTGGAAAACAGATATTTGAAGTTTTTGGTTCCTGCCCAGGGTGAACCATAGATACCTTTTTTGGCATTGTAGTTCTTGAACGCCAGGATGATACCGGGCATAGGCATGTAGTTATTGATGAACAGATAGAGCAGACCCGGAAGTGCCATGATATAGATCGGGATCGATCTTCTCATCAGAGCTTTTCTTTTTGCCGGGGAGAGCTTTTCTTTCTTATTCGCCGCCATTTTTCCCCCTTATTTCTATAGATATCTTTAGAACAAGAGGCAGAGATCAGATCTGCATCTTACTCTGCCTCTCCTGTTTAATTACTTGTTTCTTCGATTCTGAAGATGTTTAATTACTTGTTTCTCCGGTTCAGAAGAATTACTGCTGAGTAGCAGCTGCCCATGCGTCGATGGCATCCTGCTTAGCCTGCATGTACTCCTGCAGTCCCGCAGCATTCAGTCTTTCGACCATTTCCGGAATAGCGACATCGGGATCGACGAAGCCGAGCTCGATCTGCTTCTGATACTCGTCATAGACATTTGCAAGAGCTGTGTACTCTGTGGAGTACTCGCTGTTGTCCCATGTGAAGCCCATAGCCTTGGAAGCGGGTGCATTGTCGTTGAACTCCTGCATTCTCTCCCAGATGGTCAGGTCGTCGCCTTCCCAGATTCTTGCGATGAACTGGTTGCCCAGCTCCCAGTTGACGTTGTTGTAATACTCGGAATTCTGAGCATCTACGCCCTCAGGGAATGTGATGTGGCCGTCTTCTGTCTCGACCCACTCAACACCTTCCTCGCCCCAGCAGAGGAGAGTTGCAAGATCGGGATTTGTGTACATCTCGTTCAGGACCTGCATTGCTGCGATCGGATCTTCTGTGTTCTGGTTCATGCACCAGGGCATGCTGTTGTATGTGGAAGAGCTCTTGAAATCAGGTCCGCACTGGAAGATGATGACGGGCATGCCGCAAAGGTTGGATTCCTGCTGCTTGATGCCGGGCTTTGTAGCGGTCTTGTAAGCGCAAAGGCTTCCTGCCTTGACCTGAACTGTTGTTGCCTGTGTCTCTGTGATAGCATCTTTGCTGAAGAAGCCCATCTGGTTCCACTTGTACATACGATGTACAAGGTCAAGATAAGGCTGGCTCTCGAAGAGGTTGGAGATCTCAAGGCTGTTTGCGGGATCTGCAAGGACACCGAAAACGTCGCCGCCGATGCGGTCTACTTCAAGGCACTGGGAAACGATGGATGTAGGATCAATGTAGAATGTGGTCTTGTCGGGATACTGCTCTTTGAGCTGTCCAAGGATGACCTCGATCTCGTCAAGATCTGTGTAGATGATATCGCTGCCCTCTTCATATTTGGAAGCATAATCGTAACCGATCGCATCCAGATATTCCTGAGGAATGGAGATACCGAACAGGCCTGCAGCGTCGTCCTTCTTGACCGGGATGCCGTACAGTGTGCCGTTGACGCGGCAGCCGTTCAGCTCAGTCTCTGTGAAGGCATCGATCAGTCCCTGGCCGTAAGTCTGAAGGAGGCCGTCCTCTTCCAGATCATACAGATAGCCCTTGTTGACGGAAGGCATAAAGCCTACCAGGCCGCTGAACAGGTCGACCTGCTCGCCGGAAGCCAGCATCAGGTTCATGTTCTGTCTGTAAGAAGCGGAGTCCATGATCATCAGCTCAACGTTGATGCCGAGCTTCTCTCTTGTGATCTCGCTCATTTTCTCAGAGATACGCTGCATACCTGCAGGCTGTCCTGCAAAGTTCATGTAAGCGATCACGACGGTCGGAAAATCGCCGCTCTCAATACGAGCTGCTGCTGCCTCTGCTGCTGCGTCGCTTGCTGCCGGAGCTGCTGCCTCTTCGCCACCCTCAGCTGCAGGTGCCTCTGCCTCAGCCTCAGCCTCAGCTGCGGGTGCCTCTGCTGCAGGTGCGCTGCTGCCGCCGCCGCATGCTGTCAAAAGGCTCAGTGTCATAATGCCAGCAAGTAATAATGCCAGTTTTTTCTTCATGAAAAACCTCCCGAAATAATAATTTACGCAGGGCATATTGCCCGCTTCAATAGCTTTCAAATGGAAGGATATCATAATTCTGCACAACGTCTTTGCACTTTTCTTGGATGATTCTGTAATTTTCTTGGATGATATTATCTTTTAGATGATACAATATGTGTGATGTGTCCACAGAAGCTGGTCCAGACAGCTGCATGGCAGCAGCCGCTGCCGCCGTCAAGTTCCCTGAAAATGCATAAGAAGCCTTATTCCTTTAAAAAAAGAATATACTCGCTCATGTACCTGCTGATCACGCTCGAGCTCCTGACGCTCGTTCTTTATTCCGTGTATTTCGGTGTGGTCCTTCGCAGGCGTACTTTCCGCGAGCTGAAACAGACCCTTGAGCTGTACAACGCCCAGATGACGCAGAACCTGCGCTCCGTGGACTATTTTCTCATGGAGATCAACAATTACAGCAGCGATATCACCGTCGTCGCCAACCAGGATTCCCCGGAAGGCTATTACACGAACATCGCCCATGTCCGGAGCCTGCTGGACTATAATCTGCGCTCTTTCCAGCAGCTCGAGGGCATGTTCGCTTATTTTCCCAAAAACGATACATGGATCCCTGTCGGGAACTACGCCAGCAACTATCAGACCTTTCAGCATTACCTGAAAGATCTGCTGCGTGACGGTTCCTATGTGGCGGCCTCCCCAAACACTTCCGGCCTCAGATGGATCCCGTACGAGTATGACGGCTCCACCTATTTTATGAAGGTATTTGTCAGCGGAAACAGTATCCTGGGCGCCTGGACAAACATCGACCTTCTGTCCTCGTCCCTGACGAACCTTAGCGACCTGGATGCGCATATCCTGTTTTTCGATTCCGACGGTAAAGTGATGCTTGCCCGCAGCAGCTCCGATGCCGCCGAGCGTCTTACCGCAGCCGGGATTTCCCTGCCGGGAGATTCCTATGCCGATTACGGCTGGTCAAAGCCTATAGCGCGCTTTCTGGATCTCGTTAACGGTCTCGGGGATTCCCGTATGATTCCCGGTGAAGACAGTATAGCGGACTATCCCGTCCTTCGCATCGAGGGAAAAAGGTATCTGCTGATCACAGATGACCTGGACTATGCAGATCTGACGGTCGCCGCCTTTGTGCCGATGCAGGATATTTCCCGCTCCGCGGCAGGAACGGCCCGCGCCATGGTCGTGATCCTGCTGGTGACACTGGGCGCTTTCATGATCATCTCAAGTCAGCTCAACCGCTTCCTATCCCAGACGACGGATATGCTCACCTCTGTCACAGACGCCATCGCGGCCGGAGATACAGACGAGCGCGTAGACACGGAGGCCGTAAGCGCCGTCGAGATGGTCAGTATCGCCAAGGCATACAACAACATGGCGGACAGGATCCGGGACCTCAGGATCAATGTGTACGAGGAGCAGATCCAGGCCAAGACCTTCCAGCTGCAGTTTCTGCGCTCGCAGGTCGCGCCCCACTTTCTCATCAACTGCCTGAACATGATCGGATACCTGGCGGACGGATCGGCCGGCAACATTCAGATCATCCGGCAGATGATCACAACGCTCTCCCAGCACCTGCGCTACTCCCTCAGCACCAATGAGAAGACGGCCCTGTCTACGGAGATCGAATACCTGCGCAATTACATTTCCCTGTCGGAGCTGCGCTTTCCCGGCTGCATCGACAGCGCGATCGAGATCGGGGACGACGCCTGGAACGCCATGGTCTTCCCGCTGATCCTGATCATGTTTACGGAAAATACGTTCAAGTACAACCTCGTCATGGGAGAACCGCTCAGACTGATCGTGCGCGCCGGCGTTTATGAGCTGGACGGGCAAAAACGCCTGCTGCTGACACACATAGATTCAGGCAGCGGTTACCCGGATGACATCCTCCGCTTTGCATCCGAGGGATTCCCTGGCGATGCCTCAGCAGACGGCGCCCACATAGGCCTCAGGAACAACTACCGTCGCCTGCAGCTCTACTATGGTGATACCGCGCAGATGCGCCTGTCGAATGAGCCCGGCATGGGGGCTCGCATCGAGATGGACATTCCCTATGTGGAATATCACTCGTAAAATGGAGCTAATCTAAGAACAAAAGAAATATAGCCGGAAAGGTATTTTGAAATGACACTGCTGATCGTTGATGATGAATTTTACCTGGTGCAGGGCACCAAGAACTCCGTAGACTGGGCTTCTTTAGGAATCGATACTGTTTTATGCGCTTACAGCGCAGAGCAGGCTCTCCGGATCTATGAAGAAAATACCGTCGATATATTACTTGCCGACGTGGAGATGCCGCGCCAGTCGGGTCTCGATCTGATCCGGAGCGTTATTTCCGGCGGATATGACTCCGTCAATATCCTGCTGACAGGGCACGCGAATTTCAATTACGCAAAGGAAGCGATCCAGCTGAAGGTCTTTGACTATCTGCTCAAGCCGACAGAGCCGGCACAGCTCCAGCTCGTGATCTCAAGGGCCGCGGAAGAACTCACGAAAAGGCGCCGGGAGATCCGCTCCGCCCGCAGGATCCGCATGGAGCATTTCTGGCAGGATCTGTACAGCGGAGAACTGGCGCCCGATGTAGATTCCATCTCCCAGTATCTGACAGCCAATGATCTGGATGAGTCGATCGCGGACGACAAGTTTTATTATTCCTATCTTTTCGTCCGAACGAGCGGCTCCCTTCAGCCGGAGGCTGGTCCCGCCGTCCAGTCAGCAGTCAGGGAACTGATCAGTTCCGGCTCCACTGTCGCTGCCGTAGACCGCCACGGTTATATGCTCAGCACACCTGCCTCGGAAAACAGTGACAGGGCAGCGCTTCGCGCCCGCGCAAATGACCTGGTCGAAGCCCTGGGAGCGCAGTATCCGGAGAACCAGTTTATTCTCTATACCTTTACCGAAGCCCCGCTGACAGCGGCGCCATACGCCTATGAGCTGCTCTCGCAGTATTCCCTCAGGATCCTCACCTCAAGCAATAAGGTGATCTCGATCCTGGATCCCCAGGTCGACAGGAACTTAAACGACGATGATGCCGGAAAGGAACTGCCTCTGGACAAGTGGAAGGAGTGGCTTGCGCAGGGCCGCACCGAAGACATCCTGCTGGATATCCGGCATATCCTCCACCGCCAGGAAGGGATCTACTCCTCCCGCTACCTGGTCGCAATATTCTACGGACTTCTGGACACCGTTTTCGATGTTTTCTCCGAGAGGAACATATCGCCTGTCGAGACCCTCTCCCAGATGTCGCATAACGCCGATTTTTCACGCGCCGCCAGTTCCCCCGAGAGCCTCCTTCGCTGGTCCTCCCTGCTGCTCGAGGAAGCCTCCCGGCACATGAAAAAAGAGGACGGCGCAGGTACCGTCCTCGAACAGGTCAGAAACTATATCAGCGAGCATCTCGCCGACCTGGACCTCGACCGCAACAGCATCGCTGCCGCCGTCCATATATCGCCCGACTACCTCTCCTATGTTTTCCATAAAGAGGCCGGCACGGTCCTGTCCTCCTACATCACCAATGAGCGGATCGCTGCCGCCAAGAAGCTCCTCCTTAATACAGAGCTCGCCTCCCAGGACATCGCGGAAAAAGTCGGATTCTCGAATGGGACATACTTCCACAAACAATTCAAGAAAGTGACCGGAATGACGCCCAGCGCGTACCGGAAGAAATAATGGGGACAGGTTCCTTGTGCCATTTATCAACATCTGTCGACAAATGACACGAGGAACCTGTCCCCATTGTTTAAGTGACTGTCACCCTTATCTCATTTTGTGACCATCGCAACGGCCTTTTTCCAACCGCTGTATTTCCGTTCCACTTCTTCTGCCGGCATTTGCGGCCGGTATTCTTTTCTCTGGATAGCAGCAAACAGGGTGTCCTTGCTGTAGAAGCCCATACCAATTCCAGCTGCATAGGCGGCACCCATGCCGGAGAGCTCTTCCGCCGGAGGGACCATGACAGGTATACCGGAGATATCGCTCTGGAACTGCATGAGGTAGGCGTTCTTTGTAGGACCGCCGTCGACGCGCAGCTCCTGGATCCTGATCCCTGCATCCTCTTCCATCGCCTTGACGATGTCCGTGATCTGGTATGCGATGCAGTCGAGAGCGTCACGGACGATCTCCGCCTTGCGGGTCGTTCTGGTCATACCGCAGATCACTGCCTCGGCATCGGAATCCCAGTAGGGAGCGCCAAGGCCGGAGAAGGCCGGAACCAGATAGGAGTGATCATCCGCGGATGCGCTTCTGGCGAGGGCTTCCGTCTCTCCGGCGGAGCTGATAAGCTGCAGATCGTCCTTGAGCCAGGTAATGACTGCACCAGTATAGTTGATATTGCCTTCCAGCACGTAATTGACTTTTCCGCCCATACTCCATGCGAGACTGGTGACGACACCGTGCTGGGATACTACCGGCTTATCGCCGATGTTCATCATGACTGACGAACCCGTGCCATAGGTCGTTTTGATCATGCCGACATCATGGCATCCCTGACCGAACAGAGCTCCATGGGAATCTCCGAGCACTCCGTGGATCGGGATCGGCTGAGACAGATAACCATCAAAGTCGGTAACGCCATAGTCGCCGTCCGAATCTGTGACCTCTGCCAGGGCCTTCATCGGTATTCCAAAAATATCGCAGAGCTTCTCATCCCATGTAAGAGTTCCAATGTTGAACAGCTGTGTTCTGGACGCATTGGAATAATCTGTGCGGAAGACCTTTCCGCCTGTCAGTCTGTAGACGAGCCATGTGTCGATCGTACCTACCTTCAGTGCGCCCTGCTCCGCTTTAGCCTTCGCCCCGTCCACATTTTCCATGATCCAGGCTATTTTTCCCGCCGGGAAATAAGGGGACAGATTAAGGCCGGTCGCCTTCCTGATATAATCCGCATGGCCCTGCGCTTCGATGCGCTCACATATTTTTGCCGCACGGGCACACTGCCAGACGATCGCGTTATAAACGGGATGACCATCCTCGTCCCAGGCGACCGAGGTCTCCCTCTGGTTGCTGATGCCGACGCCGACGATCGTATTCTTATCGATGCCGGCCTTTTCTACGACATTTTTCACGACCTGCACGGTATTGGCATAGATCTGCTCCGGGTCATGCTCCACCCAGCCCAGCTCGTTGATAATCTGTCTGTGGGGAAGATCTGCGCGGGTGATCAGTGCGCCGCTTTCATCGAACAGCAAGGCCTTGGTTCCTTGCGTGCTCTGATCGATTCCTAAAATATATTTATTCATTTAACAACCCTCTTTGTTTTGCCGCCGTCGCCTATATAGAAAAGCATCTATATAGAAACTAAGGAGACAGGGTCGATTTCTGATCTCTCTCACCGTCCCTTGTCTCACATAACACAAGGACAGGTTCTATGTACCATCAGATACTGTGAAGTGATACATGGAACCTGTCCCCATGTTCAAAATCTTATGCGAGTGCTTCCATTGCCTTCGCCGCGATCCCCTCGCCGTTCATTCCATAGTAGTCAAAGACTTCTTTGGAAGTGCCGGTGATGACCGGGGAATCCGGAAGCGCGATCTCGAGGACCTTCTTGGGGCAGTTTGCGGAGACGACCTGCGCGACCATGGAGCCGAGGCCGCCGAAAGGCGCGTGCTCTTCGACTGTGACGACTGCCTTCGTCTTGGATGCGGAGCGGATGATCGCTTCCGTGTCCAGAGGCTTGACGCAGTACATGTCGATGACTTCCGCGCTGATGCCTTTGGCAGCAAGGATCTCAGCAGCATCCTTCGCAGGCTTTACCATTTCGCCGCATGCGATGATGGTGACGTCTGTGCCTTCTGTCACGAAGGTTGCCTTATCCATCTCGAACGGGCAGTTGTCTTCTGTATAAGTATCCTCGACCGGGTTTCTGCCGGTGCGGATATAAGCGGGCTTGTTGTCCTTGAGCAGAGCCTCGATGAGGTGTCTGGTCTGGTGCCTGTCGGAAGGCAGGTAGACGCGCATGTTCGGGATCGCTGCCATAGCCGCGATATCCTGCGCGCTGTGGTGGCTCATGCCAAGAGCGCCGTAGCTGACGCCGCCGGAAATACCGATGAGCTTCACGTTCTGGTTTGAGTAAGCGCAGTCGACCTTGGCCTGCTCATAGCTTCTGGTGGAGAGGAAGCTCGCCGGAGAAGCTGCGTAGGGCTTTTTGCCGACCTTGGCAAGGCCTGCGGAAATGCTGACCAGATCCTGCTCTGCGATGCCTACCTCCACGGACTGCTCCGGGAAAGCATTGAAGAAAGGTGTCAGGGAAGCGGATCCCCTGGAATCGCTGCAGAGAACTACGATGTCCTTGTCGTCCTTTGCGTGCTCCATCAGCACATCACAGATGACCTGTCTGTTAGGTATTTTGTTCATAATGATCTACTCCTTATCTGAACTGCCGCTGTGCGGCCGCTGTATTTTCCATCCGTTATCTGTACTGATCAGATGCTCTCGCACGCTGCCTTGCGCTCTGCAAAGTCCTTGACGATCTGATCGTATTCTTCCGCGGTAGGTACATGATGATGCCAGGAAGCCTTGTTTTCCATAACTGCGGAGCCGCAGCCCTTGACCGTATTGGCGATGATGCAGGTAGGACGGCCCTTGACTGTCTTTGCCTCCTCGAAGGCTTTATTGAGCTCGTCGAGATCATTTCCGTCAACGCTGATCACGTGCCAGCCGAAGCTTGCCACTCTGTCCGCGAGCACTTCGTGCGCCATGACGTCCTCTGTGGAACCGGAGATCTGCAGGCGGTTTCTGTCGATGATGGCGCAGAGGTTGTCCAGCTTGTACATATGGCCGGACATAAAGCCCTCCCAGACGGAACCTTCCGCGAGCTCGCCGTCGCCCATCACGACATAAGTGCGGTTATTTCTGCCGCTCATTCTGTTGCCGAGCGCGATGCCGACGCTGACCGGCAGGCCGTGGCCAAGAGAGCCGGAGTTCATTTCCATACCCGGGAGCTTATTGTTCGGATGGCCGATGTACTGGGAACCGAATTTGGAGAAAGTGCTCTTGACCTCATTAAGATCAAGGAATCCGCGGTCACACAGAACTGCGTAATAAGCCTCTACGGAGTGGCCTTTGCTCATGATAAAATAGTCGCGGTCCGGATCATCCTGATTTTCAGGAGAAATATTCATCTGGCAGTAGTAGAGAGCGATCATGACTTCCATGACGCTCATGTCGCCGCCGATGTGTCCGCCGCCGCCTTCCATGATGATATCCAGCGTATCCTTACGCAGGTCATATGCCTTTGCCTTTAAATTTTCCATGACATTTATCCTTTCCAAAAATACATCCAACGATGTTCAGACCTTTTTCTCTTCTCAAACCTCGTCAAAAACAACGTCCTCACCGTGCAGGTAAGCCTTGACCTTGTCCTCGATCGGATCATAGAGATCGGGCTTCACGCCGATGTATTTGCATGCTTCGTAGAGGATCGGGACGATATCCTGATGGATCGCGACGCAGTGATGGATGTAAGGTCCTTCGACAACTTTCGCTTCCAGTCTCTTTAAGTTGGCTACCTCGACCCATACATAGGTTCCCTTGGTGTAGGGTCCCTCAATGCCCTTGGCATGGCCGAGCAGCAGTGAATACTCGCCGTCATCTCCGTCAAATCTTGCCAGTGTCATGTGGCCGTGCTTCGCCTCAGCGGAAATAGCGCCGTTGTGCTTGAAGGCGACCGGTACGCAGATCGTGGGCTTCTCTTTTGCGACAGAGATCGGCCAGGGACCGCAGTGCTGCAGGAGCTCGCCGTTCTCGTTGTCGGGGTGACGGACTGTCCAGTCCGCGAACATGGCGCGGTTCTTGCCCATGCCTGCTGCCTCGACCATCAGCTGGGAGACAGCGCCGTGAATGTCTGTCTCGCAGACGACAGGAAGACCTTCCTCGTTCAGCAGCGCGTTGGCTGCGCAGGGCATAATGCCGATCTCACCCTGCAGGGCATTCCAGCACTGGATCGCGATGGCATTTGCGCCGTACTTGTCCGCAAGATTCCTCATGGCGACCTTGAGGGCAGCCACATTGCCCAGCAGGTTCTCCGGGATGTCGCAAGTCATGTTGGTATGGCAGTACTCCACGACCTCGGCGACCTTGTCTGCCTCGTCTTTCTTGACTCTGTTGATCTCACTTGTAAGCTCCGGGATCGGGATCGGTGCAAGCTGAATATTGAACTTCTCCAGAAGCTCGCCTTCGTTGCACATCGTGCTCCAGAAATCAAAAGGTCTGGGACCGATCTGAAGGATGCGGATGTTGCGGAAGGTCTTTACGACATTACATACCGCAAGGAAGTCATTGAGGCCTCTCTCAAACTCCGGATCCTCAAGACGGCAGTTTGTCATATAGGTGAAAGGAACCTTGAATCTGCGAAGGACCTTGCCCGTTGCGAAAAGTCCGCACTGGGAGTCGCGAAGGCGCATGCCGTCCGGCTCGGGGCGCTCATCCCTTGGTCCCCACAGAAGGACCGGAACATTCAGTTCCTTGGCAAGTCTTGCGCACTCGTACTCTGTTCCGAAATTGCCGTGAGGCAGGAACAGGCCGTCGACCTTTGCATCCTTGAATTTCTGCGCGATTTTGATCCTGTCGTTATCGTCATAGAGGAGTCCTTCCTCATTGATATCCGTGATATCCACATAGTCGATGCCCATTGCATTAAGCTTGTCTCTTGTGAGATTTGCGTATTTGATAGCATCCGGAGCGCTGAAAATGCTGCGTCTGGTCGGTGCAAAGCCAAGTTTGATCGTTGTCATATCTTCCCTCCTGAATTGGTAGACCTGAAAATAATGGACTGCAAATAATAGCTGTGTGATAAATATCTCTGACAGATGGGCTTCAGGGTCGACCACAGCCCGCTCTGTAACTGTTTACTATGTTAGCAAGCGTGCCGCTTAATTTCTACGCGGAATTTAGTAATTATTTACTAAATTGAACTAAATTCTATTTCCAGAGCGCCGCTCCCGTGTTATATTGAACTTGAGGCGGCAGGGGTTTTCATATTTTCCTCCTGCCTTTATGAAGCTCTATTCACATGAAGACCCTGTCTTCATTAAATCTGTATAAACAAAACGATAAACAATTACACGGAGTGTTCGCCATGACTGCCAAAGAACTCGCAAAGATCCTGAATCTCTCGGAAGCCGCTGTCTCCTTTGCCCTGAACGGAAAGCCCGGTGTCAGCACACAGACGAGAAACCGCGTGCGCGAGGCCGCTGAAAAATACGGCCTGGATACTTCCCGATTCGACAACGGAGAAAACGGAAACGGACAGAACGGTATGCAGACACTGTGCCTGATCTATTTTCGCAGGCACGGCGCTGTCCTGACTGACTCTTCCTTCTTTAATGACCTGACAGAGGGAATCGAGAACGGCTGTGCCAAAGCCGGCTGCCAGCTGAATATCCTGAACATCTACAGCCGCGAAGAGCTCCAGCGCCAGATCGAGGAGCTCCCGCACCTCGGCGTCTCCGGGATCCTGCTGCTGGGAACGGAGATGCAGCAGGAGGATTTCAACGCCCTCGCCTTTGCGCAGGTCCCTGTCCTGCTGCTGGACAATCACTTTATTTCCTCCAAGATCGATTCCGTTCAGATCAACAACGCGGACGGCGCATACACCGCCGCCAATTACATGATCAACCGCCTGAAGCAGCGCCCGGGGTACCTTCGCTCCTCCTACCGCATCATGAACTTTGACCAGAGAAAAGAAGGTTTTGACAAAGCGCTCCGCTATAACGGACTCTCCGCAGCCAGCACCATTATCCACGAGCTGACTCCTTCCATCGACGGAGCCTACAGCGATATGAAGGCGATCATCGACCGCGGGGAGATGCTCGCCCGCTGCTATTTTGCCGACAATGACCAGATCGCGATCGGCGCCATGCGCGCGTTCAAGGAGCACGGGCTGAAAATACCGCAGGACATAGCGATCATCGGCTTTGATGATATCGCCATGTGCAGTTACACGGAGCCGCCTCTTAGCAGCGTCCATGTGCCAAAGAGGCACATGGGCCTGATCGCTGTGGAAAGACTTCTGTCCGTGATCAGCCACAGTGACTACTATCCCGTCAATGTACAGATCTCGACCAATCTTGTCCTGAGGGGGACGATCTGACCCCCTCTTTTTTGATTCTGTATCCTTCCCTTGTTTCTTGTGCAGATTATACAAGACTAACTCAAAAATTCTCTATTTTATTAGTAAATTCAGAAAAAACATATCCCTGTTTCTATGTATTGAATCCGTGATATTGTTGTGTTATATTCGGTTAGAAAGCTGCCATTTTGTGCATTTTGCGTCAAAATAGCTTTTAAAACAGGAGCAGCTTACGCTGTATCCTTCTCTGATTACATAGTCGTTACTCATAAAGCAAGGGGGTGAAAAATATGAGTAGACTGAATGTGATCCATGACTCCAGAGCGGCGTCATCGATCAGACAGCTCTATGAGGACGGTATCCGCAGGAGCAAAGCCGCGCCTGCCGGAAACTGTCCTGTCAGCCAGTGTGCAGCTTATGCCAGACTCTGTCTGTCCCAGACCTGCGGCAAATGTGTTCCATGCCGCATCGGTCTGACCAGAGCAGTGGAGATCCTGGACAATATCGAAAACGGCAGCGCGGATATTTCAAGCATCGACACATTGATCAACCTGCTGGATACCGCTAAGGACAGCGCAGACTGCGCCATCGGTTTTGCTGCGGCGGATGCTCTGCGCGGGGCAGTTGATTCCATAATGGATGACCTGGAATCACACGTAAAGAACGGGCAGTGCCTCGCCAGCTTCGAGTCTGTCCCGTGCATGGGCGGATGTCCCGCACACGTGGATATTCCCGGTTATATCGCACTGACAAAAGAAGGCCGCTGCGCGGACGCTGTCCGTGTGATCCGCCAGGACAATCCTTTCCCGGCTGCCTGTGCCCTGATCTGTGAGCATCCCTGTGAGGCTGCCTGCCGCAGAGGCATGATCGACAGCCCGATCAACATCCGGGGCATCAAGCGCTCCGCGATCGAAGGTGCCGGAACGGTTGCGCCTCCGGAACGCCTTCCTTCCACAGGCAAAAAAATCGCCGTCATCGGCGGCGGTCCTTCCGGCCTGACCGCAGCCTATTACCTGCAGCTGATGGGACATCAGGCGGATGTTTTTGAACAGCGCGCAAAGCTCGGCGGAATGATGCGCTACGGAATTCCCAGATACCGTCTGCCTAACTCCTATCTGGATGCCGACATCGACGCTATCCTCGGGACAGGCGTAAATGCATCGCTTGACTGCAGCATTGACGCTGCTGCTTTCCGCAAACTCAAAGAAGAATACGATGCGATCTACATCGCCATCGGCGCTCATGCCGCCAACAGCATGGGGATCGAGAACGAAGATGCGGAGGGTGTCCTCTCCGCCGTTGAGCTCTTGAGGGCTATGGGCGATGACAACAAACCCGATTTCAAAGGAAAGAGAGTCGCCATCGTCGGCGGCGGCAACGTCGCCATGGACTGCACTAGGACCTCCATGCGCCTCGGTGCTGATTCCGTCGTCTGCGTCTACCGCCGCAGGCAGGAGGACATGACCGCCCTCCCCGAAGAAGTGGAAGGCGCGATCGCAGAGACCTGTGAACTCATGACCATGATGGCTCCCGTTCGGATCGAGACGGATGATGGAGGCGCTGTCAAAGCTCTCATCGTACAGCCCCAGATTCCCGGTTCCTATGACCGCGGACGCCCGAAGCCGATTAAGGCGGATCAGGAAGAGATCCGGATCGACTGCGATATCGTCGTAGCTGCCATCGGCCAGGCGATCGACTCAGCCGCATTTGCCGAAGAAGGCATCGCGACAAGAAGAGGCCGCATTCAGGCGGGTTCTGACTGTGCTGCTGACAAAGAAGCCCTGATCTTTACAGGCGGCGACTGCATGAGCGGTCCTTCGACCGTGATCCGTGCCGTGGAGGCAGGAAAGACTGCTGCCGCCAATATCGACGAAGCCCTCGGCTTCCACCA
>JAFTFD010000217.1 GCA_017449745.1 Lachnospiraceae bacterium
AGAGAATGTCGTTAAGGCACTGGAGAATGCCTACGCCGCGGCAAAACTGAAAAAGGAGCTGAAGAGCCTCAGGATCGCCGCCATCGGTCATACTCCGCAGGGCTTTGGTTTTGGGCGCGCTCTGGATCAGGAAATGATGAAGACCTTCGGCTGCGAGCTCCTATCGATCGAGTCCCGCGAGCTGATCAGCCGCGCTAAGACCTGCCCGGAGGAAGAGGCGGATGAGTGGCTTAAGAAGGCAAAAAAGAGCATTAATGGGCTGGAGGGCCTGCCGGAGAAAAATGTCAGGGACTTTGCCCGCCTTTATAAAGCCTACAGTGAGTATGTCACGGAAAACCGCATCGGGGCACTGGCTTCGAGGTGCTGGCCGGATTTCTTTGTCGATTTCGGAACACCCAACTGTGCAGTCCTGTCCCTGTTAAACGATGAAAATACGGTAGCCAGCTGCGAGTCCGACACCTATGGCGCGCTCTCCATGTATATGGCGAAAGCGCTGACAGGCAGTTCGGTCTTCTTCGGCGATCCCGTATCGCTGGATGAAAAGGAGGGGACCATTACCTTCTGGCACTGCGGTATGGCGGCACCTTCTCTTGCCTGCAGCCAGACCGGTGCCTGTGCAGGTGTCCATCCGAATCGCAAGATCGGCCCGACGATGGAGTTCGGCTGCAAAGAGGGAGAAGAGGCGACGATCTTCAGAGCCGGCAGGACAAAAGACGGCAAATTCCGCTTCTTTATCACGGAAGGAAAGATCCTGGACAAGCCCCGCCAGTTCCTGGGGACGAGTCTGGTCGTGCAGACAGACCATCCTTCACGGGAGATCGTTGAGAGCGCGGTCCGCGATGCCTGGGAGCCTCATTTTGTCGTCGCCTACGGGCGCGTCGGGGAGCAGCTCGCGATGCTCGGCAGCATGCTGGGAATAGAAGTATGCAGATATTGATCGGGGCAGTACAATGATCAGCTTAGAGAATATTGAATTGAAAGCAGCGCACAGCAACGCGCGTTTTCCCATGGTGCGGGGCAGCTTCCAGTATGATGAACAGTTCACGCAGGAAACGGAACTGGGGCAGGAATATCTGCAAATAAGTCCGGAGTGTTCAGACTGTCCAGATGCGAAAAAGGAAAACCAGGAAGAGAGCAGAGGCTTTGTGCTCCGAATCGATACGGAAAAGCTTCTGGAGGAGCACCCGGAGGGAGAGAACTGGAACCGGTATTTTCTCCGCTTCCGGACGGACCCGGAGGAGCACTACTATGGGTGCGGCGAGACCTTTTCCGAGTTTGACCTGAAGGGACAGAGGGTCCGCGTCTGGGTCGCAGAACATCAGAATATCGCAAAGAACGACGAAAAGCTGGACAGATGGGAACAGGAGGGACATCCTCCGGAAGAGAAGCTGGAGTTTTCCCGCTGTGAGTCGTATTACGTGCAGCCGACATTTGTCGCAGCCCTTTCCGGGACGCCAATATCAGATTTGACAGGGGCCGCATCCGAAGCTGTATCCGAAGCCGATTCCGATGCAGCGGAAACGTGCACCGGTGCGAAGCCAAAATGCTGGTATCTTCACATAGATACGACCGGTTTCACTGTCTTCGATTTTACAGAGCCGGGATGGATCGGTGTTGAGATGAGTGAGCCGGCTCCTGTTTTCATAGAGTCGGCAGAAGGATTTCCGGAATTATCCGGGAAGCTTGCTGAGAGACTGGGGACCGTTCCGCTGCCCCCGGAGTGGACATTGGACGGGATCATCCTTGGGATCCAGCAGGGACCTGTCGTGATCGAGGAGAAGCTCGCAAAATGCCGGCAGCACGGTATCAAAGTTGCGGGCATCTGGAGCCAGGACTGGTGCGGATGCAGGAGGACGGGCTTCGGCTATCAGGTCATGTGGAACTGGGAGGCAGATGACGGGCTGTATCCGGACCTGCGGGAACATATTTTAAAATGGCAGCAGGAGGGGATACGGTTCCTCGGCTACATCAATCCGTTCATGGCAATTGAAAAAGAACTGTATTTTGAAGCTTCCAGGAAAGGGTACTGCGTCAAGGACAAAGAGGGAAAGGACTATCTGGTCACGATCACGACTTTCCCGGCGGCGATGATCGATCTGACGAATCCGGATGCTTATGAGTGGTACAAGGACGTCATCAAAAAGAACATGATCGGCATCGGTATGGGCGGCTGGATGGCGGATTTCGGTGAGTACCTTCCGACAGATGCGGTTCTGTTTGACGGTTCAGACCCTATGCTGATCCACAACGACTGGCCGGCTATATGGGCAAAATTAAACCGTGAAGCGATCGAAGAGTGCGGAAAGCTTGGAGATGTGTTCTTCTTCACCCGCGCAGGATTTACGGATACGATCCGCTATTCCACCATGATGTGGAACGGTGACCAGCACGTAGACTGGTCGATCGATGACGGAATTGCTTCTGTGATCCCCGCGACGCTTTCGCTGGCAATGAGCGGATACGGGATCGCGCATTCCGATGTCGGCGGTTACACGACGATCCGGCAGATGACCCGCGGGAAGGAACTGTTCATGCGGTGGGCGGAGATGTGCGTATTTTCACCCATGATGCGCACGCATGAAGGAAATCAGCCGACGCGCAGTATTCAGTTTGACGGCGATGAGGAGATGCTCGACCACCTTGCGGAATGTGTCCGTCGGCATCTGGAACTCAAGCCGTATCTGCAGGAATGTCTCCGGGAGGAGGCTGAATGCGGGGTCCCGGTCATGCGTCCGCTGTTTTATCATTATGATGAGCCGGAGGCATATACGGAGAGCTATGAATACCTTCTGGGAAGGGATATTCTGGTCGCGCCGGTCATTGCGAAGGGGGCTCGCACCCGGGAGGTCTATCTCCCGGAGGATACCTGGATCCACCTGCCCACCGGCAGAGAATATCACGGAGGTCATTATACGCTTGAGGCGCCGCTTGGCGAGCCGCCGGTGTTCCGCAGAAATGGGACATAGGTGACAGACCCTTTGTCTCGTTTCCAGTGTAAGTTAAAACGGTGGGACATGGGGACAGGTTCCTTGTCTCAAAAAATGGGTCTGTCACCAGTGTCCCAAAGGAGGGGTTATGGCAAAGAAGACACAGCAAAGCAGACAGAATAATGAGAACAGGCTGCCGATGAAGAATTACGTCGGTTATGCGATGGGCGACATGGCGGGGGTCATTACTTTCGGCACGATCGGGGCCTTCCTGCAGATGTTCTACACGGATATTCTGCATATTTCACTGGGGCAGATCGCGGTCCTGATGATGGTCGCGCGTATTTGGGATGCGATCAACGATCCGATCTGCGGCTCTTTGATCGATTCGCGCAAGCCGACAAAATACGGGCGTTTCCGGCCTTATGTCATGTGGTTTTCGATCCCGCTGGCGATCGCTTTTATCCTGACGTTCTATAAAATGCCGGGGCTTAGCGAGAAACAGTATCTTGTTTACGCGTATATTACTTATATTTTCTATGGGATGATGTATACGGCGGTGAATATCCCTTACGGTTCCATGGCTTCGGTCATGACGGAGGATACCACGGAGCGCTCTACTCTTTCGGTGATCCGCTCCCTCGGTGCTGGATTCGGCACTCTTATGTCCCAGATCCTCCTGCCGCTTTTTGTCTACTCGACGGTGGCCGCAACCGGAGCAAAATATCTGGATGAGAAAAAGCTCTTTACAGGCGTTCTGATCCTGGCGGTCATCAGCGTTGCGATCTACTGGGGATTTTTCAGGCTGACGGAGGAGCACATAGCACCGGACGCACCGCAGGAAAAAGAAAACCTGATCAGGACCTTCTCCAAGCTGGTGCGCAACAGGCCGTTCGTGACGCTGAGCCTTGCTTCCATGCTGCTGATCGCAGGGTCCATGTACACGCAGACTGTTTTTAATTATCTGTTCAAGAACTATTATGGGAAGCCGGGCTTGTTCTCGATGGTCACCATTGCGACATATCTGCCCATGCTGATCCTGATGCCCTTCACCGGAAAACTGGTCCGCCGGTTCGGCAAAAAAGGGCTGTGCTCGTTCGGCAGTATTTTTGCTGCGGTTGCATTTCTGATCCTGTATTTCATGCATACGTCCAATCCGTATGTGTTCCTCGCGGTCATCATCATCTCCGGATTCGGACTCTCGTCCTTCACCCTGGAGGTCTGGGCGATGGTGACGGACGTCATCGACTACCATGAGTATCAGCATGACCGCAGGGAAGAGGGGACGACCTATGCGTCCTTCTCCTTCTTCAGAAAACT
>JAFTFD010000218.1 GCA_017449745.1 Lachnospiraceae bacterium
CGTAATCGATCAGGCAGTGATAGTCCTTCTGATGGCCAAGAATTGAAAGAAGCTCCTTTGTAATATCCACGAACATCTGGTTATACGCGGAAGTAAATGGAATCATCCAGGATCCCATGTCCGCCTCCCCGGCTTCGAACAACCGTCCGCGGTACAGGCCGAATGCCTTCTTCAGCGTCTCCAGCTTGGCCTTCGTATCCGGCATGTGTTTTGTCTGTTCATACAGCTTTTCCATTTCATCTGCGTCGGTCGTGATATGGACATCCTCGGAAATCATATAGACACCGGCGCGAGTATCTATGATTTTGGCATCATGGTGATACGCCAGATCCTGGTGTATGCGGAAGATAGCCTGCCGGTTATTGTTCTTTGCCTGCGCATCCTCCTCGTCCGGCCACAGATCCCGGGCCATAACCGAAAAGTCAACAGGCTTTTTATGCAGCATAAGATAAAGCAGCATGACCCAGCCTCTCCGGTTGGGATGCTTCAGGTTCTGCTCATGAATAGCCCTTCCGTCGATCTCCATGAAATGCTGACCGAGGATGTTATACCGGATACGGGGCTTTCCGTCGTCCTCTTCGCCTTCACTGATCAGGAAGCGCTGTTCTGCCTCCAGCCGGCGCTTCTGCTCCAGCATCATCATGGCTACGAAGCAGGCAATCTGCAGGGGCTCATACTGTTCGACATTCTTCTTCGGATTCCGGACAACCATGAAGCCCAGCGGATGCTGTCCAAAGGGCACGCCAATAACCGCGTTTGTTTCCAGTCTCTGATAGGCGGCATATTCACCCGGACTGGTCTCCCTGATTGCCTCAACGTCTTTGATGACCAGGGGCTCCTGCTCCTTCAGATGCTTTACCCATGTAAGGAAATCCTCTGTCATTTCAAATTCATGAAACAGCGTTTCCGTCATCGGTCCGGTATGAATATCGTACCAGATCTCCGGACGCCACAACTGTGAGTGAAGATCCGCAATCAGGATCCCGCTCCAGTCTCCCTCATAAAGGTCACAGGCTGCCTTCATCACGCCAATCGCGATTTCTGTTGGATCCTCCATGTTGTGCAGGGCAGCTTCTGTCGCAACAATCTTACGAAACAGTTCTTCGTAGAACATGTACCGCTGATAATCTCCTTCAGCGATCTTTCTCCAGGATCCATTCTCTTCCGGGTCCCGCTTCTGCAGGCGGTTCCGTGCTAATAATTTTTCCAACATAGCCATGCACCCCCTCCCTATCCAGATTCATTCGGTCCGGATATACAAAAAGACCGCAGAACTGCCTTTTTATTCATGGCAGCCCTGCGGACATCCGTAATGTGATTATTAGTGGCTGCCAAATTGTACGTTGACAGCTACTGCCCCAGCCTACTTCATCCCCCGTATCCTTTTTTCATATTCTGCAATTCGCTTTGCGGTGTCCCTTATCAGCATCCTTGTCTCCTTGTCACACCCGCGCAGCGTTTCTGACAGTTCAACATCAATCAGGATATCAGCGTAATAGTCTGAAGACTCAGCCAGGTAGTAGTCCACTCCTGTGTTCAATGCTTTACCGATTCTTACCACCAGAGGAAATGATACGCTGGCGACACCTCTTTCGACATCGCCGATGTGTTTTTCAGAACAATCACATCTTTCTGCCAGCTGTGCCTGCGTCAGCTTGGAAGCGAGTCGGGCATTCTGGATGCGGTGGCCAATCTGCGTCATTTCTTCTTCTGTAAATTTCAGCTGCATTTGGCACCACCTCCTTCCGACATTTCTTCATCTTCATTATAGAAAAAGCCGCCCTCCCATAAAACAAGCCAGAACGGTACCTTCCACCGCCTCACGGTAAGTGAAGAAAAAATATGTGCGGATTTTTCTCTTCCAATACTTTTTGGATGCATTTTTGTTCCTCCTTCAGCACCGATAACACGCCGGATACAGAAAGAGGCTCCGTTGCTCGCCAGCTGTCACCCATGCGATTAGTTTTAATCCGAGCAACGTCGGGAAAAGACTCTCCCATTTATGCGATAGCGAAAAAAATACCATCTGCAGCAGGACTCTCACCTGTTGCAGATGGTATTGCCTCCATCAACACTATACAGTTTATGATTCGGAAGTCATTCGACTACTGGTTGACCTCCTGCGGAATCTGAGCACTCCTTTTCTATTTTGCCAGTTCCCAGATTACGGTTACAGTGTCTTCCACATCAATGTCATCCGGCTCAATATCGAAATCGTAGCTGTCCTCTTCTGCTGCTCCATAAGCCATCATCGGTTCTGCAAGCCGGTTCACGGAGCGGGAGACAAATTCGATCTCGCCCCAGGAATAATCAATAGTCAGGATCTCGCCAAGCTTCACGCCAGCAGCCGTTGTAAGAACTTCAGCCTTTGTCTTCGAATCAGCCACAGCCTTTGCCAGAAGTTCATTTTTCGCTGCCTCAACATCCTTCACTGTATACTCCAAATGGAATTCCGGTTTTGCAGGAAGGCGCGCCACCATGTACAGGACTTTACCAAGGATATCCCGCTCCCGGCTAAACTCGATCTTCAGGATATGAACTGCCTTATAGCCGATGAAACGCTTCTTCCAGCTGTTGTCCTTCTTGTCCTGATAGCTCTCATACTCTGTATCAACCCGGAAAGACAATGTCTTCAGATCGGTTTGTTCAAATCCCAGAGTTACAAATGATTCCTTTACCGTCTCGGCATGCTCCGTTGACTTCCGGATGGTTTCAGCATATTCCTTCTCAATATCAACCAGCTCGATCCTAAGCCGGATCGTGTCAGGCTTTAATGACAGTTTTCCTCTTCCTGTGACTTTGATTGTTCGTTCCATATCATCTCATCCTTTCTTAAGCAGGCACTTTCCCGCCTTCGAAACCATCATACAGCCTGGCATCAGAAATTCGGTCGTCCCACAAGCGACATTTTCCCGGAATCAGTAGATGCCGGGCGAACCTGCACCTGGCCTTTTATCCGGCCTTTTCAAATACCATCTCTGTCAATGCCTCTCCAAGCAGGTTCTCCGGCTTCACATCCGGACGGATCCATTCGTTTATCATATTCTCCGGCAGGATCAGCGGCATCCGGTCATGGATGAATCGTATCCCTTCTCCCGGTTCTCTTGTTAGAATAACAAAATGCGGCAGTCCATCCTCAATCCGATACAAACCACAGAGCCAGGTCATGGTGCTGTCTTGCGGCTGTATCATATACTTCTCGCCTGTATGCTTTTTGCCGTCATTTCCAAGACGGTGCTCCCATTCATAGTACCAGGACGCCGGGACAATGCAGCGATGCTTCAACCAGTCATCTTTGAATGTCGGCTTGGAGGCCGCCGTCTCTGTCCTTGCATTCATCAGCAGTGTCTTCCCGGAATAGCCCCATTTCATGGGAAAAACCGCTCTTGCTCCGGATTTGTTCGGCGCGATCACCGGCACTACATCTGTCGGACGCATTTCCCCATATGCCCTAACTGCACATGTCTGCTGCCATCTCCAGACCAAAGGGGACCTGTTCATTTCCTCCACGATCGCCCGCAACTCAGGAGATTCTTCATTCCAATATCTACAGCACATTCCTCACACCTGCGCTTCCGGTTCCCATATAAACATCCCTTCTGATCCTGCCAGCATCCGAAACATCTGCAGCAGATCTTCTTCTGGATTATAAACAGTCATGTAGGTATCACCGAAATCCAATACCATCATGGTATGCTGCGTCGTAATCATCACATGGAGAGTGCGCACACTCGCATCTGCAAGCATCCAGCCTTCCATTGTTTGCGGATCCGGATTCTCACTCCAGTGTTCTCCGCAGTCAGTGGATACAGCCAGATCATAATAGCAATTCAGCTTCAGGATGATAGCAAGGTACTTTCGCCGCAGTTCCATAATCTGCGGCTCCTGCAGGTAATACTGCTCTACAGCAGCATATTGTCCCGCGGAGTCTTTCAGCACCTGCTTCGGCAGGAAGTCCACGATCCAGTACGGCTTTTCAAGCAATTCTTCTATCACAGTATCGTCAAAGCTGATCATATTTCGTATTCCTGCCTTTGGCTTTCTCCACCGGATACTTGGCCTCATTCTTCGTCATCTTGCTCATAATGATTTCATCCTCATCAAGACCAAGGCAGTCCAACATGTTCCGACAATAGACCAGAACATCCGCCAGTTCTTCTTTTACATGCTCCAGGTCGTAATCCGTATCGCTCCACTGAAAGCACTCCAACAGTTCATTTGCCTCAATGGAAATCGACTTCGCAAGATTGGCCGGGGTATGGTACTGCTCCCACTCCCGGTCTTCTGTAAACTTCCTGATCCGATCAATAGTTTCCTGATTCATTCGCTGTCTCCCAATTAACCCGTCAAGATTGACTGGCCCACAGAATAAAGTCGATCTTCTTTGTATCGCTCATGCCCTTAAACTCCGGCAATTCTTTATCAAAGCGCTTCAACATCTCAGCCGCAGTTTCAGTCTGCAGAAACAACTTGTACCATGCGCAGATCCGGTCATACAGTACCACAGCATTTGAAAACCTCAGTTCTTGATTGGTTCCCTTCAGACTGAGGTTCAGGCATTTCAAAACATTACTGTCCCAGATAGGCATCTTAGCATCCAACGTCGCCAGCATCTTACTGGCAAAAGACGCCTCTATTTGTCCTGTCGCCTGGTATAGCCTCAAGAGTATTTCTCCAAAAGAGAAGCCCCCTCTCTCCTTAAACGAAGCCATCAACCGGAAATACTCTTCTCTCCATTCTTCATTCCGTCGTACACGGTAAAAGGCATTATACTTTCGCTGGAATACACGGTCTTCCGGTGATTCTGCCATTGCCATGATCTCAGCATACTTTTCTACGTCCCTTTTCCGCTTAATAAGCTTCTCAAACACTGATTCCAAACAGATGTCCGGGATCTGACACTTATCCGGCTCTTCCAGATAACGCACAGTTTTCCCATGGCTTTTTGCGTATTCTATTTCTGACCGAGTACTGTCTCCAATATATCCGCCGACGTTGATTACGTATATTTCATCAGCCATATCGATCTTGCGCTTATGTATGTCATCCAGCATTTTCTTTGTTGCTGTCAGCGTTCCTTCATCCATGCTTTCCCAGACTTCATGATCCCCGGAATGGCCAAAGAGGCCAACACTGATTACAATGTTGCCCTC
>JAFTFD010000219.1 GCA_017449745.1 Lachnospiraceae bacterium
ACGGCTCCAACGTCACCTATGGAGAACAGGGGTGCGATCCGGAAAACGATTTCTATACAGCCCATGCTCATAGGGGGCATATGCTCAGGGCGACCTCTTCCCCTATGACAGGACATCTGAATCAGGAATATCCGTCTGCGGATCATAATTACAATGCGTCCATGAAAGAAGTCCGCAAGGAGTATGCAAAACCTGTTTTCGGCTTTGAAGTGGGACAGTACGAGGTTCTTCCTGATTTCAGACAGCTGGACAATTATCATGGCGTTACGCTTCCGGTCAATTATGAACTGATGCAGGAACGGGTGCGGGAGAGAGGACTGGATCGAATCTGGGAGAAATATATTGAAGCAAGCGGCGAGCTCTCCCTGATCGGCTATCGTGAGGAGACGGAAGCCGTGCTCAGAACACCCTCCATGTCCGGGCTCAGTTTTCTGGGGCTGCAGGATTTCCCGGGGCAGGGGACGGCACTTGTAGGCATGCTGGATGCCAACCTGAAACAGAAACCATACGCTTTTGCAAAGCCGGAGAGATTTTCCTCCTTTTTTACCAGCGTGCTGCCCCTGGTGCTGCTGGAAAAATACACCTACAGTGAGGAAGAAGAACTGCATGCACAAGTGCAGATCGCCAATTACGGAAAAGAAGATCTACAAGGATCGGTTCTGTGGACACTTTCTGTACAGGAGGAAGGGACACAGCCTGGGATCAGCGGGATCGTAAAAGGGGGAACAGAAACGTTTCCTGCCGGCTGTGTATCTGATGCCGGAAAGGTGCAGTTCCCGCTGATTTCTCTCGTAAAAGGCAGAGCGCGGAGACTGACACTCAGCGTCTGGCTTAAGGATTATCCGCAGGTTTTTAATGAATATTCTGTGTGGGTGTATCCTGATGTGCCTGTGAGAAAGCAGGAGAATGTTCACGAGACGACGAGGCTGGATGAGAAGGCATTTGAGATCCTGAGGCATGGAGGATGCGTATATTTATCACCGCCTTCTACCCGGGACGCTATTCCGAATTCGATCAGAGGCCAGTTCTCGACGGATTTCTGGTCCGTAGGCACTTTTGCGGATCAGGAAGGAGGGATGGGACTCTATATTGACCGGGAGCATCCGGTGTTTAAAGATTTTCCGACAGAATGCCACACAAACTGGCAGTGGTGGGCAATGGCCTCCCAAAGAGCTATGATCCTGCCCCGGCAATGGGATACCATCATCACGCAGATGGACAGCATCTGTTATCTGAGGCCGATGGCCATGCTGTTTGAGTGCCGCTGCGAGGGAGGAAGGCTTCTGGTCTCTTCTATGGGACTGCAGGACCTGCAGCAGTATCCTGAGGCAAGAGCGCTCCAGGCATCGATCTACCATTACCTGTCCTCGGAACCTGGAAAGACTTTGCAGAAGATCCCGTCAGAAGATATTTTGGGGATTTTCCGATAATGACACAAGAACTCCATGACCCGGTCTTTTTGGTCTGGGATTCGAATAGCAAGATAATGATATTTTTATGGCAAGATGCTCGAATGACATACCCGAAATTGTATGTTATCGTAATTAACGCAAGGATAAACACAAGGCTTTAAAGTAAGCTCAACAGTTTTTTAATTCATGGAGGGTTACAATGAAAAAGAAAAGCATGAAACTGATATCAGCTGTACTTTCAATGATCCTGGCAGGATCTGTCATGGCCGGCTGCGCTGCGCAGAATTCCGGCAGCGCGGCATCCTCAGAGGCACCTGCGGCAGAGAGTGCTTCTGCTGCTGACGGAGAGGCAATTACCATCACGATCTGGGACTGGGACACTACCTTCACAGAGCACATGACTGAGTATTACAAGGAACAGCACCCGGATAAGAATATCAATTTTGAGATCCTCTCAGTTTCGACAACGGACTTTTTCCAGAAACTGCAGGGAAGTCTTTCTTCCGGAGAGGGTGTTCCGGATATAGTGCTCTGCGAGATGGGATATCGCGGAAAAGTGTTCGATCTGGGCATCCTGGATGACCTGACCCAGGCCCCTTACAATCTGGATCCAAGCGAGATGTATGATTTTGCAATTGATCTCGGAACCGCAGCAAACGGTGAACTCTATGGAATTGAGCAGCAGGTGTGCCCTTCCGGCCTTGCTTATCGCCGTGATCTTGCCAAAGAGTATTTTGGGACCGATGATCCCGCGGAGCTGGAAGCGATGTTCCCGGATTGGGACAGCTTCATTGCGGCGGGTATCGAGGTACAGAAAAAGAGCGGCGGAAAAGAGTACATGCTGCCCGGTATCATCAGTGATGCTTTCTATATTCTGCGCAACCAGACGGCTGCGGAGTATATCACGGATTCCACGATCGATATTACAGGAAGATATACAGAGAGCCTGACAACTCTGTCCAAGATGAACGATGCGCATATTATTATGCCTGGTGATTCCGAGGCTACGATCGCGGAGGGATTTGCCAACAAGACGTTTATCTTCTATCCCTGCACGGCATGGGTCGAGAAATGGTATATCGAAGCAAATGATCCTGACGGAAGTGGGAACTGGGCACTGATGGAGGCTCCGGAGGGCGGCTTTACATTTGGCGGAACTTCTGTATGCATCTATAAGGACAGCAAGGTCAAGGAGGCAGCATGGGATTATGTCCGCTATACATACGGCGACGGTGCCGGAGTAGAAGAGTCCTACAAGCAATATGGATTTATGTCCGGCTTTAAGAGCCTGTATGCGGAAGATGGCCTCTATCTGACTACACCCAGCGAATATGATGCATTCTTTGGCGGCCAGGAGCTGAGCAAAAAATATAAAGAGATCATGGACAAGGGGATGAACGGACAGGTTCAGACTACCAATGAAGCAAACGTTCTGACAGCAATCGGTATTCTCGGTGCTGCTTACGAGAGTGATCCTTCCATGACAGCAGAGGATCTGATCGCAAGACTGATCCAGGAAACCCAGAGTCTGTGCCCGAATGTGGAAGTGAAATAAGCAGAGTTCTTCTTTATAAAAAAACGAAATTACCCGGGGCTGCCGTAATGAACTGCGGCAGCCCGGTTTCATAATCGGAGGAATTGACCCGTGCGGCAGTGTTATTACTGCTGTGCGGAGAACCCGGAAAGGAAGGCTGTATGAACTCAGAAAAGAAGAGACACAGGATCCGGGGCAAGGAGATCTGGCAGTATCTGTTCTGCCTGCCTTTCCTGATCTGTTTCCTGGCCTTTACCGTATACCCGACACTATATTCCCTTAATGTTTCGCTTAACCAGTGGAACGGTTTTACCAACATGGAATTTGTCGGCGTGAAAAACTACGTGCAGATATTGACGAAAGACCCGCTGTTCTGGAAATCAGTCGTAAACACCTTTATTCTGATGGCCTTATCTACGCCGACCACAGTCTTCTTCGGGCTGCTGCTTGCGTATGTCCTCTACAATCTCACCAGAGGCAAGCGTTTTTTTCAGACGACTACATTTTATCCCTATGTGATTACTCCGGTAGCAATCGGCTTCATCTTCTCTTATATGTTCGACTGGCAGACAGGACTGATCAATAAACTGCTAACTGCAGCAAAGATCCTGGATTCTCCATTCTACTGGCTGCAGAACCCCATTGCCATCAAACTGATCATTTCCATCATGATCATCTGGCGGTACCTCGGGTATTACATCATGATGTTCCTGGCTTCTATGACATCCATTTCTCCTGAGATTTATGAAGCGGCCCGGGTAGACGGCGCTACATCCTCACAGACATTCTGGAAAATCACGGTCCCTGTTTTAAGGAATTCCATTTTCTTCCTGGCGATCACATCCGTAATCGGAGGACTGAAAATGTTTGAGGAGCCCATGTTGATCTTCAGCGGATGGGGTTCTGCCTTTGCAGGTGCGGCGGGCGGTCCGAATAACGCTGCGCTGACAGTCATGTGGAAATTCTACAATGATGCCTACAGACTGGATACGAGAGTGGGATATGCCGCTGCGGAGTCCTATGTTCTGTTCGCCATCATCATGATCATTACGGTCATTATGTTCCGAGTGACAAGAGAAAAAGATTAAGAAAAGGCTTGGAGGGGAAATATGAACCGCAAAATCGTCTCTGCCATCAAATATGTGATTCTGATGCTGATCGTGGTTATCATGATCGCTCCTGTTTACATTGTATTTATGATGGGAACGTATAAGAGCGAAAAGCTGTTTCTGGGAGTGCCCTGGGTTCCCAGCGATTATCTGATGATCAATATCAGGACTGCATTGAATGGAGGCTTTTTAAGGAGCTTCGCAAACTCGCTGATCGTATCCGTATGCTCTGTGCTCCTGTGCGTTTTCTGCAGCGCGACGATCGGCTTTGCACTTGCCAAATATGATTTTAAGCTGAAAAAACTGATATCCGGTGTGATCGTTGTTCTGCTTGTGATCCCGACGGAGATCGGGATTGTAGGATATGTGCGTGAGATGCGCACGCTCGGACTGATCAGCACATACTGGCCTTTGATCCTGATCTGGGGAGCCAATCCTTTTTGCGCTTATTTTATGCAGTCCTTTATCGGGGATTCATTTCCGACGGAGATTATGGAGTCCGCCAGGATCGATGGCTGCTCCGAGCCGGGTATTTTTCTGAAAATGGCACTGCCTATGATCCGTCCGGGCATTACGACCGTAGCGATTCTCATTTTCCTGTGGTCCTGGAACTCCTATATGCTGCCCCTGATCATAGTAAATAAGGTGAACCTGTACACGATCCCTCTGTTCGTTTCGACATTGTCCTCTGCATTTTCTCAGGATTACGGCGCGATCATGTGTGCACTGAGTATGTCTATTCTGCCTATGCTGGCCGTCTTTACCCTGTTTTCCAAGAGTTTCATGTCCAGTATTGCTGCGGGAGCACTGAAAGGATAAAAAAAGCCTCCTGTATCAAGAGGCTGAAAGATTCAGAAAATATTCTCTGTAGCGGCGCGGAGTGATCCCTTCGCGCCGTCTGAACGTCTGTATGAAATGGCTGCTGGAACTGAATCCGCATCGGTCTGAGATATCTGAGATAGTCTGGTCGGTGCTCCTTAGCAGAGATTTGGCAAAGGAAAGCCGCACATTGATCAGGTATTCATACGGACTGAATCCGGTATATTCCTTAAAAATATGGGAAAGGTAATACTTGCTGATTCCCAGTTCTCCGCACAGGGCATCCAGAGAGAGATCTTCAGTGAATTTCTCTTCCAGAGTACCGATTGCTGATCTTACGATGGGCAGAATCTTCTGTTCGGAATTGCTCTGCTCCTGCTTCAGTGCCAGGAGGAAAGAGGAGCACAGACTGATCAGCATCGTGGAACACTCGATGCCGCTGACCAGGTCTTCCTGCTTCCTTTTCTCAAACAACATCCGGAAGGTCTCTTCCGCGCCGGGAATAGGAACGACGCCCCAGCTTTCCATGATCTCGGAGAGGTAGCCGTCAATACAGGACCCGCTGAAATGAATCCAGCAGAAATCCCAGTTTTGAGAGGGAACACAGTAATAGGAATGGACATCCTCACAGTTGATGATCGCGGCCTTTCCTGCAGGGAGCAGGACCTCTTCGTCCAGATAGTCGATGACGCCGCAGCCGCTGATCGTGTACAGAAACAGGTAACTGTGAAGATTGCTGCGCTTTAAGACTCCGTAGCTTGGCCGGGCATGATAGTGCCCCATGCATTGGATATACATATAGCGGCGCCTGCTGTTCTGCGAAGGAGTAAAATCCTCCGCCCAGGAGTCCGGATCCAGGCTGGAATAGGGGATAATGGTCTGCATGGCAACTCTCTTTTTAAGATGAATCAGTGTGTTTATGGGAAAACTGCTGCTACCATCTTAACACAGCAGCTCCGGAAATACACAAAGATTGGAAAGGGAGAACTCTCTTTTTTTTGATTAACATCTTGTGCGGGCAGCCTTTTTATGATGAAAACAGGATGTCTTTTTCAACAAACAGGTCTCATTTTTTCATAAAGATGGTCTAATTCGTTCCTATTTATTGTGCGAATTGATGTCATAAAATATATTCATAGAGTTTTTTAGAACAAAATGCATAAACAAAAGGAGACTGATCGTGAATACTGTGATCGAATCCGGATTTCAGGATACTTTTGAGATGGTTCACAGGTCGATCCCGATGGGGATTGTAATGCCTCCTCATGTGCATGATGCGATCGAGATCTATCTGGTACGGTCTGATATTGCGAGTGCTCTGGTAGGAGCGGAGATGATCCCTTTTCCGAAAGACACACTCCTTGTTATCCCCCCTAAATGCGTCCATCGTATCAACTATGTCCTGCATGAACCATATGAGCGCTACATTCTGACGGTGGGGGAGATTTGGCTTAAGGATCTTCTGGGAAAAGCCGCCATGACGACACACGCCTGGATGTTCGATGCAGGACATCCGGTACATGTGCAGCTGACTCCGGCACAAAGTCAGATTCTCTGCGAGAGATTTAATTCTCTCGGGGCATGCGGGGACAGCGATCCGTTCTGGAAATACCAGCTCTTTTTCCAGACCATGAGTTCTCTCTCGGATATTCTTGGGGGCGCTGTCCGTGAGTCTTCAGGACCAGCTATGAGAGTTACCGGATCAGTGGAGACCGTTTCCCATATGGTGGACTATATCCATCAGCATCTGTCGGAGAATCTGACAACGGAGAAAATTGCGGATAGTCTCTATATCAACCACGATTATGCCGCCCGTATTTTTAAAAAGCATGTCCATACAACAGTAAAGAGCTATATCACATTGGAGAGGATGACAAGGGCCAGACGTCTCCTGGCGGAAGGATATACCATCTCCCAGACACAGCAGGCAGTCGGTTACAACAGCTATGAGCATTTTTTCCGCACATTTAAAAAGAATACGGGGATGACGCCGAGGGAATACCAGGTCAGCGTTAAGGAAAAAGTTCAGCAGACTATGAACAGTGAGATGGACAGGGATCTTCTTTTGTAGGGTATTTCGGGACTGCGTGTATTCTACAGCCGGCGCAACACGCAGATCCCGTGAAAATACCGGCCGTTCTGCCTTAAGCAGAACATGGCGGCTGGAAAATGGTAACTGTTAACTTTTCACAGTAGCAATGTAAAAGTAGCAATGTAAAAAGAGGGTATGTTATGGCAAAAGAGAACACAGCGGTCAAATCGACCAAACGAAATTCTCAGGCTGAGGAGTGGAGGAAGGCTTTTAAGAGGGACTGGCAGCTCTATTTGATGCTGGTGATCCCGCTTACACTGGTAATCATCTTTAACTACGGGACCTATCCCGGCCTGAGAATGATCTTCTACAACTACAAGCCAGCACGCGGCTGGGAAGGGAGTGAATTTGTAGGGCTGGACATTATCAAAAAGGTGTTTGCGGAGAGAGCCTTCCGTTCTTCTCTGCTCAGTACGATCGTATTCAACCTGCTGGATCTGGTCCTTAGCTTCCCGATGCCGATCATTCTGGCACTGCTGCTCAATGAGCTGCGCTTTCCCAGATTCAAGAAGGTCTCCCAGACCATCCTGTATCTGCCGCACTTTCTCTCCTGGGCGATCGTCGGCAGCGTTGCTTACATCATGTTCAGGCCCAGTACAGGTCTGGTCAACATCATCCTGATGCGCCTTGGGCTGATCAGTGAAGGAATCCCTTTCCTGTCCGAGAAATGGCACTGGGCTGTCACGTATCTTCTGATCAATGTCTGGCAGACTATGGGATGGGGCACGATCATCTACCTCGCAGCCATCGCAGGTGTTTCCGGCGACCTCTATGAAGCGGCCATGATCGACGGCGCGGACCGCTGGCAGAGAATGTGGAATATTACGCTTCCGAGCATCCGCAGCACGGTCGTCACCATGCTGATCATGAACCTCGGCAAGGTCATGGGGAGCAATCTGGAACGTCTGACAGCGCTTGGCAACTCCCAGGTAAGAGATTTCCAGTATCAGCTGGCTGTTTACATCTACGAACGGGGGCTGCAGAGCAGCAAGTTCTCTGAGACGACAGTCGTCGGTCTCTTCCAGAGTGCAGTCGGGCTTATTCTGGTTCTTCTGTCTGACCGGGTCGCCAAGAAACTCGGCGAAGACGGTCTGCTCTAAGAAGGAGGGTTTGGACAATGGCTAAAAAAGAGAAAGAAAAAGAAATCGTATCGGCGGATGGAAGCCGTGCCATCAGCAAATGGCGTGTCAGTGACGTTGTTATTGTGGTCTTTGTCACTATCCTGTGCCTGACCTGTGTCCTTCCTTTCGTCCATCTGGCGGCGAAATCCATTTCCGGGAACTCGCAGGTCATGGCCAAAAATGTGTTCTTCATTCCGAAGGACATCACCTTTGAAGCCTATCAGGCAGTATTTGCGGACAAGTCCCTCACATATTCCATGGTATACAGTGTCTTTGTGACGCTCCTGTTTACCCTGATGGGAATGATCGTCTGCATCTGTGCGGCCTATCCGCTCTCTAAAAAGCGGCTCAAGGGCAGGAGTGTACTGACGTTCCTTGTCATGGTCCCCATGTACTTCAGCGCAGGACTGATTCCAACGTATCTGCTGTACAGCAAGCTGAAGATGCTGGATACCATGTGGGTGCTGATCCTGCCTCTGATCTACTCGGCTTACAACATGCTGATCATGAAGAACTTCTTCCAGTCCACGATCCCGGATTCCCTGGAGGAGTCGGCATTCCTGGACGGCGCAACGAACTTCCAGATCCTTACGAAGATCGTGCTGCCCCTCTCCAAGCCGATCCTGGCGACGCTCTCGCTCTTCTATGCAGTCGGCCGCTGGAATGCCTATTCAGACAATATGTACTACATCCGCAAACGTGATGATCTCAAGATGGTGCAGTATCTGCTCTACCGCATGGTCGCAAGCGCGACAGAGGCGCAGACAACGGCCCTGTCCGAGGCATCCGCAGTAACAAGCACGCCGGAGGTTCTGCAGGCAGCTTCCGTTATGTTCGTCACGATTCCGATCATTATCATCTATCCTTTCATTCAGAAATATTTCGTCAAAGGTACGATGGTCGGCGCAGTCAAAGGATAAGACATATCAATCGTATGAGTCAGGTCTTTTCTGCGGGATGGGCGTAAATCTCACATTGTCCGCTGCAGATAGATATATAGTATTTATCAATCTTTATAAGGAGGAAAGTTATGAAGAGAAACACATTAAAGAAGCTCCTGGCTATGGCACTGGCATCCGCTATGGCATGCGGCATCCTTGCCGGATGCGGCTCCTCATCTGCTCCTGCAGCTGAGTCATCCGCACCAGCAGCAGAGGCCGAGGCAGAAGCGGAGGCTCCTGCAGCAGAGGCTGAGGCAGCAGAAGCTGAGGCAGCAGAGGCTCCCGAGGCAGTCGAGATCGAGGAAGGCGCCGGGATCGAGAGCTGGGTTCCGTTTGAGAACACCGTAGAGCTTGAGATTCCTGTTTACAACAGAGACAACCCGGACTGGGCAACGCCTCATGATAACTACTGGACAAACTATGTACAGGAGAATTTCGGCGACAAGTACAACATCAATGTTACTTATGTTCCGATTCCCCGCGGCGCTGTTCTTGAGAACTACGCGCTGCTTGCAGCGGACCAGGATCTGCCCACCATCCTGATGGAATATGATTTCCCCAAGCAGGCACAGTGGGTAGAGGACGGGTATCTCCAGACCTATGATCTGAATGAATTCGCAAAAGTAGCACCTACTTACTATCAGAGAATGGTAGATCTGGGCCAGCTGGGATACACACAGCTCAATGGCGAGACCTATTTCGCGCTGGCTGAAAGACCGTATTACGACACAAACTATTCTTATGTTACTTTCTATCGCAAGGACTGGACAAAACAGGTCGGATACGAGGAGTATCCCCAGACATGGGAAGAGCAGAAAGATATGTATACCAAGCTGAAAGAGGCCGGTATCTGCGAGTACCCTCTGGGCGGCGCTATGCTTAACGGCGTAGGTTCTGACCAGAACTACGGTTATCGTACATATCCTCAGGATGAACTTGAGTGGGCAACTACTGGTGATTATGCAATTCACGCTCTTTCCAGCGATGCAAACAGAAAGTTCCTGC
>JAFTFD010000220.1 GCA_017449745.1 Lachnospiraceae bacterium
AGCACGCGGCTGTTAACCGCGGTGTCGTAGGTTCGAGTCCTACACAAGGCGCTTTGATTTATCAGTTCTTTATGTTATACTGATAAATGGCAGCGGAGCGTCAGAGTTTGAAGTGCTCTTAGCACTACGAGTGAAGCGAATGCACGGCGAAGTCTGCTGGAATATATGGCTCCGTGGTCAAGAGGTTAAGACATCGCCCTTTCACGGCGGTAACACGGGTTCAATTCCCGTCGGAGTCAGTTTAATATGGTGCCATAGCCAAGTGGTAAGGCGTGGGTCTGCAAAACCCTGATCACGAGTTCAAATCTCGTTGGCACCTCTCATAGAAGAGCCGATACTCAAAAATCGATGAGTATCGGCTCTTCTTTATTTCCTTCTCTATTTATCTTCTTGAATTTCTTCTTTTACGTTCCCAGAAGACTGTTGTTGATCTTTCCGCCCTTGCTGCGCCGTCCGATACCGCCGGTTTTATATCCTGAAGCCGGTTCTGCCAGGACGCTTTGCGAGGTGGTTTCCCTGTTTATGACAACGGGAGTGACCACTTCATGCCGGATCGGAACACTTTCCGGTATTCTCTTATTTCTTGCCTCGATCTGTTCATTCAGGACTTCCAGGGCGCGCTCTGCGATCACGTTGATCTGCTGTCCGATCGTACTGAATGGTATGATCGCATTTTCTGATACCGGAGATCCGTCAAATCCAATCAGGGAAAAGTCATCGGGGAAATGTCCGTAGCTTCGCACCAGGTGCGTCAGGACCATACTCGCATAGGTATCGTTGGCACAGAAGATCCCTTTCTTTTTGCCGGGATAGCGAAGTGCGATATCATCCACCATTTTGGAAAACGCGTTATAGGTTTCTTTATAATCGCTATTGTCTACGTCAGAGATCAGGACTTCAAACGGTATTCCTTTCTCTGTACATATATTGATAAAGCCGTCTCTTCGTCCATGGGGCCTTGCGAGGTCGAGGATAGGACCGTCAATGAAAAACAGATCATCGCAGCCGCACTTATACAGCAGAGAAGCAGCCTGAACGCCGCCCATAAGGTTGTCGGTGTTTACACTGGAGATATAATGGTCTTCTCTTTCGATTGCGACGACCGGAACTCCGTAAGAAGCAAGTTCCCGGGAAGGGATAGCATGTGAGAGAATGATGATCCCCTCTACATTGTAGGAAAGAAGATCCTGCAGGTAGGTCCGCTCGTAGTCTTCTTTGTCATAAGACTCAAACACCAGAAACTTGTATCCGTATTTCGAATAGGAGGTAAGCATCTGATGCAGCATCTCCGCATAATAATGCATATACAGATTCGGAACCACAAAGCCGATAAATTCCGTGTGGCCGCTGGCAAGGATCCTGGCGACCTTGTTCTCCCTGTAGTTGAGCTTTTCAAGTGCTCTGCAGATGATCTCCTGATTTTCTGTTGTCAGGGTATCAGGGGCATTGAAGTATCTCGATATAGTTGTTTTTGAAAAGCCGGTTTCTTTAGCAATATCGGCAAAGGTTACTTTCTGTTTGCGCATTTTTATTACCTAAATATTTCTTAAAATGTTTATAAAGTAATAATAACACAATTTTCAGTCATTTTATTTATGCAAATTTGATAATAATTATCCGCATAATATGTAAAATGCAATGAAAGACAAATTTTTATATTGCGCTTTACACAAAAATAGCATAAAATAGTCGTTGTCAAAGTAACCGGTTACTTAACCGATCAAGTAAACGGTTGCATCACCGCAAACATAGTTTACGCATTATGAGGGAGGTAAACATGGCAAAACAAGCGAAAGCGGCCAGGAAAAATACTGGCAAGTCCGGCTTCCGGAGAGCTCTGGAATCCTGGCAGCTGTATGTGCTGCTGCTTCCGGCACTTCTGTGGGCGATCGTCTTTGCATACTATCCGATGTACGGTCTGATCATCGCCTTCAAGGATTACAAGATCCGTCAGGGTATCATCGCGAGCCCCTGGGCAGATCCGATCATGAAGTACTTTACACAGTTCTTCTCGACCAGTATTGCACTGCAGGCGATCAAGAACACGATCGTTATCAGTCTGGAGAGCATTGTCTTTGCATTCCCGATTCCTGTTATTTTTGCATTGCTGCTCAATCAGATCCAGCGTGAGAGACCCAAGAAGCTCATTCAGACGATCAGCTACGCTCCTTACTTCATGTCAAACGTTGTTGTCGTCAGTATCGTATCCGTATTCTTCTCCGCTACGGGCGTTGTCAACCACCTGGTGGCCAACGGCGGAAGCCCGATCATGTTCACATCCACTCCTCAGTGGTTCAGAACACTGTATATCGGCTCCAATATCTGGCAGTCCATGGGATTCAACGCAGTTATCTACATCGCAGCTCTTACAGCGATCAGCCCGGACTATTACGAGGCGGCGACGATCGACGGAGCAAGCCGCTGGCAGAGAGTCCGCTACATTGATATTCCGATGATCATGCCTACCGTCATCCTGATGCTGATCCTCCAGATCGGTAACATCATGAACGTCGGTTATGAAAAGGCTTACCTGATGCAGAACGGTTCCAATACGATCGTATCCGAGCTGATCTCCACATACGTTTACAAGGTAGGTCTGCAGACAGCCCAGTACAGCTTTGCTACCGCCGTAGGTCTGTTCAATTCCGTGGTCAACTTTATTATCCTGGTGCTCGCAAACTTCGTTGCCAAGAAGATAAGCGACATCAGTATCTTCTAAGGAGGGGCGAAGATGGCTAAGAATAAAGTTCACAAGACGAAGATGCAAACGTCCGGTGCAGATAAGATCTTCAATGCGATCGTTATTATTCTGATGGTTCTTGTCTGCCTCGTGATCGTATATCCGCTTTATTATGTCGTCCTTGCATCTATTACCGATCCGGTAACGGTCAACTCCGGTAAGGTGCTGCTGTATCCGGAGAACGTCTATCTGCAGGGCTATAAGACAACACTGGCATACACCCCTCTGTGGACAGCATACGGCAACACGATCCTGTACACTGTGGTAGGTACGTTGATCTCCCTGGTTGCAACGATCCCCGCCGGCTATGCGCTCTCCAGAAGCGACCTGCCAGGCAGACGCGGCCTGATCTTTGTTTTCACATTCACAATGTTCTTCGGCGGCGGTATCATCCCGCTGTACCTGACGATCAGAAGCCTTGGTATTTACAACACGATCTGGGCAATGGTCCTGCCGGTTGCGGTATCGGCGTACAACCTGATCGTTTGCCGCTCCTTCTTTGAATCGAGTGTTCCCGGAGAACTGCTGGAAGCTGCAAAGGTCGACGGGTGCAATGACTTCCGTTTCTTCTTCCAGATCGCGATCCCGATCTCCTCAACGATCATTGCAGTTATGGCTCTGTTCTATGCAACAGCTATGTGGAACCAGTTCTTCAACGCTCTGATGTTCCTGCAGGATGATAACAAGATGCCTTTGCAGGTCGTCTTAAGAAACCTGGTCCTGATGAATCAGGCAAACCAGATGGGATCCTCGGGTGACGCGATGGTCACCAAGCAGAAACTGGCTGAGCAGCTTAAATACTGCATCGTCGTTGTTTCCGCAGCTCCTCTGCTGATCGTTTATCCTTTCATTCAGCAGTATTTCGCCAAGGGCGTCACGATCGGTGCTGTCAAGGGATAATTCAGTTCCGGCAGTACACAGCGGTGTTTTCAAACATGGAAATACCCGTTCCAAGGTTGTTTCTGCCTGTACAAATGGTTCTGTGCAGGCAGTTGCACATACAATTTACCTAATTAAATACATCAGGAGGTATGTATGAGAAAGAAATTGATTGCTATGGCCATGAGCCTGACACTTGTTGCCGGTATTCTGGCTGGATGCGGCGGCGGATCTTCATCCGGCGGCGGAAGCGCAGCCCCTGCAGCATCCAATGAGAATAACGAGACATCTTCCCAGGCAGTGGAAGCATCCACAAACGCTGCTGATACCGGCCTTACACCGGAAGAGCAGGAAGCTGTTGATGCAGGACTGATCGCTCTGGACGGAAGCCTTCCGATCATCAAAGATCCCGCTGCATTCGAAGAGAAATACGGAAAGATTTCCATGCTCCTTGTTAACACCGCAGACCGTCTTGTGGCTCCCGGCGACCTTGCTATGTGCCAGAAGTGGTTTGAGGACACAGGCGTTGAGTTTGACTGGCAGCCGATCCCCGGCGAGGGCGCACAGGAGAAGATCAACCTGATGCTTGCTTCCGGGCAGGATCTTCCGGATGTATTCTGGAACTTCGGCGACGGCAAGAGCGGCAACATCGTTGTCCAGTACGCTGACCAGGATATCTTCATCCCTACAGAGGGCCTGATCAACGAGTATATGCCCCATGTTAAGAAGATCCTTGACGAGCGTCCGACATACTGGATGGAGATCACAGCTCCCAATGGTCACACCTATGGCTTCCCTTACATCGAGGAGATGTACGGACTGGTTCTGACAGGCGGCCCTCTTCTGATCAACCAGAACTGGCTTGACCAGGTCGGTATGGAAATGCCTACAACAGTCGACGAGCTGACTGCTGTCCTTAAGGCTTTCAAAGAGGCAGGCGACCTCAACGGCAACGGCGTTGACGATGAGATCCCGATGGCTTCCTGGTTCGGTGCAAACGATACTTTCGGTTCCTACAATATGTTCTACAGACTGACAGGATGCTTTGGCTGCGCAGATTCCTACTGCGGAGGCAATGCATATGCAGATCACCTCAGACTTATTGATGGCAAGGTCGTTTTCACAGCTAAGGATGAGGCGTTCAAAAAGACCGCTGAGTATTTCCATCAGCTCTATGCTGACGGCCTGATCTGGGAAGGCTCCTTCGAGGCAGATGCTTCTGCAGCTTATCAGTCCTCCCTCATCAAAGAAGATGTTGCCAGAATCGGTGTGTTTGGAACATGGACAGACCAGGAGATCACAAATCTCGATGTTCATGACCAGTATGTAGCTATCCCTCGTCTTACCGGTGAGGCTGGAAAGAGCGGATTCCTCAACAACTATTCCCAGCTGCAGGATTCCTCCAACACAGCAATCACGACAAACTGCAAGTTCCCTCACGTTGTTGCCCGTTTCGTAGATTACATGGCAAGCGATCCGGTCGTTGCTGTTACGTCCAACTGGGGCGCAATCGGCTACAACTATGAATATGATGAGAACGGCATCATCCGTACACCTGTTGACGAGAGCAACCACTACATCCCGCTGAATCCGGATTACACAACATTCGGTGACGCACGTGTCAACTCCACACCTTGCCGCGGCTCCATGATCGTCCTCGACGAATACTATGAGACATACGCAGGTTATGCATTTGACGCTGTTCAGCTGCTTGAGAACCAGAAGACCAACGGTAAGGATGAGGTCATGGCTGAGTATGAGGCTATTCCGAGAGTCCTGATGACAACGGATGAGCTGACAAGACTTGCACAGATCCAGCCTACAGTCTCCGATATCGTTAAGAGATATGTGAACACATGGGTCATCGACGGTGTCACAGATGACAACTGGAACGCATATCTGGCAGAGCTGGATGGAGCAGGCGCAGAAGAGATCGTCTCCCTGTACCAGACTGCAGTTGACAGAAGCAAGAACTAATAGAAAATGCAGACTCGGTAAAGATTGCTGATACCGTAAACGAATAGTTTATTTTGCAGCAGTCCTGAGAAGATAATTGATCGGGGTGTGAAACTATTCTGGGTTTCACACCCTTTTCTTAAAAACAGGGCAATTTATAAATTCGCTTTGAATTGCTTCGCAGCAATTGTTATAAGTGAAAATTATTTTAGATCAAGGATAAATATGGAAAAGGCAATCTACAGACCGGAATTACATTTTACGGCTAAACATGGATGGATCAATGATCCCAATGGGCTGATCTTTGAAAATGGAAGATATCACCTGTTCTATCAGCATTATCCGAACGCAACGCAGTGGGGCCCCATGTACTGGGGACATGCAGTGACAGAGGATCTGCTGCACTGGCAGCACCTTCCGCTGGCTCTTGCGCCTGATGACCTGGGCTATGCCTTTTCAGGCTCTGCTGCGATCGACAGGAATAATATTTCCGGATTCGGGAAAAAAGGCAAAGCTCCGATGATCCTCATGTACACAAGCCATAACATGATGACAAATCTGGAGCAGCAGAGTATCGCTTACAGCACAGACTATATTCATTTCGAGAAATACAAAGGAAATCCGGTGATCAAAGGAACGCCCGGGTTAAACATGCGGGATCCCCAGATCTTCTACAATCCGTATCATGGCGGATACAGTATGGCACTTGCTGTCGAAGAGGAGGTCGTCTTTTACAAAACGGAGAATTTCCTCCAGTGGGAAGAGACCGGAAGGTTCCACGCCGGAGAGCATGGCCTCAAGGGAATCTGTGAATGCCCGGACTGTTTCCCGATCGAAACGGAAGAAGGCACGAAATGGATCCTGATCGTCAGCATGATCATTCCGCCTGCAGAACTGCGAAAGAATCCGAACTTTGCCAACAGAGTCTCTCATATCACGCAGTATTATGTCGGTGATTTTGACGGAGAGACTTTCGTTGATACGGAGTGCGCTGAGGAGCCGCTCCTGGTGGATTACGGAACGGACAATTACGCTGCTGTCAGCTTTTCCGGTCTGTCAAAACCGATGATCATCGGATGGGCAGACAACTGGGACTACGCCAATCAGTCTCCTCCTGAGGAGGAGGGCTTCCAGGGGAAAATGACGCTTTCCAGAAATCTGAAGCTGGTAAAGACCGCTGAGGGATACCGACTGGCATCTTCCTTTGCGGCGCTCGAGAATATTCCGGCAGAGACTTCCTGGCTTAAGTCAGGGGTCCATCCGCTGGACCGGCAGTCATTCGGGCTTAAGCTGCATGGAATGGGAACTGTGACCTTCCGGAACAGCAAAGAAGAAAAACTGATCGTACGAATTGAAGGGAAGCAGATCATTATTGATCGTTCCCAGGCGGGAAAGAATGAGTTTTCCGATATTTATTCACTGGACAGGTGTTCCAGGATCGGGATCGAAAGAAAAATGACCTCTATAGGGGCAGATCCTTCGAATGCGGTCACAGAATTCGTGTTTGACCACTGTATTTTGGAAGTGATGGCAGATGATGGTCTGCTGCCGGCAACAGTAAATGTATATCCGGAATATGCCTATGAGCAGATCTGTCTGGAGGACGGGCTTGAAGGCGAGATCTATGCGGTTCCGGTATGAATGCAGATAACAAATAAGATATTTAGATAGGACAATATTATGAGAGAAAAAAACTGTTATCCGATAATCCATTTTGCACCTGAATATGGGTGGTTGAATGACCCGAACGGATTGGTCTGGCATGACGGTATTTTTGAACTGTATTATCAGAGTAATCCGAACGGACTGGAATGGTGGGATATGACCTGGTCCCATGCCCGCAGTACAGATCTGATGCACTGGGAGCAGAAGGAACCTGTCATGTATCCGGATGAGAACGGAACGATGTTCTCGGGATGCGGACTGCGCAACGACAGAGGACTCATGGATCTGCCGAAAGATGCTTTGCTCTTCCCCTATACAGTCTGCCCGATCGGACCTAAATATGAGAGGGATACGACCAATACGATCCGGATGGCTTACAGCACTGACGGCGGCGACACCTTCGTGAAAAAGGATGGAATCCTGCTCGACACACCGGCTGCCTTTGCCAGGGATCCGAAGGTATTCTGGCATGAAGAGAGCCATGCCTACATCCTGGTACTCTGGATCGAAGACGCTGACTTCGGGATCTGGCGTTCCACGGACCTGGAATGGTTCACTTTTTCTTCCAGAGTTACGCTGGAAGGAGGATTTGAGTGCCCGGATCTGAACTGCCTGAAGGTATATGATGAGAACGGCGAGCCCACGGGAGAATCCAAGTGGGTGTTCTGGGCGGCGGACGGCTCCTATTATCTGGGTGAATTTGACGGATATACGTTCACACAGACGCAGCCGCGTATGCACGCCTATGCGCTGAACCTCTCGCTTCCTTACGCAGCGCAGACCTGGTCAGGCGTCCCGGACGGAAGAGTGATCAGCGTGGCATGGCTCCGTTCCCTGACGGTGGCGCACCAGTATACAGGTATGATGAGCCTGCCCAGAGAACTTTCGCTGGTGAAAAAAGGGCCCAGATATTTTCTGCGCCAGAAGACGGCGGAAGAAATCCTGAGCGCAGCCAGAGCAGTTCCCCTCGTAAAGGGATCCTCTGACGATGAGTGCAAGGCTGTTCTGGAATGTGACGCTGCGGTGAGGATCCGGTGCAGCGCAGATAAGGATTTTTCGATGGAGATCCTTGGGGAAGACCAGGAGTGCATGATCAGCTTTGAGTATGATCATGAGAAAGCGATCCTCGCGGTAACGCTCCAGGAGGTCACGGAGCTCGTCCGTCTTGGCTTCAGGGGAGATGTCAGCGATCTTGATCTTATTTATGACCGCGGCATATTGGAGCTTTCGGCCAACAATGATACGTCTCTTGCTGTCATCGATCGTCCTTCCTTAAGGAGCAGGGTCGCAGCGGCAGTAAAGGTATGCGGAAAGCCTGACTGTTTTGAAGTCAGTACGATCTGCTGATGGCCTGAGAACCTGGCTGCGGACTGAGCGGAAGTCCTGCCCGGTGAATGCAAGCGCCTGTTAAATGATATAAAGAACTGCGTCCTTAAAGGATGCCCGGTCATGGTTAAGCGTGACCTGCGGCAGCCCTCTGGGGACGCAGTTTTTATATTTGTGAGAGCGGTCACGGA
>JAFTFD010000221.1 GCA_017449745.1 Lachnospiraceae bacterium
ATACAGATAATAGCGTCCGTCCGTCCCTTGAACCACATCGGGCGCGTAATAGGACTTCCGGTCCCTGTTCCACGGGGTCTGCTCTTTTCGGTAAATGACCCCCTCGTAGCGCCAGTCGCTGAGATCGTCTTCCGGGGCTGACCAGGCCACATAGTCGTTGGTGCAGTAGTCCTTGCTCCCGAAGCGGTCATGGCTGCCGAAGACATACAGCCTGCCGTCAAAAAGCCGGGGCTCCGCATCCGGGATATACTCCCAAGCGGGGAGATACGGGTTATAGCATTGGTGTTTCAAACCGGAAATCCTCCCTTTCATTGAGCTTTCAGTATGGTAAAATAGGAAATAAGGGGTGAAAATTGTGAAAAATGTGGTTCATTTATATTTCCGGGATATCGAGGAAGTCCGGGCGCAGGAGAGCGGCCCCATCGTAAACTATCTGCGGGATCATACCGTCGACCGGGATTACTTTTCCAAGCTCTCCGTTGCGACCAGTGTCCACACCCCGGAGGAATACCTCTTTTCCAACTACATGGACAGGCGTTCCTTCTGCCTGCACACCCCCGCCGAGAGCGGTTTTTTTCAGGAAACCTATATGCACAAGCACAATTTCTTCGAGCTGATGTACATCATGCGCGGAGAGGCCTCGGTCATGATCGAGGAGGAAGAAGTACGCTATTCGGCGGGGAATCTGTGTCTGCTGAACCGAAGCACCATGCACCGGGAAACCGACATGGCCTCCGCCGATATCCTCTATATCGGCATCGACCCCTCGCTCATCACGCAATGGCCGAAAGGGCTTGTCCAGCCCTTCGGCTATAAAAGCATCCTCAACCGCTTCTTCAGCGAGAACCTGTCGGAGAGAGCGGCGTGCAAGCGGGACTATGTGGACTTTCAGCTTTTGGGTGAGGACCCGATCCCGCAGATTGCCAACGAGCTGATCCGGGCCTACTCCGAAAAACGGGTGGGGTATCAGTTTGACATATACTCGTCGCTGCTTCGGCTGTTTGCGGCGCTGGAGAACCCGGAGCTCTATCGGGCCGAATATGTCTCCCTCGGCTACGGGCGGGAGCTGATTACTCTCGAAAAGGCGAAAAAGCTGATCGAGGAACGCCACGGCAATGTCCGCCGTGCTGAACTGGCCCGGGAGCTCCATTATTCCTCTGAATATCTCTCCCGCATGATCAAAGAGCATACGGGCTATACGCTGAAGGCCTATTGCCAAAAGGTCCAATTGAACGAGGCGGCCCGGCTTCTCAAAGCCTCCGAGCTTCCGGTGAGCAGGATCGCCGCTTCCCTTGGCTATGAGAACCGCACACAGTTTTACAAAATATTTGAGCGCGAGTATCAGATGACGCCCACAGAATACCGGGAAAAAGCACACGCCAAGCGCTGATACGAGGCGGGTCGAGTGGATCGACCCGCTTTTTTATTCCGTACCCTGCCTGTCAAAATAGGTTTTCATTTCTCCGCGGACCGCGTTGGTGACGGGATATTTCCTGTAGATCAGGACAGAGATAACGCCCAGCACGGCGGGGACCAGACCCATGATCACGATGAACCAGTTGAGCATCGTGGGGATCTGGGAGACGTTCCCGGCGAATCGGTTTCCTTCCTCCACGGTATAGCCGATCCCGGTCAGCACCAGGCCGACGATCGCCGTGGAAAAAGCCGTCTGCATCTTTGTGATGAAGCCGTCGGTCACCGTGGTCAGGGCGGAGCGGTCTTTCCCGGTTTTGTAGATGCCATAGTCCACGACCTCCATCTGCACAAAGGTCTGCGGCACAAAGTCCGTCCCCACGCCGGTAGCCATGATGAACATGGTCGCAAAGAACAGCCAGGGCGCGTGCTGCAAAAGCCCTGTGATCTGGGCGATGAACAGGATGGCGCCGCCGACCGCCTGAATGAGCAGCAGTGTGCAGGTCATCTTGACCGGGTCCTTAAAGAGCTTCAAAAGCGGTCTGCCCAGGATCGCACCCAGAACCATGGGGATGACGGTGATCATGGCGTTGATGCCGTTGTAGACGGTGAATTGCTCCATGTCCGCGATGCCAGTGCTCAGATCGGCGCAGAAGCCCCATTTGATGTAATAGATGGGTGTTGCGAAGATCAGCGTCCAGATAAAGCCGGCAAACAGGCCTTTGAGCGCAAATATGACCATAGCCTTGTTTTCTTTGAACAAATCAAAGAAATCCTTAATCTTCAGCTTCTCGGAGCGTTCTTCCTCCACATGATGCTTTTCCTTTACCACGAACCAGCCGATAAGAGAGATCGCCACGGAGGCGACAACAAGGATCATGATGACCCTGGCTGCGGCATCGTGGTAGCTCATGCCCCCTGCGTTGAGCGCAACGATAGCAGCAGTAAACACGACGTTGGCAACAACGCCGGTGAGGAAGGACATCAGCCTCGGCCCGACCACCAGCTTTGTCCGCTGGTTTTCATCGGTGGACATGGTGCGGTAGAGGAGAAGATCCTTATAGAACGAGCTGCCGATGTCATAGACGAGGTAGAACACAACGACCCAGGCGATGATCAGCGCGGGCGTGCTCGCCATGGAGCTGGGAAGCGAAAACAGGGCAATGGCGCCGATCGCCTCCATGATGATGCTGATGAGGAAGAAGGGCTTATACTTGCCAATCCTGGTGCGCTTGGAATTGTCAATGATAAAGCCCTGGATGGGGTCGTCCACCGCATCGATCACACGAGCCGCCATCAGCAGGATCGTGGCCAGCAGCGCAGCGTAGCTGATGCCGGAATACTCTGTCATGTAGACCATCAGCATGGACGACATGAGCACGCCGGTCAGCGCGTTGGTGAAAGAAAGGGTTGTCGTGCCAAAGCATTCCTTAAAGCCGATATGCTCCGGATCTCTGGCTTTTCTCTGTTTTTTCATCGCTTTCCCTCCGTATCAGAATAGAGTTTCCCTGATTTCATCATAGAAAATCAGAGAAAAACGGACGACCCTTTACAATGTCAAAAGGCCGCCCGTTTGGGCAAAACTGTATCAATTTTTTATTTCTTTGTTGTTGCTATGGTTTTTTGTTAGAAACTGTCACATTCAATTGCTGCTCGGGTAAAGAACCCAAGAAAGGGGCTGGCCAGAATCAGACAAAAGAGGAAGCGGCTGCCCAGGGCAAGATTCGCCGCATCCTTCAGGAACAGGGCTTCGTTTCCCATCGGAGAAAGGCGCTTTCTCTCAGCGCGCGAAGCTGCCGAGGAAGGCAAGGCTTTCCTTCGGCGTTCTCGTCTGCGTGGCGCGGTCGACGGCGATCAAGCCGAAGGTCATGCTGTAACCCTTCTGCCACTCGAAGTTGTCCATCAGGCTCCAATGGCAGTAGCCCTTGACCGGGATGCCGTCGTTCAGGCAGTTTTCCACACCCTGCAGCGCGCGGCGAATGAAATCCACCCGGCGGCTGTCATCGGAGACGGCCACGCCGTTTTCCGTGACGATCAGGTTCCCCCTGAAATCCTCATGGACGCGGCGGATCACATGCTCCAGCGCCTCGGGATAGAACTCATAGTCCATCTGCGTCAGCTCCGCGCCCTCCGGACAGGGCAACTGCCCCTGCGGGCCGTACTGCGTGCGGGTGTAGTTCTGCACGCCGAGGAAGTCGTCATCCCGGATATACGGCAGATAATGCCGGAACTCCTCGTCCCACGCAGCCTCGGCAAAGCTCTCGCCGCCGTGCAGCGCCTGCAGATCGTGCATGGAAAGCGTGATGCCCACCTGCATGTCTGGATACAGTGCCTTGATGGTTTCCTTCGCCGCCTTATGGGCGCGGAAGACCAGCGCATCCCCCTCCAGTGTGCGGGAGGAGACAAAGATATGCGGCTGGGGCGTGCCGAAAATCTGCGCGTTTTCCATGGCGGCGAACTTCATGTTCTCCATCATCTTTTCAAAGTTTATGCCCACCTGCACAGTGCCCTCGGCGCTTTTGGCCTTCGCGGCCGCCTGCTGCGCCATGAGTTGGAAGCGCCTGGAGATCGCCGCCAGCTGAAGGCCCATGTTGGCCTCATTGATGGTGCAGATGTAGTTGAGCTCGCCGCCCAGCTGCTCGGTCACATAGGCCGCATAGCGGCGGAAATATTCAACGGTGCTCTCCGCCTCCCAGCCGCCCTGGCGGATGAGCCAAACAGGGCTGGTGAAGTGCATCAGGGTCACGATGGGCTCCACGCCGTTTGCGCGGCAGCAGCGGATCACGTCGCGGTAGTGCTCGATCTCCCGCTGGTCGAACTGCCCTTCCTCCGGCTCGATGCGCGCCCACTCGATGGAGAAGCGATAAGCGTTCAGCCCGGCGTCAGCCAGGAGTTTGATATCCTCTTCGTAGCGGTGATAGTGGTCGCAGGTCAGGCCGCTGGGCTCGGTGAAGCTGGTGTGGGGCAGCAGCTCCTGCGCCCAGTAATCGCTGTGAATGTTGTTGCCTTCCACCTGATGGGCGGCTGTGGCCGCGCCGATAAAGAAACCTTTGGGAAAACTCATGTCATGTCCTCCTTCAATCCAGCTTGATGCAGGTTCCTTCGGTGATGCCGTTCTCGTTGAACACATCTACGCGGACGAAATATTCTCTGCCTTTGATTAGTGCGCCGATACGGTGGGATCCGGCAGCGAAGACCATGTCGCTGTGATACAGCTTCTCCGGGCTACTGCCAAAGAGTATGTTGTATCCCCGCGCGTCTGCTTGCTCTCTGATCTGCACGAGCATGTCCAGATCACCCATCCGCGCGGCAGTAAACACGGGTGCTTCGGGGGCCTCACCGTCACCGAGGCCAAAGACGCGCAGGCCGGAGACGCACGGATTCTGGCCGTAGGGAACGGCCATGTCGGAAAGCCGCAGATAGCGGGCGGAAAAGCCTTCCTCACGCACGACGAGATCGTGTGAGAGATCAGTTTCGGCGGCGGACTTGTCCTCGATCACGAACCAGCTCTCGCCGTCTGTGGAGCCCTCCAGCTTCCACCGGGTCATATAGTCCTGTTCCTCGATATAGCGCGCCTGGCTGCCGGGGCGAATCTCGCCCGGGCAGGGGACGTCGATCTTGTCATCGGCAAAGTTGATCTGCACAGCGTGTACGTCAAAGGCCTTGCCGAGGTCGACGCAGAGCCATTCGCTGCGGCTGTTCGACGCCGCACGCCACCAGCTCTGTACGTTCTCCTCCGTGGCCTTCTCCGGCTCGTTGCCGGGGATATGCGAGGAAGCTGTCGCCGCCTTGCCGACGCTCAGCAGCATCCACGCGGGATCGCGCCAGGGATCGCCTTCGGTTGCCATGGGCCAGTCGCCGTAGCGCTGGTTGCAGAAAAGCTCGCCGGCCGCGTCGAAGCCCGCAGGCCACAGGCCCACGCGGCGCTCGAAATCGTGGTTGACGGAGATGCGCATGGTCGCCGTATGCCACCACGCGCCGTTCTTGTCCCGCATCGTCGAGCCGTGGCCCGCGCCCGGGAGAAAGCCGCCGGGCTTGTGGGAATAGGGGTTGTTTGCGGCAAGCCGGAACGGCCCCAGGGGGCTCTCGCCCACATAGACGCCGTCGGAATAGGTGTTGTATTGCGTGCCGGGCGCGGCGTACTGAAGATAATACTTTCCGTCAAACTTGTCCATCCAGGCCCCCTCGATATAGGGCCTGTCGCTGAACATGCCGCGGATCAAAGGCTTCACATCGGCGGGGAAATAATCCTCCGGTACGCCCTGAGCCTTGACAAAGGCCTGGTATTTGGCCTCAATCACGGCTTCGGAGGCGGGCAAGGTGCTGTTGTCCTCGCCGATGCGCTCAAAGCCGATGGCGTAGGGATCGCCGAAAAGAAGCTCTTTCTTCTCGCCGAGGGTCTGCATGGTGTTCGGATCCAGCTCTACGCCGTAGATGGGCGTCTGGTTGGAGCAGCCCCAGTAGAAGTACACCCGGCCGTCGTCGTCAGCGAACAGATTGGGATCCCAGTACGGAAAGCTGCCCTCGATCTTCTCGTAGGGTCCGTTCAGAATGTCCTTCGTGCGCCAGCGGTCGCAGTTGTGCTCCCGATTGGAGGCGCAGAAATACACCCAGTCGCCCAGCACGCGCACGTCCGGCGCGTAATCATAGAGCGGCAGCTCTTCGGGCAGGCGGTGGTTTTCCCAGTTCACCAGATCGTCTGACACCCAGACACCCAGGGTCATGGAGGCGAAGATATAGTAGCGGCCTTTGAACAGGATCAGCGAGGGGTCTGCCGCCTCGCGGCAAATCTGCAGTGCGCCGCCCTTGCGCGGATCCTGATTGAACTGGTAGCGGTAGTTGACGTTGATCGGATTACAGAAGTATTTCATCGTGATATTCTCCCTCCTTTACCTCACGTTTTTCTCCGTTCGGAAGCTCAATGTTCGCCGGAACGGGCACTTTAAAGTCAAGGATCAGCTTGCTATCTTCATAGCGCCATGAGCTGCGGATTGCTCCGACCGGCGAGCGCCACTCGGCTTTGGCCCAGCCCAGCGAGGGATCGGGCCGCGGGCAGAGCGCCAGCTTGCCTTCGGAGAGGCGGATGCCGCAGACGCCGGAGAAGAGCCAGCCGGAGATCGCGCCGTAGGAATAGTGGTTGAGCGAGTCGTGCACCGTGCCGTCGGGCCGCACGCCGTCCCAGGTCTCCCAGATGGTGGTAGCACCCTTTTTGACCGCGTAAAGCCAGCCAGGGCAGCTGTCCTGCAGCAGCAGCTTGTAGGCCGTATCCTCGTGGCCGTTGTCCGCCAGCACCCGGCAGAGATCCGGCGTGGAGAGGAAGCCGGTGTTCAGGTGGAAGCCGTTCTTCTCCACCAGCGCGTTCAGTTCGTCGGCAGCCTGTTTGATCTCATCCCACTCCAACAGGCCGAAGGCGAGAGGACGCACGTATTCGCACTGACGCTCGGAGACGATCTTCCCGTTTTTCGTGCAGGTGTGGCGATAGGCTTTCTTCGCGTTTTCCGCGATCTCGGCGTACTTTTTCGCGTCTTCCGGTTTGTCAAGAATTCCGGCGATCCGTGCCATCAGCGACGCGGAATGGTAATAGTAGGCCGTAGCCACCTCGGGCGCGCCAAACATCATGGTTTTCTTCATAGCATCGGTGTTGTCCACATCGGGTTGGCACCACTCGCCGAAATGAAAGCCCTCGTCCACCAGATATTTCTTATAGGGGTTTAATAGATTGTGCGGCCGGGTCTTCTGCGCCCGCTTTTCGCAGAAGGAGAGCCAACGGGCCATCATATCATAGTTCTCTTCCAGGATCGTCTTGTCCCCGTAAGCCTCATACAGCGCCCAGGGCACCAGCACGCAGGCATCGCCCCAGCCGGCGGAGCCCTGCAGCATATTGGAGATCATGCCGCCCTTGTTGTTCACGGGGGCAATGTTCTGCACCAGCCCGTCCTCGCCCTGCGCCAGCCGGCATTCGCCCAGCCACTTGCGAAGTACCGGATAGCAGTCGGCGAGATAGACGGCGGTGGGGGCAAAGGCGCCCGCGTCGCCGGTCCATCCCGCTCGCTCGCGGGTGGGGCAGTCGGTTGGAATGTCGCAGAAATTGGAGCGCATGCTCCATAGACTGTTGAGGAAGAGCCGGTTTACGTCGGCGTTTCCGCATTCAAAGAAGCCGGTCTGCGGCATTTCGGAATAGACGGCGATCGCGGTAAATGCCGCGTCTGTCAGGTCGATCTCCGTCTCCACCCTGGCATAACGGAAGCCGAAGATCGCAAAGCGGGGCTTCCAGACGTTCAGGCCTTCCTTGCAGATGTACGTGATCTTCTGCGGGATGCCGCCGTTTTTGTTCCGGTCGCCCGGGTCGAAGTTCTTCTGGGTGAAGTTGCCGTTTTCGTCCAGCGTCTCCCCGTGCCAGAGGGTGATGCTCTGTCCGGCCTTCGCGTTCACGCGCAGCTCCGTATAACCGGCCAGGTTTTGCCCGAAGTCGATGACCGTCTCGCCGTTGGGGGTACGGATCAGCTTCCCGGGAAAGCGCTCCTGTTCGAGAATGGGCACGCTCTTAGTTGGCGCGAGGTTGGCATAGCCGAAGTCCCGCAGCGTCACGCCGTGCCAGTCACGTATCTCTTCCATCCGGGCGTCGTAGGTCTCGCCCTGCTGGAGGTCGTTTTCCCGTGTCGGCCCCTGTTGGCTGGCCTCCCACCGCTCATCGCTGCAGAGGACTGCTTTGCCGTCGATCTCCAACTGGCAGAGCAGGGCCAGATCGGCGCCGTAATAATTCCGCAGGCCGTCGATGCCCACGCTGCCGCGGTACCAGCCGTCGCCGAGCGTCACGACCAGCTCGTTTTCACCGAGGCAGAGCAGCCCGCTCACGTCATAGCATTGCACCGTAAGGCGCTTGGTATAGTCCCCGGTGCCGGGGGCCAGCACGAAATCGCCCACACGCTGCCCGTTCAGCGTTGCCTCGTACAGTCCGTGGCAGGTGATGTACAAAACGGCGTTTTCCGTGCTTTCCACCGTAAAGGAGCGGCGCAGGACGGAAGCGGGCTGTCTCGCTTCCGCCTCATGTTGAAGCTCCGGGTCGATCCACTTGGCCTGCCAGACGGCAGGGAGTTTATTTCGAATCAGGCTCATGTTAAAACCTCTCATTCAGCCATTTTGCACTCAGCTCCAGGCTCTTGACTGGGTCCTTGTCGATCCAGTTCTTGTGGCTTTCCAGCACCACGGCCTCGATGCCGTTTGCCAGCGCGATATCACGCAGCCCGTCCAGATCCATGTTCCCGGTACCCAGCTCCATGCTGTCCGCTTTCAGGATCGGCGTCATGGCGGGGCCGCTTTGGCGGCTGCCCCGGTCGGTGACGTGCCAGAGCTTCATGCGATTGCCCAGCTTTCGCATCCATTCCTTGGCGTCCGCGCCGCCGTCGGTGATCTCGTTGGAGAGGCCCCAGACGGCGATCGAGGGGTGGTTGTAGCACTGGGTGATGAGCTCGCGCATCTGGTCAAGGGTGTTCTGCCGGGCGTTTGTCATGTGCATGGTGATGTAGGGGATCTCTGCCCAGACAACCAGGCCGTTTTCGTCGCAGAGATCGTAGAACTCCTGCGCGTGCTGATAGTGGGCCAGGCGCAGAGTGTTCGCGCCGATCTCGCGGATAATTTCCATATCCGCCTTATGATCCTCGATAGAAAGGGCGTTTCCCTTGCTCTTGAGATCCAGATGGCGGCTTTTAAAAACCGCCATCTGTCTTTTAATGTCGTGATCTTACGCATTTTCGGGATCTCCCTTGTGAAGCTCTTCCTCGATCATCTCATGCTTCAGTTCTTCTTTTTTCTCAGCGATGCGCTTCTGGACCTCGACCATCTCAGCCTTGCCCAGATTGCACTTGCGCATGGCCCACAGCGTGCAGAGCCAGCCGAGGATCGCAAGGCCGTAGCGCAGAACCATCGAGACCCAGAAGATGCCTCCGGTGGGATTGTCGCTGGGCTGGGGCAGCGTGGTCGTGTAGCCGATGAGGGCAACGCCCGCCGTGGCAATGAGCGCGGAGAAGGAGGACACGATCTTGTCGATCAGGCTGTAGGTGCCGGAGACGACGGCAGGGATATACTTGCCGCTGCGATCCAACTCGAAGTCGATGATATCGGCCATGAAGGCGGTATTGGCGGTGGTGCCGGCCATCATAAAGCCGTTGCCCACCAGCGTGAGCAGGATGTAGAGCACCATCGTGACGCCAAAATGGGCGATCGTGTGCGTGCCAACGGTGTACCATGTGATAGTGAAGAAGGCAATAATCGCGAGGTTTGCATAGATGCAGTACTTTGCCCAGTTGACGATGGCCTCCTTGTTGCCGTGTTTGCCGCAGTACCTCGCTCCAATGATCGCGAAGATGATCGAGGGCAGCATACCGCCGACGGAGAGGTAGGTAGCAATAGTCATGTTGCCGATCAGAATGCCGGAGACCATTGTGCTGACCACAGCAGCCGCGCCGGCCTGCTGGGCGATCTTGTCAGAGGAGGCGGAGATAATGTAGGCCTGCAGGGGCTTGTTGTCCTTGAGAACGCTCCACATGTCCTTCCAGCTCAGATGCTCGTGCGCCTTGTTGGTACCGCGGAAGTTCTCGGGCTTGTCATAGGCGCTGATGCCGACGCAAACCAGCAGCACGCCGATAAGAGAAGTAATGACCGTGACAGTCGCGGCGGCGGTCAGATAGGCCTGGCTGTAGTCAACGGAATAGCCGGTCTCGGTGACGGCGATCTGTCCGTATTTGGGCAGCAGCACGGTGTTGAGGATAATCGTGAAGGCCATCGGGACGATGTAGTTGAACACCGTGTTCCACACGCCGACGGTGGGACGCTGCTTCGGGTCATTGGTCATCAGGGCAGGAAGCGTCTGCGCGGTCATGTTCACGATCGTGTAACCGATGACGTAGAGCATGTAGGTCACCAGGAACATCCCGACGCCAAAACCCTTGCTGGAAGCCCAGGAGAACATGGACATGATGCCAAGCGACTGCACCGCCCAGCCGAGCAGCATCAGGGGCCGAATCTTGCCCCAGCGGGTGTTGACACGGTCGTAGAGGAAAGCCAACAGCGGGTCGGTGATGGCGTCAAAAATGCGGGTGAAGGTCAGCAGGCCGCCGATGATCAGCGTCGAGATGCCAAAACCGATGCTGGCTGCATAGGACGCCTGCCCGATCAGCGTATAGATGGCCATGCCGTTGAGGGCGTTGCAGGCCACCAGGATGATCTGCCACAGTTTTGCTCTGCGGTAATCCACGCCGTCGATTTCGCTTTGGGTCAGTTTTTCCTTTGCCATGATGATACTCCTTTTCTCTTGTTTCGTTGTGTTCGCTCTTGCGATCTGAGAATATTGTAAAGGAAGGCGCGGCGCTCGCAAACTCAATAACTCCGAAAAAATTACAAAAATTCGTGCTACACTGTTTTCAGGAAAAACTGCATGGAGACGCTTCACGCATGGACCAGAGAATGACACAGGGAGAACAAAATCTGCTCCTGCTGGAAAGCCTGATCCCCGGAGGCGAGCGTTTTTATGTCTGGTGTTACAGAAAAGACGGAAGCTTCCTCGCCAGCTCCTGCCCGCAGGAAGAGCAGAATGTGTTGGATCAGGCTTTTCGTGTACTGGGCGGCATGGACAAAACGATCCTTGCGGCTGAGGATGCCGGCCAGTCCATCAACAGTTATATCCGCTTCGCCAAAGTGGAGCGGGCAAAAGTGCTGCTCACCTCCACGGATACGCCAGTGAAGGAAATCGCGGAATCGCTGGTCTTCAACACGGTGAACTATTTTATCCAAAGCTTCCGCGAGACGACTGGCTACTCCCCGGCGCAGTATCGGAAGAAGTTCAGGTGAAAAAATGATCATAAGCAAACAGGCGTCTTGGGAATCGCTGATTTCAACGGTTTCCAGGACGCCTTTGTGATATGAGTATATAGTGTATTTCCTCTATCGGTTCATCCGTCTGGCCCATTTCATCTGATCGGCAGCTTTGAGTTGTTCGGTCACGCCTTCGCTCTTGGCCTCATCCGACCATACTTGCCGATGGGCCTCTGTTCTGCCTCTACAATGGAAAGATTGGGAAGAAGCACATCGCCAACCTGTGTATATGTGCCGCCGTTCTGCTCAAAAAAGGATTTCTGTGTTTTCATGGGATATACCTCCAAAATCATATTTGGAAGTACCATAAGCGTGAGTTTCGGGATTTGTATCCTTAACTAAATGAATCCCCGGACGGGAAATCCGTGTCACAACAACAGGCCTCCCTTCCGGGGTTAAAATCTTGATTCAGGAAAAAAGGTACCCCGGACGGGAGATTCGTGTCACAGCGACAGCGGTCCCGTCCGGGGTACCTTTTTTCCTGTTCATTTACTTTGTAAGGGAGATTCGTCTTATCTCCCCAGCTTCATACCCGTCAGATACTGGTTGAAATAGCTGTTGACGATGGACTGCAGCAGCATGACGCCGAAAGGACCGACGACATAGCCGAGAATCCGCTCTGAAGTCTGAACGTTAGCTGATTTGATCTTTGTATCCCAGAAATGAGATTCAAAGCGGCCTTCCAGCAGAACCTTTTTTGTGGTGCTTGTACTCATTTGTACCCTCCTCACTTATACATTTTGTTTTTCCGTTCAGGATACTTTGCCCTGTTTGTTTACTTATTAGAAGATATCATCACGGTTATGATTACAAAATTAGTGTTTTTGCTTTTTTGTTAACATATTTGCTTTACTATTGTATAAAAGCTAAATCATTGATAAAATAGCAAATATATCATCAGGAGGTTCAAAATGGCTAAGGAGTCCTCTGCAAAAATTGACCAAAACCTTTTCCTATTCACGGAAATGCTGTCATGCCAGGGTGAGTATTATCTGTGGAGCTATGATCCTGAGGGGAATCTTCTCTCCACCAACTGCAGCTACCTGTACCTGGACATTATCTTAAAGCGGGCCAGCTGTTATAACGACCTTCTGGAGTATTCCAGGACCGGCACGATGCCCATGATCATCAGCGCCACCTTCGGACTGATCTGGGGTGCTGTCTTTGAGAGAGACAACGGCGTGCTGAACAGGATCCACATACTGGGGCCGGCTTTCACGCAGCTCCCCTCCCGGTCGGAGATGGAGGCTGTCCTGAGAGGAACAGACTCCGGGACCAGGAAATGGTCACCCAAGCTGATCCGGCGCCTGGAATCTCTCCCCGTCATAACCTTTACCAATTTCTGCCAGCGGCTCATGATGCTGCATTATTGCGTGTGCGGTGAACACATCCAGTTAAGTGATATCAACCTTTATACCGGTATTATTGACGTACTGCGCGGGCGGGCATCGAACCCTGGCAGCGAGGAAGATGCCTTTGACAGGGAACTCCCTGACCGCAATAAGGTCTATCGCGCCGAGCAGATGCTACTCAATATGATCCGCGAGGGAGACCTGCATTACAAAGAGTCTCTCTCTGATATAGCTTCTGTCTTCAATGGCAAACAGCAGCTCTCCAAAAATGCCCTGCAGCACGCCAAACTCTCCCAGGTGATTATGATCGCGCTGGCCTCCAGGTCTGCCATCGAAGGAGGCGTTTCTCCGGAGATCATCTATCCGCGCTCAGATGCTTATATCAAAGATGTGGACAATGCGCAGAACGCGCCGGAGATCACAGGCATCGGCATGAGCATGATCGACGATTTTATCAACCTTGTGCACAGCAAAAATGCGGACCAGAACCTCAGCAAGCCCGTCCGGAGCTGCTGCGATTATATTGAGTCCCACCTGGAGGAGAAGCTCGCCATCTCTGACCTTGCCCGCAGGGTAGGCTATACGGATTATTATCTGTCCCGCAAATTCAAAAGCGAAACGGGCCTGAGTGTCAATGACTATATCAAGAACGCCCGCATCCGGCGCGCCAAGACCCTGATGACGACAACTGACCTCAGCATTCAGGAGATTTCGGATATGCTCGGTTTCAGTGCCAGGAGCTTTTTTGCCGAGGTATTCAAGCAGGTCGTGGGGATCCCTCCCGCGCAGTGGCGGGATGAAAATAAAGTGATGTGATGTAACTGTTCGCGTTTAGGACGAAATCGCAGACTTCGCCCGTTGAATGTGAACCGCTGCGATGTGATATAATAGCACTTGCTGCCGGCGCTCCGGCAGCTTCCCGGATGCTTTCTATCTGAACAAGAGAATGTCTTTACAGGCTGATTTTTTGAGGAAACAAGCGGCTGTATTTTACAGGCTGATTTTTCAAGGAGTTTTACATGATGAAAAATGCCGGCAAATATAGAACTGGTTATTTTCTGCCGCCGGATATGGAATATACATGGCCAAAAAAGGACCATATTGAAAAAGCCCCGATCTGGTGCAGTGTCGACCTGCGGGACGGAAACCAGGCTCTGGTAGTGCCGATGGACCTGCATGAGAAGCTGGAGTTTTTCAGGATGCTGGTCGGGATCGGATACCGCGAGATCGAGGTCGGATTTCCCGCCTCCAACGAGACAGAATTTACCTTCTTAAGAACGCTCATTGAAAAAAATATGATCCCTGAGGACGTCACGATCCAGGTCCTGACCCAGTGCAGGGAACATATCATCCGCCAGACCTTCAATGCCATCAAGGGTGCTCCCAGGGCGATCATTCATTTCTATAATCCCACCTCCGCCGTGCAGCGGGAACAGGTCTTCCATATGGACAAGGAGGAGATCAAAAAGATCGCTGTCGACGGGGCGAAGCTGATCCGGCAGCTGAGCGAAGAATATGAAGGGAATTTTCTTTTCGAATACAGCCCGGAGAGCTTTACAGCTACAGAGCCCGAGTACGCCGTGGAAGTCTGCAACGCTGTACTGGACGTCATGCAGCCCACGCCGGAGCGCCCTATGATCATCAACCTGCCCGTCACGGTCGAGATGAGCCTGCCGCATATTTACGCCAATCAGATCGAGTGGTGCAGCAATCATCTGAAATACCGGGACAGCGTGATCCTCTCCACCCATCCCCACAATGACAGGGGAACCGGGATCGCCGATGCGGAGCTCGCGCTTCTGGCCGGAGCGCAGCGCGTGGAATGCTGCCTGTTCGGAAATGGTGAGAGAACCGGAAATGTAGATGCGGTCACGCTCGCCCTGAATCTCTATACGCACGGGGTGGATCCGGAGCTGGACCTTTCGGATCTCCCGGCGATCAAAGCCAGCTATGAGCGCCTCACCGGCATGGATGTGCCCGTCCGGCAGCCCTATGCCGGAGACCTTGTTTTTGCTGCCTTCTCCGGCAGCCATCAGGACGCGATCGCAAAGAGCATGACCCTGTACAGGCAGAATACACAGCAGGGATGGAACTGCCCCTACCTTCCGATCGATCCGACCGATATCGGACGCACCTATGACGCCGATGTCATCCGGATCAACTCCCAGAGCGGACAGGGCGGCATCGGATTCCTGCTCGAACAGCATTACGGCTACACTCTTCCTCCCAAGATGCGGGAGGACTTCAGCCGGAAGGTCAAGAGCATATCCGACCACGAACACAAGGAGCTCTCCGTCAGCGAAGTTCACGATGTATTCGTCAGCACGTATCTGAATATCACTTCCCCTCTGGAAGTGACCGATGCATCTTTCTCTGAAAAGGATGGCGTGATTTTTGCCGTGATAAAGGTTCGCTCCGGCGGACAGGAAGAAGTGATCAACAGTATGGGAAACGGACGCCTGAATGCCGTCACGAATGCGCTCAAAGACCTGCTCGGCGTCAATTTCCACCTGGAAAACTATACGGAGCACTCCCTGGAGCGCGGCTCCTCCGGCCGTGCCTGCTCGTACGTGCGCGTGCGGTGGGAGGATAAATCCGCGACCTGGGGCGCCGGCACCGACACCGATATCATCCGCTCCGGTATCAAGGCGCTCGTTTCGGCTGTTAACAGAAAAGGGAAACGTTGATCATTGACGAAAAAGTGCCTTCGCACATTTTAGTCACGTACTGTTTTTCGAGAAACCGGTAGGTAATAAGACAGGCAGAGGCAGATGTCTGCAGTATCTGCTGTGAATGAGTGATTAGAGCCGCAACATTTATCATGCGTGTAAGAAAGGATAACGGGCAGCGTTCACGCTGCCCGTTAAAGCCGACTGTCTAAAGTATCCGCGCATCAGCGCGGATACGAGTTTGGAGGCTGTGCCTGACTGAAACACATGATAAATGTTAGCGGCTCTTCACGAAGAAACCGCGGATTCTGCGGACATCTGCCTCTGCCTGTCTCTTTCTATTACTCTACGCGCAGGATCAGCGTAAGGATATGCCTTGCCGCCGTCTCCAGCGCCTCACGTTTCAGGACACCCTTCTCCATGGCTTCCAGGAGTCTTTCCGGATAGCCGCATCCCATCTTCATGTCGTTTCCGGCATTGACTTCCTTGTAGTTCTCGCCGAATGTCCACCAGTCTGTGGTGACCATGCCGTCGTATCCCCACTCATCGCGGAGGATCCCGGTCAGCATGTCCGCATTCTCCGACGCGCGGTGGCCGTTGATGATGTTGTAAGAGGTCATGATGCTCCAGGGGTTGTCATGCTTGACGATCAGCTCGAAGGCCTTGAGGTAGATCTCGCGGATCGCGCGCTCTGAGCAGCGGGAGTCGGAATCTTTTCTGTTCGTCTCCTTATTGTTCAGCGCGAAATGCTTGATCGTTGCACCGACATGATTGCTCTGGATACCGCGCACCATGGCACCGGCCATGATCGCTGTCAGCAGCGGATCCTCTGAATAATACTCAAAGTTTCTGCCGCAGAACGCCGTCCTGTGGATATTGATCGCAGGTGTCAGCCAGACATGGATGTTGTTTTCCAGGACTTCCTTTCCTCCGGCGACGCCGACCTCTTCCACGACATCCGGATTCCAGGTGCAGGCAAGGAGCGTCGAGCAGGGGAAGGCTGTCGTCTTGACGCCCACCTCAGGCTTGATACGAAGGCCTGCAGGGCCGTCTGCTGTCATAATATTCGGAATGCCGTATTTCGGCTGATTGCCGTAGCCGTAGGTATTTGCTGCGCCGGTATTCGGCTGACCGCCGACGAGCCAGCACAGATCCTCATCGGACATCTGCGCGATGAAAGCATCCAGATCTGCCGCTCCGTCTGCGACGTCCTGCAGATAGATCATCCCTTCCGGTTTTGTATTGCGATGTACGGAAGGCTGATAACGGACCTGGGGCAGAACGCCCTCCATCTCTGTCTTGGTCATAGCCGTCAGCGCATTCGCATCGGGATCGTTCGGGGTTCCCTCCGGCAGATCCTCAAATGTGCCGTCTGCGAGCAGGCGCTTTTTAAGGGCCGTCGGAGCCATCTTGCGGGTGAGCTGCTCGGTCACGACATCCTGTGTCAGTGTATAGACAAAGCTGACCTTTGCGGCGCTGCGGACATCCGTTCCAAGGAAGAACAGATACTCGCCCTCCTCCAGCACATAGGCGGATTCCTTTACTTTTCCGAGATCATCGTAGGAAGCCATATCCCGGATATCGCAGCAGATCTCGACGCGCTGTGTCTGCCCCGGCAGGAGTTCCTCTGTCTTGCAGAAGCCGAGCAGGCGTCTTGACTCTTTGCCAAGTTTTCCCTGCGGCGCACTGCCATAGAGCTGGACGACTTCTTTTCCCGCTTTTTTGCCGGTATTTGTGACATCGGCGCTCACGCAGATCTTTCCATTCTCCTCCAGCACGGTGATGCCGCTGATCCTGAAGGTCGTATAGGAGAGACCGAATCCGAAGGGATAGTTGACCTTTTCCTGCATTCCGGGGATCGTCTCAAAATACCGGTAGCCTACATAAATATCCTCGTAATAATCTACATACTCGTCGGATTCATAGAATGTCTCCGAGGAAGGATAATAGGACAGGCTCGAAGCAAACGTGTCCGAAAGCTTTCCGGAGGGATTTCCGCATCCTGTCAGCAGCTCTGCCGCTGCGAGACCGCCTTCCATTCCGCCCTGCCATGCCATCAGAACGGAGGAGATCTTTTCGCACTCCTTGAACCAGGTCGTATCGACCATGCCGCCGACATTCATAACGACGACGACTTTCGCAAAGCTGGCTGTCACCTTCTCTACCATCTTCTGCTCAGCGTTTGTCAGGTAGTAATCGCCCCTGTCAAAGATCTCATTGGCCCTGTTGACCAGGTTTTCTGCAACTCTTTTATGTTTTTCGATCTTGTCGAACTCGCTCTTGCGGTCCCATCCTTCACCGGAAAAGCGGCTGATCGTGATGATCGCTGTATCCGTAAATGCCGCCGCTTTCTTAAGAAGGCAGTCCGGCACCTCGGGTTCTACGAGCATTCCCGGTGCATAACCTTCCTTGTACTGTTTATTGACCGCTTCCCTATAGTAGTCCGCTGACTCTTCAAAAATACTGACAGCGCCGTCCAGCATCTGAAGGCCTTCATACAGGTTCCTGATATACGGCACTGTGACGTCACCGGAACCGCCGCCGCCCTTGACATAGTCAAAGGTTCCTTTTCCAAAGAGAGCAACCTTCGTTCCCCTTGCAAGAGGCAGGACCTGCCGCTCATTTTTCAGCAGCACCATGCCTTCCTTTGCGGCGTTTTTGGAAATATCAATATGTTCCTGAGATGCTGTTACGCGTTTTCCGTCCCTGCCAAGAGGCAGATTCGGAGTATACAGTGCCCTGGTCCATTTCTTCATGATTCCCTCCTCGTAAATTGTTTTTATATTTTAAATAGTTGCAATTCTGAACTATTTGGAGACAATGCCGGTTGCAAAAAGGTTCATTGTTAATTAACTTACAGACAGCACTTTCACGGAGTTTTAATGACAGCATCGGCAAAATCAAGCAATGCCTTTGTGATCACTTTCGGATCCTCCTCCATCCCGGTATAGACCCATTGCGCTATGACGCCGACGCTTCCCTGTACGATATACGCCATAATCATGAGTCTGCGCGCGGGATCAGAGATCTCATTGATCATCCATCTGTCAAGATGATCATATGTATTTTTGACAAACCGGGTAATGAACCCCTGCATCCTTTCCTGCCTGAACATCGAGGGCTCAAAATCCGGATTATTCTTAAGGAACAGGAGCATGGACCGGATGATGACCTCGGGATCCTTCTGTCCCCCTTCCATTATCTGCAGGCTCTCATCAAATTTTTCAAGCGCCGCATTCTCGAGCTGTTCCTGAACGTCGTAACAGTCCAGAAAATACTTATAAAAGGTACTGCGGTTGATCTGCGCTTTTTCGCAGACTTCCTTGACCGTGATTTTCTCGACTGGCTTAACCTTGACCAGCTCAATAAAAACACGCATGATCGTGTTTTTCGTATATCTGCTTCGAATATCATTTTTCATAGTTTACCTCAGGAACCGGCGCCAGGTTTCTGAACACATTACCCGGCTTTCTTTTTATTATATTTCAATCCAACACTTGCCTGCAATCTGATGATTTTTTCTTTCAGGCAAGTTTTATATAATAGTGCAAGTAAATTTCCTGTTTCTTTAAAATATCACGCAGATCAGGCCTGCTCCGGTCCCGTTCTGCGGCAGGGAGTGCTGCTGATCCCCTCGCTGTATATCATGCACGCCCTCTTCGGCTACATAGGTATCGCCTTCTCACACACAGTCGTAGACATAAGCGCTGCCCTCATAGGACTCATCCTGTTCCTCCGGCAGTACAGGAAATTCATGGCTTCCTGAGACACCAAATTACCTGGACGTAAAAACACCCGCTCCGGCTGTATTTATGCATCGGAGCGGGTGTGTTTTATGAGTTGAAATTGCGTCATATGTTAATGATGCCGGATTGCTTCGCTGCAGAGCACCTCCCGCAAACATTTATCCTTCGCTCATCCGTGCGAGCATCAGCTTGATCTCTTCTTCTTTGGATTCCGTCATCTCTACGCGGAACTGCCTGATCTCCATACCGGCCTGGGCAAAATACATCTTCAGGAAGAAGTTTCCGAAGCAGAGTCCCAGCGGGAGCTCGATCGTGCGCCAGTCATTATCGGCGCCGGTCAGCGTGATCATCTCGAGCATATCCTTGTCCTTGAAGATCGTCATCGGGATCTGTGCGAGGCTTCCCTGCTCCTTGGCGCGCAGCTCCAGGATCAGCTTGTAGAGCCCTCTCTCCCGGATCGAGATCGAGAGGATCGTCGTCGCATTTCTCGCCGTATCGATCAGGGACGGGTCGACTACGCAGAAATTGCTGCCGTTCGTCCTGCAGTCGACGATCTGCCCGAATGCCCTCTCCTCGTTATCCATCTCGCCTTCCAGGGCTTTGTCGAGCTCATTTCCGACTTCCGTATAGCGGGCAAAAACAGGCTTGCCTGTGATAAACCGGCAGATATTGGCGGCGCTGCGCTGATACTCCGCCCTGGTCACAGTACCCTCCTGAAGAGCCTGAACGGAATTATCCTCATTGGTGTTCTCGGCAGCGTTTCCGGTCACCATGTAGAGGTCATTCTGGGCGCGGATCATGGAAGCCATATTTCCCTTGTCTCCGGGCTGCCCTTCGTCATTGCCCTTTGCCCACCAGTCTGTCATGACGATGCCTTCAAATCCCCATTCCTCGCGGAGGATCCTGGTCACCAGGTCATAGCTGGAGGCGGTATAGAATCCGTTCACCGGTCCATAAGTCGTCATCACGGCGTGAGCGCCGGCCTCTTTGACCGCGAGCTCAAAGCCGCGAAGGTAGATCTCGCGGATCGCGCGCTCCGAGGCGACATGCTCGACCGTATGGCGTCCTGTCTCCTGCGTGTTCATCGCAAAATGCTTGATCGTTCCGGTAATATTGTTTTTATGCATACCTCGCAGCTGGGCTGCAGCGCTGCGCCCGGTCAGAAGCGGATCCTCAGAAAAATACTCAAAGTTTCTGCCGTTCAGCGGGTTCCTGTGCAGGTTAAGGCCGGGTCCGAGCAGGACGTCGATCTTGTTCTTGCGAAGCTCCAGACCCTCCCATACATAGAGCTCTTCCATCAGCTTTTCATTCCAGGTAGAGGCAAGGCATGTCCCGTTGGGCATCGCAAAGGCGGTCTTGCCGCTGTCCATACGGATCCCGGAAGGTCCGTCTGTGACGCAGGCGATCGGAATACCGAAATGCAGCAGGGAATCCGTCACGCCGCCGATGGCGCCTCCGCATCCGGGAGTGACCTTCGGAGAACTCATGCCCTCGCCGCGGACGATGCAGACAAGGTCTTCATCGGAGAGCTGCCCGATGAACTGCTCCATCGTGCACTTGCCGTCGACAACATCCTTGAGCTTCCAGCCCTGGTCTCCCGTGTAAGGGATCTCCTCCGGAAGGTTCTGCCTGCGAAGCTCCTGGGCGGAAACTGTGGCGAGCGGCACGTTTTCATAAGCGATCTCATATTTCCTGCGGCCGTGCTGTGCGGCATGCTCCTGCCCGGCTGCCCCCTCCAGGGCATCTGCCGGCGCGGGTGCGGCTGCAGGCTGCGGGCGCATTCTTGTGAATTCCTTTACCGGAGCCATCGCTTCAGAGAGCTGGCAGATGACCCTGGTCTCCGGAACCGTAAACCGCCCTGCGGGAGCGGCGTTGCGGACGTTCTCACCGACATAGAGGACATACTCTCCCGCTTCGAGAACGTAAGCCGATTTATGTCCGGCTGCGCCGCTGTCATCATAAGAAGCCATTGCATAATTGGAGATAGCAAAAGCAGCATAGGCGCTGCTCCCGGGAGCGATCGTCTCGGTTTTTGCAAAACCGACCAGCACGCGGGCAGGCTTGCCGAGCTGTCCCTGCGGTGCCTCCAGATACAGTTGGATCACTTCCTTGGCCGCCGTTTTGCCGACGTTCTCGACACGCACTTCCAGCTCTGCCCCCTCCTCGGGATCATAGCGGAGCTTTCTGCCGTTCAGCTTAAATTTTGTATAGGAAAGGCCGAATCCGAAAGGATACAGCACCTTATCTTTGGCAAAGGTCTCAAAATACCTGTAGCCTACGTAAATATCTTCCTGTTGGATATTGAACTGTTTGCCGCCGAAATTCTGCGTCGACGGATAATCTTCGATATTTTCCGCGATCGTATCGGTAAGCCTTCCGGAAGGGGAGACATCGCCGCTGAGCACGTCGACGACGCCGTTTCCGCCCTCCTGGCCTCCCTGCCAGACATAGGCTACGGCGTCAGGGCCGTATTTTTTCACCCACTTCATATCGATGATATTGCCGACATTGAGCAGTACGACCATCTTTGCGAAGGCTTTCCGGACAGTCCCGAGCATATGCTCTTCCTCTTCCGTCAGCAGGTAGCTGCCGGCGGTGTTGGAGTTATCCTGGTCTTCACCGGCTGTGCGGCCGATGAGCACGAGCGCGATATCGGAAGCCGCTGCTGCCTTCCCCGCCAGCTCCTCGCTGATCGGCATCTCCGCCTGGAACCAGGGCTCACTCGCCCATCCCTGGCCGGCGTCGAAAGGATGGTCGGCGATCCAGGCGTCATACTCCTGGACCAGCTCTTCGCAGAGAGGGAACCTCTTATCCTTAAGAAGCGCTTCTTTGATCCCCGTGACATAGGTCGTATTGACCATTCCGCCGGAGCCGGTTCCGCTCTTATAGTAGTTATACTGGCTGCGCCCGAAGAGCGCGATCCTGGTTCCGGATGCCAGCGGCAGAACGTTGTTGTCGTTCTTGAGCAGAACGATGCCCTCCGCGATGCACTGTCTGGCGCAGGCCTTGTATCTGTTCAGATCAAATATCTTTTTGCTCATCTCCCTTTTCCCCCAAAAACAGATTTGTAAACTATAACATATCTATTATATTACTATATTCAGCTGAGTTTCAGGTCATTCTCCCCGATCCATCCGATTTTTCTCAGCACAGCTCCGATGGCGGGCGTCAGCACCGCCGGGATCACGAAACAGATCAGCAGCAGTCCCAGCCAGTCCATCGCTGTAATGGCAGATTTCGTGCCGGCCGCAATATCGTTTACCCAGCCGGTGTAGACGCCGATCTGGCCGACCAGTCCGCAAGTTCCCATGCCGGATGCGACCGGTGCGCCGTTCATCTGCATTTTAAAAACACAGGTGGCGATCGGTCCCGTGACGGCACTGGTCAGGATAGGAGCGATCCAGATCTTGGGATTGCGCACGATGTTGCCCATCTGGAGCATCGAGGTGCCGATGCCCTGGGAAACAAGGCCTCCCCAGCGGTTTTCCTTAAAAGAAAGGAACGCAAATCCGACCATCTGCGCACAGCAGCCTGCAACGGCAGCGCCTCCTGCAAGGCCGGTCAGTCCAAGCGCCGCGCAGATCGCTGCGGACGAAATAGGAAGTGTCAGCGCGATGCCGACGGTGACCGAGACGATGATGCCCATCAGGAACGGCTGCAGGTCCGTCGCCCACATGATGATACGGCCGACGCTTGAAGCAAGATTTCCCAGTGTAGGCGCCAGAACGGCAGCCAGTCCGACGCCGACGAGGATCGTGACGATCGGTGTCACCAGGATATCGACCTTTGTCTCTTTGGAGACCGCCTTTCCGCATTCCGCGGCAAGGATCGCAACGAACAGGACTGCCAAGGGGCCGCCGGCTCCTCCGAGCTCATTGGCTGCCTGGCCGACAGCTGCCAGCGAAAAGAGCACCAGGGGCGGCGCCTGCAGCGCATAGCCGATCGCGATCGCCATCGCGGGGCCGCTCATCGCCGAGGCGTATTTTCCCACATTGATCAGTGCGTCAATATGAAGCTGCGTCCCGAGTGTATTCAGGATCGTTCCGATCAGAAGCGAGGCAAAAAGTCCCTGCGCCATGGCACCGAGGGCGTCTATCCCGTATCTCTTGCCGGAAATTACAATATTTTTTCTCTTAAGAAACTGTTTGAAACCGTTATCCATTTCTGCTGCATCCATCCGATCATCGCAGACGCGGATGGATCTTTTCCTTTCTCCCGTCTCTCCGGGTTTTCCACTGCTTACAGTGTATAAATTTCCTATTCTGTCCCCGCCGGGTGCGCCAGGCTTGTCAGATCCCCAGCTCCGCCAGTTTTTCCTTCATCAGTGCCGTCCAGACGTCGTGTCCCTTCTTATTAAGATGGATCCTGTCCATTCTGAAATAGGAAGGATTAAAATACCGTCCGTCGGAAGTCCTGAGTTCCTCCGGCCCGTTGTCCGTCAGCATGGCATCCGTAGCATTCAGGAAATGGAGCCTGTCCGTCTCGCTGCACATTTTCTCGAGCAGCGCGTTCGTTTCCGCCGTCGCGTCCCAGAACTGTGTCCTTCCCGGAAGCGGAAGCCCCGAGCACACCACAAGCTGCGCCTGCGGCATGTTCTCGAGGAACATGGCATACATTTTCTTTTTATTCTGCAGGATCGTTTCAAGCGGAATGCCTCCCGCTATATCGTTGGAACCTGTCTGGAAAAATACCACCTTCGGCTCATAGGGATAGAGGAGTCTCGGCGCGTAATGCATCAGATCGTCGTCGATGCAGCCGCCCATTCCGTGATTCTGCGCTTTATACGGCTCCATATCCTTCTCCAGGGAGAACCAAAGCGTAATATTCGACGGGCCATAGAAGATCACCTCGCCTTTGTGCTCCTCCACAGGGTACTGCTCCTCGATCATCTTCACGACCTGTTCATTGATCTCAGGTTTCCCCCACCGGGTCCTGAGGCCGGACGGATCTGCGTCGACTCCGAATTCGCGGACCTCTTCTCTCATAGCTTTCTGGAAAGCTTCTTCCGCACTGATCAGTTCCTTTACAAGGTCTTCCCGGTTCTCGTCTGTGACGATATCCTTAATGCGGATATCCTTGTTCTCCAGCATTCTGTCTTTGTAATCAGGTACATATTTTTCCAGAACATCTGCGAAGAACCTGATCTGCGCCATAAAGCTGAGCGGTGCTCCCATCATCATCTCATTCATTTGCTGTCATTCCGCCTTTCCGATTTGAAAGATTCCAATAGGACATAACTTTGCTGTCTCCACGGCTGTGCTGCAGGCTCTGCCACCCATGGAAACTGACCTGAAATACAGTATTTCTGCAAAAAGATCCTTAATAATATATCATGATTCGATCCTGTTTGACAGTCCGATACAACAGGTAGTATTGTATCTTTGGCTATTAAATTATTCATTATATAAGGAGATCATGAGATGAGGGAATTACTGGACCTGTTCCTGACCTTCGCGCGGATCGGGGGCCTGACCTTCGGGGGAGGCTACGCTATGCTGCCGATGCTGCAGCGCGAAGTGGTAGACAAGCGGCACTGGGCGACCAATGATGAACTGATGGATTATTACGCCATCGGCCAGTGCACGCCCGGCATCATCGCCGTCAATACGGCGACTTTCGTAGGTAATAAGACAAGAGGCGTGATCGGCGGCGTCTGTGCGACGCTCGGCGTTGTCTCTCCTTCCGTGGTGATCATCTCCATCATCGCCGCCTTCATCCGCAATTTTGCAGAGCTTGAGGTCGTAGGGCATGCCTTCGCCGGGATCCGCGTCTGCGTGTTCATCCTGATCCTCAACGCCGTCATCAAGCTCGGCAAATCCTCCGTCAAGGACGGCGTGACCATGGCGATCTTCCTGGCCGTACTCCTTGGTTCTGTGCTGCTGGATGCATCCCCTATTATTTTTGTCATCCTGGCAGGTGCCGCCGGTTTTGCGGCAAAAGAGATCCAATATAAAAACGGAAAGGGGGCAGCGAAATGATCTACCTTCAGCTCTTCTGGGAATTCTGTAAAGCGGGCCTGTTTGCGGTCGGCGGCGGTCTTGCCACCCTCCCGTTCCTGCAGGAAATCGCAGTAAAAACAGGGTGGTTTACGACCGGCCAGCTGGCGGATATGATCGCCGTCTCCGAGTGCACGCCCGGACCGATCGGCATCAACATGGCCACCTACGTCGGCTTTACGACAAAAGGCGTGCCCGGTGCCATCACAGCTACGCTCGGATTGATCTTCCCTTCGATCGTGATCATCATCCTCGTCGCCAAGATCCTGGATTCCTTTAAAAACAGCCGCGCAGTGCAGGATATATTCTACGGGCTTCGCCCCGCCTCAACCGGACTGATCGGTGCCGCCTGCGTCAGCGTTGCCCTGTCTTCGCTTATGGATCTGACAGGATACGAGGGACTTTCCTCCATCGCTGGCTGCATCCAGTGGAAGGCTGTCCTGCTGGCTGTGATCCTGCTGGTCCTGACAAATCCGAAGCTCTTCAAGTTTACAAAGGATTCCGCAGTACTTAAGAAGATCTCTTCCCTGCACCCGGCAGTATTCCTGGCCGCGGCTGCGGTCATCGGAATCGTGTTCTCGTTCTGAAGCAACAGAAAAGGGGCTGTGAAAAAAGAATAGCCCAGAAAAGGGCGTGTGAAAAATGATTTCTCATTTTTCACACGCTCTTTCTTTTTCCTCTGTCTATCTATATTTCTTCTATCTTTCTATATTTCTCTGTGGAAAGTTTTCGTGTCCTGCCAATTAGAGAATATCGTGACCAGGAGCATTATGACTCATCATTCTTCGTGAAGTCGTCTTTAAGATCCTGCGCCATCTGGGATGCTTTCGCGCTCATCTCGTTAAAATCCATCGTCACCTTCTCAACACCCAGGAAATGATAATGGCATCCGAGGAAGAGTCCCACGATCAGGAGCGGCACAACGATCTGGAAAGCAAAGACCAGCGCCAGGATGAGTACCAGGAGCGGCACTGCAATCAGCTCTTCCTTCTTGCGCTCGACCTGGAAGGTGCACTTGATCAGCACATCGCAGAAGTGTTTCAGGGACTCCGCAAAACGTCCCGCCTTCTCCTTCGTCGTACTCGAATCGGCGCGGGTGCCGTCCCTGTTGATGACTTCGCCTGTCAGAACGTCCTCTTCCGTCTCTTTTGTTTCGTCTGTGGTGTAAAAAGCGGTCTTTTTCTGTCCCACCTTGCCGGCGCGCTCCAGGGCGATCACGGCGTCGAGCATATCATTTCCGTTTTCCTCGAGCGCCTTCTTGGCGTCTTCAAAGCTGACACCTGTCTTAGCAACGATTTTTTCTGCCATATCAAAAATATCCATGTTTTCTCCTCTCCGCCGGGCGGACCACGGCCGCCGCTGTGTGTTCTTATGCTGCGTGCCGGAATGCTTTTTGCTGTTTACAGGTGTCATTGTAGCAGTGCAAGATGAAAACAGAATGTCGGAAAGATTAAAAAAAGATTAGAAAAATCCGCTGCAAAATTTGTCTGCTTTTTCCTTCAGAGTGGCACGACTAATCCGGGCGTTGCCTTTATACTGTGCTGAAACAAAGGGAACAAAAAGAGAGAACGCAGGATCACAACGTTAAAGATCGAAACTCTTTTGTTCGGAGAAGATACCAAATGAGTTCATAACCGCCTGAGCGGTTTTGGAAAGGAGACAATACAATGAGATATCATGATGTGCAGGATACAAGAAAACATGCCTCCATCCACAAGGAGCGCATTTACGATTACTGCTTATTCGAGAGAACACAGAGACTGTGCACTTTCTTCGGTGCCGTGTTCCCGGTCTGACAGCAGAATACAGAGGTATTGAAAAGATGAATCGATTATTCCAATTCCTTCACCGTCTGTTTCTGAGGGAAGAGGACAAACATTCCGACGAAATTCTCAGATTCAACGATACGGTGAAGAAAATCTGAAAAAACTGAATATATAAAAGGAGACAGGGGACGGTTCTCTGTCTCTTTTTTTATGTGTCTGTTGAATCTGCGCGAAGCAGCCGCTGATTCAACAGACACATTTCACTGACATGTCAAACAAAAAGGAGACAGGGAACCGTCCCCTGTCTCCTTTTTTATGCTCAAACCATGATCTTCACCGGCCTGCATCCCGTGAGCTCTTCCGATCTCTCTCCCGGCTGTGAGAATCCGGCATAGACAGCAAAATGGCTGCCTCTGACCTTGCGGACACCGTCCTCATCAACCGTTGTGAAAGCTCTCTCCGGCACGCAGATCGTGACGTCCTTTTCTTCGCCGCAGTCAAGATGCACGCGGCAAAATGCTGCCAGCGACGGATTCGGCGGAGCGAAAGAAGAGTCCTCGTCCCGGACATAGATCTGCAGCACGTCGTCTGTCTCGGCGCCGTCGTTTTTCACGTGCACCTTCAGCTGCAGTCCGTTCTTCATGTTCTCCTCAGCCGCAGCGGCTGCAGCGCCCGTCACGCGGCAGTCTCCGTACGTCAGTCCGTATCCGAACGGATACAGCGGCTTTCCTTCATAATATCTGTAGGTCCTGCCCTTCATGCTGTAGTCCGTAAACTCCGGCAGGTCCGTCACCCCGTAGTAGAAAGTGACCGGCAGCTTGCCGGACGGCGAGACGTCGCCGAACAGCACAGCGGCTGTATCCGCGCCGCCGTTCGAGCCGGGATAAAATACCTGCAGAATGGCGTCCGCCTCTTCATCCGCTTCGGAGAGGTCGATCGCGCTGCCGGACACGTTGATCACGATCAGCGGTTTTTTCTCCCCTTCCGGAAGCGTACTGTTAAAGTACATAAGCTCCCGGATCAGCATCTCCTGTGAGTTCGGAAGATGAAGGTCCTTCTTGTCTCCGGACGCATAGGCATTTCCGGTATCGCCTTCCTCGCCCTCGAGATTCTCATCCAGGCCGACCACGATGATCGCGACGTCCGAGTTCTCGAGAACGCCCTTTGCCTCTGACAGTCTGTCCTGTTCCATTTCGGAGAGCGACTCGACCTTATCTTTATATATGTGGCAGCCCTCCGAGTACAGGACCCGGATCCCGTTTTGAGCGGCGAGGTTCTGGATCCCCTCCAGGATCGTGATATATCTGGAAGCTGTACCGTGGTAATTGCCCATCAGGGCAGCCCTGCTGTTTGCGTTGGGGCCGATCACGCCGATCGTTCTGAGCTTGAAGGCATTGAGCGGCAGAACTCCGTTGTTTTTGAGCAGCACGATACCTTCTCTTGCTGCGCGGCTTGCCAGAGCAAGGTGGTCTTTGCTCTCCACCTCCGTGTAGGGAATGCTGTCATATTCCGTTTCATCGAACATGCCCAGCAGGAATCTCGCCGTGAACAGGCGCACGCACGACTGTGTTATGTATTTTTCGTCGATCATGCCCTCGTGGAAGGCATCCAGGATCCTGGCGTAAGTGCACCCGCAGTTGACGTCCGTGCCGTTTTCCAGCGCGAGCTTTGCGGACTCCTTCGGTCCCTCCGTAATATGGTGGTACTCGTGGAAATCGGAGATCGCCCAGCAGTCGGAAACAAAGTGTCCCTCGAAGCCCCAGTCGCCCCGCAGGATCTTCTGCAGAGACGGGCTGCCGCAGCAGACCTCCCCGTTGGTCCTGTTATAGGCTCCCATGACAGCCTCGACGCCGGCCTCCTTCACGCAGGCTTCAAATGCAGGCAGATAGGTCTCCTCCATATCCTTTGCCGATGCTTCGGCATTGAATTTATGGCGCACGGCCTCCGGCCCGGAATGGACTGCAAAGTGTTTGGCGCAGGCTGCTGTTTTCATAAACTCGCCTTTTCCCTGCAGTCCCTCCACGAATCGCACTCCGAGCCTTGCTGTCAGATACGGGTCTTCCCCGTAGGTCTCGTGTCCCCGCCCCCATCGGGGATCGCGGAAAATATTGACGTTCGGTGACCAGAAAGTAAGCCCTTTATAAATATCCCTGTCACCGTGTTTTATTTGAAGATTATATTTTGCCCTGGCCTCTGTGGCGATACAGTCGCCGACTTCCTCCATCAGGTCTTCGTCAAAGGCGGCCGCCAGCGCGATCGCCTGGGGAAACATCGTCGCAGTCCCCGCTCTTGCCACTCCGTGCAGTCCTTCGTTCCACCAGTTATAAGCGGGTATATTCAGTCTCTCGATCGCCGGTGAATTATACAGCAGCTGGGAAGCCTTCTCTTCCACCGTCATCTGAGAAACCAGATCCTGTGCACGGCGTCTGGCATCTGCGCGTTTACTTTCCCATATTCTATCGGTATTCATATTCATGCCCTCGCCCCTCTCAACAATTCCAACATTTGACATTGACACGATCTGATTCTATGATAATTCTATAGTGCCGTAGCCAAAAGGCAGAAAATAATGCCTCTGTATTTATCTTTCAGAGTCAGTATTTTCTATAGTATACCAATAAAGATTTAATGTAACCCCTTTTCGTATGCTGTGCAAGCAATAGTATGCAGATACTCCATGTTCAACGTGAGGCAGATCTTATGACAGAAGAAGAGCTTCAGGAATACAGGATCCGGGCCAGGGAACAGACACCTGTCAAATACCGCCAGCCGATCAGCGAATATGTCGGCAGAGATGTCAACGGCGACGAAGAAAATGTCGATTATGTTCCAGGTACACACCTTCGCATCTGGTACAACAACCTGATCGAAGGCTATGAAATGCACCACCATTCTGCCACAGAGATCATTCTGTGCGTCGAAAATGGCTACAGTGTTTTCGTGGAAAACCAGCTTTATACAATGAGCGAAGGGGATATTATCTTTATTCCGCCCAACACTCTGCACCGGCTCCCCGGCGGTTTCGAGGGCGCGCGCTTTATCTGTCTGATGGATCTGGCGCCGCTCCAGGAATTCCGTGACTTTAAAGTCCTGGATCCTGTCCTGATGCATCCGCTTTATCTGAACAAAAATACAGGTTCCGCGCTGTATCACCGCATCTATGAGCTGATGATGCAGATCATTGAGACCTACTTTGGCAGCCGGAGCATGTGGGAGCTCTCGATCTACTCGACGCTCTTCGAAGTCTACACGACGATCGGGCAGGATTACTATGCCTCCAAGGACAGTTTCTCCACCTCCGAAGGTCCCCGCCACAAAGCCAATTACGAAAAATTTGCCGGTCTTCTCAACATGATCGATGAGCACTATGGCGAGGACATCACACTGGAGCAGGCCGCCGACAGCGTCGGGTTCTCCAAGTTCCACTTTACGAGGCTCTTTAAGGAGTACACCGGCACGACGTTCCTGGACTATGTGATGCACAAGAGGATCCAGGCTGCCCAGGAGCTGCTCTCAACAGACCAGTCGATCACCTCGATCGCCTTCCGTACCGGATTCAACAACCTGACTTCCTTTAACCGGAGCTTTAAAAAATACACCGGTCTGTCTCCCTCTCAGTACCGTCTCATGAATGAGACCTACAGAGGACACATCTCCGTTTTCTCGGAGTCTGTAGAAGCTTAATTAACCTTTTACGCTTCCCAGCGCAACGCCGGCAATAATATACTTGGACAGAGCCAGGTATACGACGATCAGCGGCAGTGCTGTCAGGGTCAGGCCCAGATAGACCGCGCCGTATTCTGTTTTGTAAATATCTCCTCTTAAGAGGGAGATCATGATCGGCAGCGTGTATTTTTTCTGGTCTGTCAGGAGGATCAAAGGTGTAAACAGGTTGTTCCAGCTGCTCACGAAGCTGAAGATCGCCTGGGTCGCGATCGCGGGCTTCATGATCGGGAGTGCTATCGCGTTAAAAATATAGAACTCTCTGGCTCCGTCGATTCTGGCCGACTGCACGATCTCGAGAGAGAGTGCCGGCACCATATACTGCCTCATGAAAAATACCATGGAAGGCGAAGCGATCGCGGGCAGGATCAGCATCAGCAGATTGTTCGTCATGTGGATCTTATAGACCATCTGATAGAAACCGATCATCGTGATCTGCGCCGGGATCATCATGATCGCCATGATGAAGGAAAAATAAGCTCTCTTGAGTTTCCAGTCATAGACGACCAGTCCATATGCCGTCAGCGTGGAAAAATAGGTCGCCAGCGTCGTTGCGCAGACGGAAATAATCATGGAGTTAAGGAACCCTACGGAAGGCTTGAAGCTCTTGCCGACCAGTATTTTGAAGTTATTCGCAAAATACGAGGAAGGGATCAGGGAGACCGCATGCTGCTGGATCTGTGTCGTGGAGCGCGTCGAGTTTACGATCATGACCACGAAGGGGAACAAGCTCAGGATCGCGAGAAACACGCAGATGATAAAAATGATGGTCTTCGCCGCATAATGATGATTATTGCTTTTCATTTCTTCTGCGCCTCCTTCATCTTTTTCCTGTATTCCTTCTCCTGCTGCCGGATCGTCTTATGGATCTTCTCTTCGTCCTTATCCCGCAATGCATAGAACATCACTCCCGAGACCGCGCAGATGATCACGAACATGATCATGCTGGCCGCCGCCGCTCTGTTGTACATGTAGCTGCCGCTGAACGCCTGGTTGTAAATAAACACACCTGTCGTCAGGGTCGCATTGTCAGGGCCGCCCATCAGGAAGAGCTTGGGAATATCAAACATATTCAGTCCGCCGATCAGGCTCGTTACCAGGGTAAAGAGCAGGATCGTCTTGATGTTTGGGATCGTGATCTGCCAGAAAGTCTGCCAGCCGTTTGCCCCGTCTACTTCCGCCGCCTCGAAGATCTCAGGGCTGATGCCCAGAACACCGGAGATCAGGATGATCATCGTGTAGCCGTACCACATCCATGTCTGTATAAAGATCACAACGCCTCTCGCGATATTCTTTTTGATCAGGAAATTGTACGGTGCATCCAGGATGCCGAACCTGGTCATCAAGTCGTTGACAGGACCCATGGGGTAGCCGAACAGCGCGTTGAACAGGATCGCGACCGTCGCTGCCGTGATGATATTCGGCATGTAGAACAGGACTTTAAAGACGCCTTCTCCCGGGACTTTAAAACGTCTGTCCGTGAACCAGGCTGCCAGGAGCAGTGCCAGGATCAGCTGGGGAATAAAGTTGCTAACCCACAGAACGACCGTGTTTTTAAATGCCGTATGGAACGTGGGACTCGTCAGGATCTTGATAAAATTCTCCAGCGGGTTGGCCAGGATATGAAAATCCGTTTTGCCGATTCCCTTCAGATCCGTAAATCCGATAAGTGCCGTGTACAGTGTCGGGTAGGCCATAAAAATAAGGAACGCGATCGTAAACGGCAGTGTAAACAGATATCCGTATTTCGCATATCCTTTATGTTTCTTTTTCATTCAGGTCCTCCGCTTTTGGAACGGGGCTGCGCTTTTGAAGCGCAGCCCCGGACATTTCAGTAACTTGTTATTTTTATTACTCAGCGTCGATTCCAAGGTTGTCGCTGACAGTCTGCTTGAAATCTCTGATCGCTGCATCGCGGTCTTTCTCGCCTGCTGCGTAAGCGCGGACCTGATCTCTCCAGATCGTGTTGATGGACTCATCATACTGTGTCAGGTTCTTGCCGTTTGCATAGGAGTTTGCAGGTACGAAAACATCGAACATATTCTGGCCGCCGAGGAAATCAAGCTCGCCGTTGGAGATGCCCATGACTGTTCCGGAAGCGACGCAGTCCTTTGTTCCGCCTTCGCCGTTCAGAGTGCCGTTTGCCCACTTATACTGCAGGCCATCCTCGCTGTAATCCAGGGTGATCCACTTGATCAGCTCGCCGACAGCTGCTGTCTTTGCGGGATCCATGTTTTTGTTAGCCAGTACCCATGTGCCGCCCCAGAAGAATCCGATCGGAGGTGCGCATACTGCCCAGTCGCCGTAAGTTCCTTCGCCGACAGCGGAGCCGCCGCAGTTAGGAGCCAGTGTATAGTTGATCAGCCATGCGGGTCCGAAGAAACCGAATACAGGCTGTGCGCCTTCACCCTTCATATCTGCGAACCATGCGTCCTGCCAGTCCTGTGTCTGGTTGGACCAGCCGTTGTCTGTCAGATCCTTGGAGATGTCAAGGAATGCTTCTCTCTTGGGATCGATATGCAGCATGCCATCCTCATTGATCCAGCCTGTGTCGGAGCTGTTCTCTACTGCGTGCCAGACATCGCCGTCGCCGGAGACGATCGCAACGCCCTTCTCTTTCAGAGTAGCAGCAGCCTCAAAGAACTTATCCCAGCTGTCGGAACCGGAGCCGATGATCTCACCGATCTTTTCCGGATCATCTGTGCCGAAAACGTCATTAGCGATGGAACGGCGATAAATGAAAGCACCGCCGGTAGCCTGATAGCCAAGTCCGTTGACCTCTCCTGCCGGATTGGTTCCGATATCAACGGAGTACTGAGCGATCGCTGCATCTGCGAGCTCTTTGTCGATATCAATGCCGAGATCCTTGTAAGGCATTGCGAAATCGCTCATGTCGCCCTGTGTATATTTCAGAACGAATGCGGACTCTGCGCAGTACATATCGGGCTGCTCTGCTCCGCCTGCCTGCAGGGCCTGGTCCAGAGCCGGCTGATAAGCGCCGTCTGTTGTCGCGATAATAGTTGCGTTCACTGTGTAGGGGAACTCAGGATGATCAGCGATGTATTTGTCGATCATTCCGGGAACTTCGTCTGTGAATGTCCACAGATTGATCACGCCGCCTTCCGCGCCTGCTGCCGCGGGAGCTGCCTCTTCAGCTGCTGCGCCCTCTTCTGCGGGAGCCGCTTCCTCAGCCGGTGCAGCTGTTGATGCCGGAGCAGAACCGGTGGATGCGCATCCTGCCAGGGCTGCTGCTGCCATCACAGCACTCATCATGATTGCTATAACTCTTTTTTTCATTTTACCCTCCTGTATGATTTGTGATAAATCAATAACTTTCGGTTCTTATCCACATGATATATGTGGAATTTAACAATACTTAAACGATATCGTTGGCTTAAGGCGTCTCTGTTTGGGGAACTGCCTGTACTATATTTATACCATCCTTCCATATCAAATATTGTGCAGAAATTGCTCTCCTCTTATCATTTTTTGCCAAAAAAGACGGAGAACGCTATCTATTCTCCGTCTTTTTGTTGCATATTTTATTAAGGAAAAGAATCCTGATAATTTTCGGGGTTTACGCTTTTTGCTCTTGTGACTCAATACCGCAAAAATTGCTTAAACGTTTATATTCAGAACATTTATGTTATTCAGGCGCAATTTATGTTAATTGAGCATGGTCCTAATTAAGTATGAAACTAATTAAGCATACTCCAAGGTTGATTAAATGCAATATCAGGCACAAAAAAAAGATCTGCCACACAAGAGTTTATGTGACAGATCCTCATAGAATTCAGGCGCTGATTCCCGTCGTCTGGCTCACAGAGACATTCTCAGTGATCCTCATCTCATATAGCAAAAACGCCATCTCCTCATCCGGCTCGGGCTCTGCATTGTCATCAAAGCGCTCAAGCCACCGCATCGCTGATTCTGTAGTCTCCATAATGTCCTCCCCTCACACAACTGTATCATTTGTGTTCCAAGGACAAATCTTACCACAATATATTGTGAAAACAAGTCTTGAATTTTCCCGATTGATCTATCCAGTCATCTTTTTCAAAATATTGAATTATCCGGTCAAAATCAAATGAATGCGGTGCTCCCGTCCAGGTATTTCCAGCGAAGCTCTTTTATATCTCATAGGGTCATGTGCGGATCCGCAGCATTTCCTCCAGCATGCCGTTATCCTCAAAGACCATCAGGTCGCGAACACCAAGGCGTACCTCCTGTCCTTCCTTCAGGCTTCTGTAGGCGAATCCCTCGGCAATCACCCGCACCAGTGTATCTCCCACTCTCACCCTACAGTCATCCACATCTCCCATATAGAACTGAGTCTCCAGCACGCCGCTAAGTGGTCCGTCCTGTGAGAAAAACAGATTTTCCGGCCTGATGGCAACATCGACTTTGCCGCGTCTCTCCCCCTGATAAGGAAGACTCTGTCCTCCCATCCCAGGGAATGTGATCCGGTCGTCCTGCGCTTCTCCCTTAAAGAAATCCACCTTTCCGAGGAAATCGGCGACAAACTGATTGACCGGTTCATTGTAGATTTCTTCCGGTGTTCCCGCCTGCTGGATCACGCCGCGGTTGATCACAAAGATCCTGTCGCTCATGGCCATGGCCTCCGCCTGATCATGTGTGACATAGACGACCGTGATCCCCATTTCCTTCTGGATCCTTTTGATCTCAAAGCGCATGGACTCCCTGAGCTTGGCATCAAGGTTGGAGAGGGGTTCGTCGAGCAGCAGAAGGCCTGGTGCCGCAACAAGAGCCCTGGCGAGCGCGACACGCTGCTGCTGCCCTCCGGACAGCCTTGCCGGCAGGTGATCCCTGTGGCCGGATAGGTGAACCAGCTCCAGGGCTTTTTCCACGCGTTCGCGGATCTCTTCCTTTGGTGTTTTCCGAAGAGTCAACGGATAAGCGACATTTTCAAACACCGTCATATGCGGCCACACGGCATAATTCTGGAAAACCATGCCGATGCCCCTCTTTTCCGGCGGAACAAAGGTCTTTTTCCCGGATACCAGCTGCCCGTCAATATAGACCTCGCCGTCTGTCTGTTTTTCAAATCCCGCTATGATCCTGAGCATAGTAGTCTTGCCGCATCCGGAAGGTCCGAGGAAGGTTATGAATTCACCGTCCTGGATCTCCTCGTTAAAGTTCCTGATCACTACACTCTCGCCGAATGCTTTCGTCACATTCCTGATCGATACCGAAGCCATTGCTGATCCTTTCTGTTACTCTATTTTCTCTCTTATGTCTCTCATTTGTTTCTGTTACAGTCACTGCTACTTTCATTATTTCTGTTGTAGCAACCGTTTCGCATATACTGAATTTTTAGTTAGAATTCATATCGATTATTAAAAGACATGACATATGCGCTCTTGAAGCACATCTGTCTTTATCCTGTTCATCAGATTGAAAATTTTCCGCCTGTCAGTTTTGCCAGCAGGAAGTTCAGGAACGTGACTGCCAGTAGGATCCCGAACGCCATCGCACAGCTCATCGGCTGGCTGGTAAATGTCCAGTACTCATACAGTTCGAAGCCGATCGTCTTGGTCGTGCTCGAATACAGAAGGGTCGTCATGGACAGCTCATAGAAGCAGGGGATGAAGATCAGGAACCATCCCGCTGCGATCGAAGGCGAGATCAGCGGCCAGGTGATCCTTCTCATCGTATACAGCCAGCCTGCCCCCGAGATCTGCGAGCATTCCTCGAGGGACACATGGATCTGGCTCATCGCGGAGGCCACCGTGCGCATCCCCATCATCAGGTACTTGATCATATAAGCAACGATCATGATATAGGCTGTGCCGTAAATATTGATTCCAAAGCTCCCGCGCATCGTCATGATCAGCCCCAGCGCAATGACGACAGAAGGTGTCCCCGATCCCAGCGTGATCAGGAAATTCGGTATGCTCCTGCCGCGGATCCTTGTCCGCTGCATCAGATAATTCATTACACAGGAAATGAGGATACCCGCCGTGGCCGCCGCTGCGGAAAACAGAAGCGAATTCTTAAGGCAGCTTAACGTCTCCGTCCTCGAAAAGACGATCTTCCAGTTCTGTGTCGTGAAATTATGTGCCGCAAGCACACTCTTTCCGACATCCACCTTGAAGGACGTCGTGAGGATCGTCGCAAAAGGCAGGACGATCATGATCACAGCAAACAGCGAGACCGCGACCGTCAGAGGGATGCGGAAGCTGCGCAGATGAACGATGGACGGGCTCACGGATTTTCCGGAAACGGTGATATACTGCCGCCTCGCCAGAACGACATCCGAGATAAACAGGATCAGCAGGGAAATCGCCATCAGGAAGACGGACAAAGAGATCGCGTCATTGACCCCCTGCTGCCCCAGCGCCGTATACTCGACGATGCGGGTCGTCACCGTGCTGACATTGCCTGGCTTTCCTATGATCGACGGAATGCCGTAGCAGCTGGCCGCCGCGACGAATACCAGCAGTGCTCCTGCCAGGAGCGACGGCATCATCAGCGGAAGGGTTATTTTGAAAATAGTCTTAACGGGCGAAGCGCCGGAAATACGGCTTGCATCCTCCAGCGAGGGATCCATTTTTTCCATCGCCCTGCTGATCGTGATAAACGCATATGGGTAATAAAAACTGGTCAGGACCCAGATCATTCCAGGGACGCTGTAAACATTGAGCGGCCCCGGCCCGTTTCCGATCGGAAGGATCCTGCGAAGCCACAGGTTGATCACGCCGACATTCGGGTTCATCAGCCTCAGCCAGGCCATTGCGCCGACATAGGGCGGGACCATATAAGTCAGAACGAACAGCGCGCGGAAGAATTTTCTGCCGTAAAGGTTCGTTCGTCCCACAAGAAAGGCCAGCGGAAAAGCGATCAGCGTTCCCAGGACCATCGTCGAAAAAGCAGTGATCAGGGTGTTCCTGACGGCTTCTCTGTTAAGGGAATAGGAAAACAGGCGCTGCAAAATACGGAACGTCAGCCTGCCTTCCGGAAACAGCGTTCTCGCGGAAATATAGACCAGCGGGAGCAGCTGGAAGACCAGCAGGAAATCAATGATCAGAAGCACAAGCAGCCACTTGGCGTCGAACCTCCATCTTCTGTCCGAGGCCATAAACATGGTCAGGAGCGCCATATCCAGCATCAGCAGCACGCCCAGCAGAATGATCGTGCGGCTGCGGCTGATGACAAGCTGCCATCCCCAGGACATTTTGCCGCCGGCGATCATCTGAAACGCTTCCAGCTGCTCTTCTTTGCCGCGCACGCCCTTTTTGAACGCATTTACCTGCTCCGTCAGTTTCTCCTGCGAATCCGTATTGCAGCTGGTGAAAAACGCCTGCATCAGCATTGCCGTCCGTTCTGTACCTTCCAGTTTGCTGACAGCCTTTTTGACCGTGGACGGGGTACTCCTGGTATCATCCAGAGCGCAGGCAAGCAGTTCCTGCCTCAGCAGGGCGGCTTCCTCCGGATCTGCCTGCTGTATTTTTTTCCGGTTCGAGGTACTGACTTTGGGACCTTTGACCAGATAGGCCGTGTACAGGAGCTTCATGCTGAGATCCCTGTCTTTAAGAAGCTCGGGCTGTAAAGACGATGCCGCCGGCGCATTCTCAGAAGATGTCCCTTCTCCGGAAGCATTCTCTGCAGAGAGCCCTTCTCCGGAAACATTCTCTGCAGAGAGCCCTTCTTCGGAAACATTCTCTGCAGAGAGCCCTTCTTCGGAAACATTCTCTGCAGAGGCGCCCGCCGAAGAATTCAAAGAATTCTCTTCCCACAGCTCATTCAGCAGCAATACTGCTGTCTCGTGCAGTTTCTCCTGCTCCTCCGCAGTCTGTTTGCCAATTTCCTTCCGGACCTGTCCCTCCCAGATCTCCGAAACAGAAGCCGAGAGCTGGTAGATCGTCTGAAACCCTTCTCCACCCGCAAAACCGTAGGATTCATAGAGCTTCCTGCCTCTGTATCCCATAAAGACCAGGGCTGCACCCAATAGAAAAATAGCAGCAAGCCCGGCCCTCACAAGGAGGACCTTCGGGTCTCGCTGCTCATGCTGTCCAACCGGTTTCTGCATAGCTTTTGTGTTTTTCATTCACTATACCTTGAGCTTCAACTGCCGCTGTCTATCTCTGCATATGCTTCTGCTGCTTTTCCTGCTGCTTTTCCTGCCGCTGACTATGCTGTTGCTGCCTTTTTACCGCTGACTATGCTGCACTCATCCAGTCTTTGACGGAATTTATCAGAAACATACGGTGCCTTGCAGTTGTTACTGTGTTACCTTCTCCGTCCACAGGTTGTTGATCTTCTCACGCTCTTTGTATGCTTTGTTCCAGTCTACGCCCATATCCATCTCGATCAGCTTGTTCGTATCGATGGAGTGCTTGGGGAAATTGGTTTCGGAAGCCAGAACGGAATGCATATAGGCCTGCATGATGATCTCCTGCGCTTCTTCTGTCAGCATCCAGTTTGCGACAGCCTCAGCAGCCTCAGTATTAACGTTCTTGGAATACTCTTCCGCAACGATCATAACCGTCGAAGGGATCAGGATCACGCCGTCCTCAGGGTAGATCACCTGCAGGTTGGTGACATCGTTTCCTTTTTCCTCTTCGTCATTGATGTATTTGAGAATGGACTCTTCCAGGATCATGATCGCTGCGCACTCGCCGCTCTGGAGCTTGGCGATCGCTGTGGAGCCGGATTCTCTCATGACCTTATTTTCGTTTAATTTGTCCAGGTACTCTTCTCCATAAGTGTCGATCAGGGAGACGACCGAAGCATAAGCAGATCCGCTCGTCATCGGATCACTCATGGAAATGTAACCCTTCAGGGAAGGATCATAAGCGAAATCCTTGAAGGACTTGGGGATATTAACACCCTTAGCTGCCCATTCATCTTCCATTTCAGGATTATAGGCAAGGCACATGTTCAGCACACGGATCGGATACCAGTAGCCTTCTTCGTCGTAATCAAAGCGGAGGAGTTCATCCGCATTCTCTACCTCAAACGGATACAGATAGCCGTAGTCCTTGAGCTCCAGAGAGAAAGCCGGCTCCGCCACCATGAACATATCGCAGTCCAGAGGCTGATCCTTGTTATCGCCCATCTCTCCATAGATCTTGGTGATCAGTGCGCTCGTTCCGGAATAGAAGAAAAAGCTTCCGTCATTTCCGGGTGTCAGATTAGGGAATTCCTTTTTCAGGGCTTCATCCATCATATCGATGGCGAAAGGATACATGGATGTATAGATGACCAGTTCACCCTCGAGGTCCTCATTAGGGTTTCCTTCTGTCTCTTCTTCCTCTGCTGCCTCAGCTGCCTCTGCAGTACTGGCTTCCTCGCTCTCCGCACTCTCCGCAGCACCGGTATCCGCAGCCTCCGCAGCTGCCTCTGTACCTTCGGTCTTTTCAGCCTCTTCGCTGCCTTCGGTTTCTTCTGCCGCGGCCTCAGCCTCAGTTTCCTGCGCGGTTGTCTCCTGTGCTGTCGCCTCCTGCTGCGCCTCAGCTGCCTGTGAACCCGAGCCGTTACCGGCGTTTGAGCTGCTGCCGCAGCTGCTTGCCAGGATCATGCTCATTGCCAGCAGAATCATCAATCTTTTTTTCATTTTTGTCCTCCGCTACTCCACTTATTTCTGATTCCGGTCTCGTCTCACTAAATTAAATTGCAGGGAGCTTCGCAGTCCCCGGTAATTCCTTTTGCGATGACATCGTCAGAATATTGTAAATTCGATTGAGAAAATTATATCAGATATCAGTCACATCGAACAATGGAATACCCTGACTGTGTCAGCCGGTGTTGTACCCTGACTGTGTCGGCCAGCGTTATTTGTCCTTGTGCTTTGTGATTTCGTATGGGCTCGATTTCGAGCTTTGTGATTTATCGTGAGGCTCGATTTCGGCCTTCGCGATTCATTGTGGGTTTGATTTCGAGCTTTGTGATTCATTGTGGGTTTGATTTCGAGCTTTGTGATTTGATATGGAACTCGATTCAAAGCTTTGCGCAACACAAACTTCATGACTTGGACAGCGTTGTTGTGCGGAAATTTCTCGTTTTTTGATCTGTACCACAGATTATGATGAATATGCTCTTCCCTGTTGCGCGGTTTTCCTCCTCTTTTTCAGCCGCGCAACAAAGATTCTTGGAAGTGGTTCCCCTGACCGTTTGCCGAGGAAGTCTTAATTGAAGGCCTCGCAACAGGAATCCTGATTTCGTCAGTTGGCGGACGCGATGGCTTTTTTGCCGCGCAACACACGGATCGATTATCCACTTTAATGCACGTAACCCCCTTCTGAATGGGGAAATGGAATTACCACCGAATCAGCGATTACGGAAGCTTTCTACCGTGTGGGTGAAATTCTGAGCCAAAATGCCCACAACAAAATGCAGGCATTGTAAACCCGGATGTCGTGTGGCTGTCCAGAGGCCTGTCGCACTGCACGGTTGGACATCCTTGCTCTGCTGATAATTGTTGCGCCTGCGAAATTGATGGATGATAGGTTTGATTTAGAGCGGAAACTAATGAACCAAAAGGAGTCAAAAGTCCCAGGTACGGCCATTCCCGTGTCTTTATAAATCCTGGCCGCAGCTATTTTCTCCGATTTCTCGTGCAGGTACGGACATTTCTTTCCTCTGTTATCTGATGGGGGCACCTATGAATCTCCTGAATTCATAAACTACTACCCATGTCAAGGACACGGAGCTAAATTTTTGACCGCCTCCTTCGGCATTGCTACAGGTAGTTCTCCTGTTGTTATGTATTTGTAGTATTCATTGGGTGACAGATTACATAATGCTACTTTATAACGATCGTTATTGTAATAGTCCATCCAGTCATCGATATCTGCCTGTATTTCAGAGAAGGTTTTCCACTTTC
>JAFTFD010000222.1 GCA_017449745.1 Lachnospiraceae bacterium
CAGATGATCTTTCCATGAACCATCCGAAAGATCGCAGGGGACATATATCGCCCGCGATGTCAGCCCGGCATTTTCAATTCTCTGCTTCTTATCGGCAAGCACTTCCGGCAGATCCAATTCATACACAGACAGGGACGCATTGCCGCTTCGGATGGCGAAGGTATCATAGCCGGACGCGAATACGACGATCTGTCGACAGCCCAGGCGCGCTTCGTTTTCCAGCATCCTTTCGCAGTACGCGCTTCTTCCGAGCACAGATGGGGATAACTGCCTGTCCACGATCAGCCGCAAGCCTTCCTCCGGAGAGCCTTTGAAACCGGGGAGAAAGAAACCGATACCTTGCGTCATGCTTTGTGCGATCCGGTCATAGTCTTCTCCCAGCATTAAACCCACGGCTGTGTCCGCAAATATATGCGTAGTGTTGTTTCGAGCGTGGTAAGCTCGCGCAAAACAGCTGACCTTTGCCGTTATATTCTCCATGGTTTTCATTCTCCTCCGTCAACGCATTTTTACTTATTCTCCGTTGCTCCGTATGTATTGATAAAGTGCCTGCTGAAAGCCTCTACCTGCTTCATCGCATCCTCCGTTTTTTCCGGCTCCCGGTCGCACAAATGGATCAGTGTAGAGATCGGTGCAGTATATGCAAATGCGAGCATCTCGGGATCATCCTTCCGGAGCAGCCCCTTATCCATCATACCTGTGAATATCCGTGTAAATATGTCTGTAAGCCCTGTGAGGAAGTGCTTTGTTGCCAATTCCCGCGCACGTACGTCTCGGAACTGCTCAAGAGTCAACACCTTACGCGTCATGATGATCTTCTCATCATGAACGGTGATGTTCACCATCTGCATGGTCAGCCGGGTCAACGCCTCCAGAGAATCCGGTACAGGCGGCAAGTGCTCAGGTGAACCGAAATGCTCTCCGTAATATGCGATCATCTCATCCAGCAGCGCATTCCAGATTGCTTCCTTGCTCTCATAGTGCTTATAGACCCCGGATTTCACAAGGCCGAGAGATGCGCTCAGTTCACGAATGTTTGTCCCTGCATAGCCGTTTTGTGAAAACATCTCCAGAGCAGCTTCCAGTATTCTCTCTTTTGTGTCGCTCGCCATAATAACCTCCACACATAACAAAGTGACCTTTCGTTCACCTGATTATAGTGAACGAAAGGTCACTTGTCAAACCCGTACGTTATTGTTTCATTCCGTTCTTGATAGCGCTTCGTCGAAAGCAGATGCCTGCTCGAGGTTCATCCACCTGACCTCCTCGGGCTTCAGTACCAGATTGGCAGCTTCAAGGGTCTGCGCATACATCTCCGGCGACTCTCCGCCCTGGAGCGGAATGACCTGAAGATCCTGGTTCATAAGCCATGCGATCGCAATCTGCGCGACACTTACACCGTACTTTTCCGCCATCTTTTCCGCGCGGGATAGCCGCTCGAAATTCTCATCCGCCCAGTATCCCTTTTTGGAAGGCGGAGAGAGGAAGGACGCCGCCGCTTCACGGTCATCGCTCCTAAACATACCGGAGATAAAGCCGCCGGACAGTGCAGAGTATGCAAAAACGGGAATCTGCTGCTCTGTCAGCCATTCTCTGTCCTTTTTGTGCTCGGGGCCTGTGAGGCTGACACCGCCGCCCCAACAGTCGTCCACCTGATGGGCAAGGGAGTAGTGAGGGCTCACCGCGCGGAATCCGTCCATCCCGTTCTCAGCGGCGAACTCGTTCGCTTTACGATAACGTTCCATCGTCCAGTTTGATGCGCCGTAAATGCCGATCTTTCCTTCTTTCTGCAGCTTGTCCAGTACCGGGATGATCTCACTGACAGGCACATCGGGATCATCGCGGTGCAGCATGTAAATATCGATGTACTCGCGGTGCAGTTTGGCGAGGGAATCGTGGAAATCGCTGAGCAGGTCAAAAGGCGTAACTCGCTTGCGGTAGAAATTGGGGTGGCAGCCTTTGGTCAGGATCACCGCTTCTTCCGTTCTGCCGCGGTCATTCAGGTATTCCCCCAGCACGCGCTCGCCGTAACCGGCAGCGCAGTCAAAAGTGTGCAGGCCCATCTCCCATAGCTTGTCAACGACTGCGAACTGCTCCTGTCTTGTGAGGTCCGTGTGGATCCACGGCGTCGTCTCATCGGTAAAAAGAGCAGAGGAGGTTCCTATCACAATAGGGGCGATCTCTTTTTTCAATCCTTTGATCTTCATGTTTTATTCCCCTTTCTTCAGGATCCGATCTCCAGAAGCAGTCCTGCTTCTTCCTGAAGATCAACATAAGCGACAATAGGTGTGCCATCCGGGAACTTGGTCTCCAGCTTGGGAGGACGTCCGGAAACGCGCCTCGCCATCTCCACCACATCTGCATACTTCTCATCCGTTTTCAGGATCACATGGTGAATGCCGGGGCCTTTCTCTTTAAGAAAATCCATGTAGATGGATGGGCCGGTGGGCTCAATTAGCTCGATCTCATAAGTGCCGGAACGGTAGATCGCAGATTTCATCGGGAGTCCGGGCCCGATCTTGCCGTTGATTACCTTGTCGTCGAAAAAAGCGCCGTTGTCGAATTCAAATGGGCCGTATCCTAATTCCTCGGTGTAGATCTTTACAGCCTTATCCAGATCAGACACCACTATGCCCAGGTGATAGATTTCGTTAAACTTCACATCATTCATTCCTTTCTTGCGTATACACCTGAAGTGCTGTGAGAATCTGTCCCGGAAAGGGCTGAAGCCCCTTCCGGTTCTTTATGATTTCATTTCACAAATCGTGTATAGCATCCGCTGCCAAGTGTTTCGGCTTCTCTGCCCGGCAGCATTACCTCGGCTGTTGTGTTCACAGGGATCTCAAAGCGGTACTCAACACCGCCGTCTTTCTTTTCCCACGCTGAACGGATCTCACCGTAAATAGATGTATACTTGGCCTCGGCATGGGTCAGATGACCGCCCGGAACAGGAGCGATCCGGAAATGCTTGTAACCGGGAGTCTCCAACAGAGGCTTGATTCCGCAGACAGCGCTGAACAGGAAGTCGCAGACCGCACCGTAGCTGTAATGGTTATAGGAGCAGTTGTGCAGGTCGATGGCCTGCCATGACTCCCAGATTGTAGTGGCGCCGCGCAGCACCGGGTACAGCCAGCCGGGAGATGTCGGCTGCTCCAGCACCTGGTATGCCTCTTCGACAAAACCATTCTCCAAAAGCTGGAACAGAATGAACGGTGTGGAGAGGAAACCGGTATTCAAATGCATATTCGCTTTTCTGACCTCTTCCAGAAGTTTCTGAGCTACTTTTTCTTTCTTGTCTTCGTCAACAAGGCCGAACTGCAGCACGCGTACATAGGGTGCCTGATGACCTTTGCTGATGGTACCGTCTTCCGCGATGAGATACTTGTTATATACTCGTTTGACTTCTTTGCTGTAATTGGTGTAATAGGATGCATCTTCGTCATTCCCGAGAATCTCAGCCATCCTTCCCAGCAAAACAGAGGAATAATAAAGATAGGCGGTGGCGACCAGCGGGTCGGTGCGCTTTTTCTGTCCCTCGATATCCTGATTGCCTGCTTCTGTCGCCTCCTCACTGTCAGGTTCCAGCCATTCACCAAAGTGGAAACGGGTATCGAACAGGTAATCCGCATCACGCACGCCGTTCACATAAGTGCTGTACTCGGGGCCGTCGCTGTTGGGCTCACTTACATCTTTTGCAGCCCTGATCATGTAATTGACCCATTTTTTTGCAGTGCCGTACAGATTTTCCAGGATCTGCCGGTCGCCGTAACACAGATACATGGTATAAGGCGTAATGGTAACCGTGTCGCCCCATCCGGCAGAACCGTCGAAGCAGCTCGGTGTCCCGTCCGGGCCTACTACTCCGGGTTTGAAGAAGGTATACTTCTCTTCCCGGATCAGGCGGTCCGCTTCTTCTTTGCTGTGAAGGGAAGTGGTCAGAGGTGCAGAGTTTGAGATCATTCCGTCTGCATACTGCTCAACGGGGAACTCTCCCATCCACTTCTCGAAGAACGGATAGACGTTCATAAACTCGGAAGCCGTCTTGGCATAGACCTGGCTGTCACCGGTCCAAGGGCTGCGTTCACGGCTCGGGCAATCCGTGGGGACATCCAGGAAATTGCCCTTCTGGCTCCAGCGGCTGTTGCGCACAAGCTGGTTGATCAGTTCGTTGGAGCAAGTGAAATCTCCTGTCTGCTCCAAGTCAGAATATATTGCTACGGCTTCGAAATCCCCATCATGGATCGCTGCGATGTTATAGCCTTCGAGCAGCACATAGCGGAAAGCAAAGATGGCAAAGGACGGCTGATACTTTTCAGTGGACGCGCCGGCACCGTAATAGACAATTTCCTGGAAATGCGTCTCATCAGCCAAGCCCTGCTGTACATTGCCCAGATCAAAGGCGCCGTTCTTGAGTTCTTCGTTGTGCTGCAGATGGACCTTCTGCCCCGGTTCCAATCCGCGGAGCGTCATTCGCACATAACCCGCGATGTTCTGACCGAAGTCCAGGAGTGTGTTTCCGGCCGTGTCAATCATGAGTTTGGGACGGAAAACCTCTTTTTCACGCATGAAAACACTGCGCTGCGGGATCAGGGCGTCCATTCCGGTATGTTCACCTTCTGCAAGTCTGACATTCTCCCATGTGCTGTCGTCAAAACCAATGCCGGTCCAGCCGTCCATGGCGATCCTGGCGTCATAGACTTCGCCGTATTTCATGTCGTTCATCAGTATATTTCCACAGGATTTTCGGAAGTTCTCATCGCTGCCGATGACCTCGCAGGTTCCGTCTTCGTAATCGATCACGATCTGTCCGAGGAAATCCAATGTATAACCGAAGTTATTGCGGAACTGACCCCCAATCGTGCCGCGCCACCAGCCCTCACCGATCAGGACTGCCCAGACGTTCTGACCTTCCTTTAGGAGCGGTGTGATGTCATAAGTCTGATACTGGAGGCGGTGATAATAGCTCGTAAAGCCCGGATTGAACTGATCGTGTGTGCCTTTTTCTCCATTGAGCCAAAAATGGTACAGGCCGTGTGCGGTCTGATAAATACGTGCTCTGCGAATCTTTTTGGAAACAGAGAACGATTTGCGCAGGTAGAAGGCGGGACGGGCAGTGTCCAAGTCATCCGTCTTTGTATCCACGTTGATCCACTTCGCTTTCCAATCCTCCTGCGTAAGCAAGCCCATTTCGAAATAGGCTGTCTCACTGTCGGCCTTTTCTCCTCCGGCTGTTACCGTGACCTTCCAATACACACCCTGCCCTGAACAGAGAGCTTTTCCCCGGTAGCGGACGCGGACGCTGTCAGAACTGTCCACGACACCGCTGTCCCAGAGGATATCGCTGAACCCCGGATCGGAGGCTGCAAGCACATGATAGTTCTCCTGCTCAACGTCCTGCCGGCTGCTCCCGAGCACCCAGGAGAGTCGCGGATTACGAGCATCAATACCGATGGGATTTTCAAGATATTCCGTTCTCAGTTTGTTGATGGTAAGCATGTTTGTACTCCTTTCAGTTGTTCTTAGTCTGCTCAGGCCTACTCATCCGCACCGGTACTGCCAGTATGGCGGCTCATCAGGATCGCCTGGTTCTCTGCTGCTTTAGCATGGTTCATTTTGATCATGCTGAAAGGAATAATGGCGATCAGGAAGAGTGCTGCAGGCAGAAGATTAATGACCATGTTCATACCTGTCTTGGTAGCCGCATCCTGTGTCGCATTTGCAACATAACCTGCAACACCGAGAAGCACGACACCGAGGGAACCTGCGATCGCATTGCCAAGTTTTACAGAGAATGATGTGACGGAAAGGACAATCGCATCAGCGCGGTTGCCGGTGCGGACTTCCATATCATCAACGATTTCTGCAACCAGGCCGTAAGAAACGGTTCCGACCAGAGCGCCGCATCCATGGAACATTGCGGTACCGACAAGGATCAGAGGCAGGCTCATCAATCTGCCGCCCATGAACAGGATTCCTCCGCCAATGGCGCCGAGGATCAGCAGCGCAGTCATCAAAGTCTTTTTCTCAAAGCGTCTTGTCAGGAAAGGCACAGCCAGAACCGGGACCGCCATAGCTGCTGTCATAACAGTTGCTGCAACAGAGAGCCACAGGGGATTCTCGACAACATACAGGAAGAAGTACACCATTACACCAATTCTACCGAAAACACCACACATGTAGATCAGATAGCCGAGCAGCAGCTTGCGGACACTGGGATCTCCAAAAGCGAGTTTCAGGCTGTCGGTGATCGGAACCGCTTTGGCGCCTTCTGCAGGTTCAACCACTTCCTTTGTCCCGAAGAACGCGATCCAATAGCAAATCGTGCCGAGGATAGCAAAAATCACAACTGTGCAGAAATATCCTTTGGCGCTGGATGCATTCCCTTCGCCGAAATGAAGGATCAGGGGCATTGTCGCTGCGCCTGTGATAAGAGTCGCGACCTGTGAAACAACAGATCGGAAAGTGATAAGCACCATGCGTTCCTGGTTGTTACGGGAAAGGACATTAGCCAGAGCTGTTCCGGCTACACCGGTCACTGTATAAGCCATTCCGCTGAGGATGTATGTGATACCGCAGTAAACTGCCCCTTTGACGCCTCCGAAGCCAGGCTTTGTAAAAGCAAGAACTGTGAGAATACCCAGAACCGGCGCACCGAACAGAAGATAAGGACGATAGCGTCCCCACTTGCTGCGGGTCTTATCCGCGATGACACCCATCATCGGATCATTAATAGCGTCCCAAACACGTGCGACCAGCATAATGATACTGATGACAGCCGGAGTAAGGCCGACCACATCGGTGTAAAAAACTGTGAGGTATGAGCTTACCATGGAAAAGGCAAAATTTCCGCCTGCATCTGTAAACCCGTAGCACAGCCGCTGCAGAAATGACAGACGTCCTTCTTCATTCTTTTGTATAGTCGTTTCGTTCATTGTTTCGATCTCCTTTCCTTGTTGCTCTTTGCAAGATTTCTTTGATGAATTTAAGATACCACCGGGAACTGCAGACTGACATGCATGCGACGTTTATAATAGATGGACAAAATAACGATTTAATACTGGATAATCGCCTATTATTCTCTTATAATCATCTAAAAGTAAGTACTCAGTTTTTTAATCAGCAGTCAAAAATAAGAGAACACCTTGAAAACACCCGAAAATCCGGTGCATCTCATAGAACAGTGCATCAAAAGACATCAAAACAGACTATTACAGAGAATGGAGCGGCCAACGTATGAAGATGGATTTTTTAATGATTATTGTAAGAAATGGTGAGCAGATCCCTATCAGTGATACCCATCGTTTTATCCTTCTTTTAAAAGGGAAAGGGGTCTTTTGTTTTGATAACACCCGCTATGAAATGTCCACGCATGCTTTCTTGGAAATACCTTCCAACACAGAATGTGTTTTTGAAGCAGACAATAGCGGATCCGGGTTTGATGATATGAATGATTTTGCACTTTTAGGAGTTATTGTGCTGCCGGATCTGACCTATTCCTCACATAAGGTCATGCATATACCCGGAAAGGATACAGATCTGATCCGAAGGATCTTCTATCTGGGGCTGGATGTGCAGGGAATGGACGACCCTAATTTTGATACGGTCCGGGAAAACCTCCAGCGGCTGATGCATGAAACAATACTGGCTGTCGGCCTCAAGTCCAAGGCAATGAATCAGCAGGTCTATGATGTCATCCATGAACTAAATATGCATTTTACGGACCCGGACTATGATTTCAAAGAAACCCTGTTGAGAACAGGATATTCCCCTAACCATCTGAGAAAACTTTTCAAAGAAGAGACGGGCGTTACTCCGGCAGATTATATCACGACGCGGCGCATGGATATGGCAGCAGAAATGTTACGGCAATACCGCACCCACATTCCTGTAAAGGATATTGCGGTGCAATGCGGATATAAAGATCCTTACTACTTCAGCAGGCAGTTTAAGAACTATTTCGGTGTATCTCCACAGAAGTACATTGAACAACTTTAATACCCGTAGCTCCCAAAAGAAGGGGGTGTCGCATTAAGCGCAAGGGTTGACCACCTACGCTTGGCGGCATGCCGCACACGCTCATGATCCCTGACGCTGGATGCACAGACCCTTTTCTCATTCAGAGAACACAAAAACCGGAAAGCCGGAAGGCCGTATAAGGTGTCTTTATCCCTGTGCGGGAGGAACTGCAGTTTCATCCCCTCTGGGACAAGACCTTCTCAAAAGACGTAAGGGTGGACTTTCTGCCCTTTGTAAGGTTGGATTATTCCTCTACATGAATTTTGCCCGTACCCTTCATAACAAATATGCGGTTTTCTCTTGAAGTATAACACTGCAAAAACACCCCTGCATCCAAAGGACCTGGCCGTCATGGCCATAAAAGAGGCTTACTCATGATTGGAATCACGAATAAGCCGCTATCGCATCAATGCCGCATTGTTAAATATAGATAATAGTCATTGTTTACATGGCAGGAAGTCCCGTTCCTGAGTTAAGTGGAGGACAGTTTAAAAACTGTCCGGCATCTGAGGCTCCGCCGGCCGTATTAACCCCGTGCGACTATCGTCGGATCGAGGTTTGCATACGGGTTTTCTA